>CAKPVJ010000053.1 GCA_934193515.1 uncultured Megasphaera sp. | reverse complement strand
GCAAACACCATTATAGCAGAGATCCATGTGTCATTTTTATTTCAAGTTATTGTTGCACTTAGATTGTAAATCCGCCAATAAAAAAAGACAATTGTTACTGAACTGTGACAATTGTCTTTTTTATCGAATTAGTTGACAGATTCTGAAAAATCGAGCCCTTCATTGGTGGCGTAATACGTGCCTTCTTTTTCGCCTGGTTCGATATATTTTTTATCCAGTAAAGTTTGCAGCAGCGTTTGATTTACTGGGTTGGGAGCAAACATTTCTTCCGGTGTGCATTCTTCACGTTCTACTGCAGCGATGATGCTGGCCAGATGCTGCTCCTGCGTAGGCGCAGCATGGATATAATGAATAGAGGGAAGATACATCGGATATTCCTGTTTGGCTTTGATCAGAAATTGGCCGGTGGCAACGGCGGCACTTAAGGTATTTTTTTCATCCAGTTCAATGCCCATTTCCTGACAAACAGGCGCAAGCTGATTGGAAGAAAAGTGATAGAGCTTTTTGGCTGTTTCCAATGTATCGATGAAATGGACCGGCGGCATGTCAATACCATAAATTTTTAATGCATGCGCTACACAACCCAATAGGTAAGATGCATGATGCGCTACCAGTGTATGCGTTGTAAAATACTCTTTCATGCCGGCATTCCAATATTCTCCGAACTCGTCGGCTTTGCTGAGAATATCCCATGTCAATTCGGGATGGTCTTTTAGGTTCAGTTTGTTTTCAGGAGGACGGACATAGAAATAATGCGTATCTTTCAGTTCTCCTTTTTCGTATTCAGCAAATCCGATTAAACAAATAGAATAAGGCTGTTGGTTGGCAAGTGTCAAAGACAGAGCGGTAAATGTCTGCGGATACCGCTGCAGCTGTTCGCCCTGCGGCAGCGGATAGACACAATAGCCGTTTTGCGGTGCTATGTCGTATTGATGCAGATTTTTTACTTGGACGTGTTTTTTAGATACCAAGTCTTTTTGCTGCTGGGCTTTTTTTTGCCGTTTGCGGTAGGAGGTCGTCAGCGAATAAATAACGGCCCCTAAAAATAATAACGTAACAAGTGTACCGCCAATGTGAAGTAGTGAATCCATCGTATCAAATCCTTTGTCTTATAATTATATTGCTGTAGCTGTTAGTTGGTAAACGTATGATAAAAGGTCATGCTGTAGCAGTTGAAAAAGGCATTGTCCGCAGCTTTACCGTTTACGGAATAGCGGTCGCAGAGATTTACTTCCGGGTTTGCAATCGGTGTGGAAGGAGAAGGCACGCCGCCTTCATTGTAGACACAGGTAGCAATCGTCTGTGCTTTTACAGTTTGGCCTTTGAAATTGTAGAAAAAATTATTTTCGTATCCGGTGGCTGTATTCGTCGTATAATCATATGTAATGACAGTCGCGCGAATCATGTAGTATGGCGGGTCGTAACGAACGTTCTGAATAGAATTGGTGTCAATATAGGATTCTGTCGTGTCGTCATGGCCGACTTGAATATAGCGGGGATTGTCATCAAAGAACATAGCTGAAACCAGCATAGATCCCGTGAGCGTAAGCATGGCGAGCAGAGCTGTAATTTTTCGTAGCATAGCCAAAATCTCCTTTCAAGATGCCATTTTGCTTAAAAATAAACTAATCATACATGCTGATATGTCAGATACTGTAAATACCTTTTATATTATACGGGAATGGCAAAATTTTACAACACTTGCAGCCGCCTTTATGATAAATTGAGATGTATGATTTGGAGAATTCTATAAAATGCAAGTAGGAATTTCTGATAGGAAAGTCGAATATATACCAATAGTAGAAAAGAAAGCAAGGGACATACGTGGCGTATGTATAAGGAGGTAGTATTGTGGGCAAAACGACAGAAGAACATCCCTTAAGAGCGGCCATCTTGACAATCAGCAACAGCCGGTCTTTTTCAGATGATACAAACGGCTTGATGATTCAGTCCGCCTTGGCAAACAGCGGTCATCAAGTAGTGGATTATGCGATTGTAAAAGACGATAAAGACGAAATTAATCGTCATATACATGAATGGGTATGCAGTGTCGATGTTATTATTACAAGCGGCGGCACGGGGCTTCCCAAGCGGGATGTGACATTGGAAACGATTATGCCGCAGTTTGAAAAAGAAATCCGAGGCTTTTCTGAAATGATGACGTATTTTGCTTATCGCCGTGTCTGCGGTGTACAGGCATTGGCGTATCGCTCTGCTGCTGGTATTATTCATCAGTGTTTGGTATTTTGCTTACCAGGATTGCCGCAGTTGATCAAAGTGGGAATGGATAAAATTATTTTACCGGAACTGTTCCACTTATATACGGAAATACGAAAATAAGCATCAGTTGTGGGGCTGTAACAAAATGAGCTTTTTTAGTTCATTTTGTTGCGGTCCTCTTTTTTCCCATACTTAACGCAATAGCTGG
>CAKPVJ010000052.1 GCA_934193515.1 uncultured Megasphaera sp. | reverse complement strand
GTGCCGACACGCTAAATATGATACAATACAAGGAGAAACGCGGCGATGAATACCCTCAAGATTAACCGAATGAATGACTTTTATTTCAAGTATCTGCTGGGCAGCGAACAGCGCAAGCATTTGACGATTCAGTTTCTAAACGATGTGTTGTATGAAAAGGAAGAAACGCAAATCGAAGATGTCGTCTTTTTGGATAAAGACCAAGATCCTGATTTTGAACACGAAAAGTTGAGCAAACTCGATATCCTGGCCCAGACGAACAGGGGAACACAAATCGACATCGAAGTACAAGTGCTGAAACATTCCTATTTATCAGAACGATTTTTGTATTATTGGGCCGGCTTGTATGGTTCCCAGCTAAAAGAAAAAGAACAATATACGCAGCTAAAGCCGACCATATCGATTATTTTGTTGGATTTTGATTATTTGCCGGAAACGGCATGGCACAACATTTACCATATTTGCAACGATTTATCAAAACAGCGTCTGACAGACCATTTTGCCATGCACTTTATAGAAATCAAAAAATTTACGTACAGTGACATCAAGAAATTAACGAAATTAGGAACCTGGGCAGCGTATTTTTCCAACTGCGATGAAAAGGAAATGGAGGTGTTGACCATGAGCAATACAGTCATGAAAGACGTAGCCAAAGCAGAAAACGCTTTTACGAGCGATGAAACAATGCGTTACAAATACATGCTGCGGGAAAAAGCAATCCATGATTACTATTCAGGCTTGGATGACGCTAAGCAGGAGGGCATAGAGATAGGTGAAAAACGTGGTGAAGAACGCGGCCGCAAGTTGGGCGCGCAGCAGGAAAAAATAGCAAATATTCTAGGTATGCTGCGGGAAGGAATCGATATTACCTTGATTGCCAAGATTACATCGTATTCTGTAGAAGAGATTCAACGAATAGCGAAAGAACACATGCATTGACTTGAACAGGTTAATAGAATGATAAAGAGTTAACATACTATAATCAAAGAGGAGCGACTGTATATAGGGTCACTTTTCTTTGATTTTTTTGTAGTTGCGACTTAGCCTTAGTTTTTTATTTATATACTTTAGTATATATTGTCAACACTTTATTCTATATATCTTGCTGTTCATTCCATATTATGCTATAGTAAAATTATCATAAAACGTAAGGAGGTGAAAACCATGTATCCTGTCCAACCTGTAATTTCTTATTTAACCACCATTTTTACAACCATGATGCACGTCCACAGAGATGTGACGGCTAAACAACATACGGGGGGGGGGGTATTCTTGGAGTTATAAGTATATACATGTAAAAAAACAGACGCAGGGATGGGTGCGTTTTGTTTCATATAGATATACAGCAGGACAGTGTAGGCATATACTGTCCTTTTTGGCATGTCTATCTTCTTTTATTGCCTATTATCATCTGTTGCATCCTGCTGCACACGTGCCATGGAATGACAGGAGCATGACAGTATCCGTATGAAATGTGCTGTTTGCGGCAAAGAATTTACGCCAACCCGCAGTACCCAGCGATACTGTGGATATACCTGCAGGAGGTATGCCAATCACCATGGAATTAATGACAACCGTGCGGAAGGCTCTCTCCATGCTCCCATTATACGGGAATTTACGTGTCTGCGGTGCGGTAAGCGGGTACGGGTAACAGATGGCAGGGACTGCCGTACTAAATTCTGTTCACAGCATTGTGAAAAATTGTATTGGAAACACTCCAAAAAAGTATCTTCGATAGTAGTGCATCGAGAATTTACCTGTCGGGAATGCGGTAAGGTCGTCATCGTTACGACCCCCGAAGACCGGCGCCGGGCCTTTTGCTGTGATGACTGCCGGAAACGCTGGTTTAACAAACGCCGGAAAGTTTCGTATGAACAGAAATAATACCTGAAAAAGTATATATAAAAGAAGGAGGATATCTATATGAATAAAATATATAAAGTAATCTGGAATGAAGCACGCAACGCATACGTTGTTGTTTCGGAAATCGCGAAAAATCATGGCAGTAAAAGCTGCTCTACGAAAAAGCTGTTGACAATGCTGATTGCAACAGGTGTTATGACCTGTGCGAGCTTTGATATCGTAAATACGAATATTGCTCATGCTTATACTGAAGGAGGACAGCAGCTGACTATTAAAGGAACAAAATATGACACCTCCGGTTCAATTGTTGGCAATAAAGGTGAAGCTGATGTAAAAACTATTTTCTTCATTGATTCTTATTGGCCTAGTGATGGATACCCAGATGCAGCTGGCGGTAATACCTCTATACATACTTGGTCCGGACTTGCTGCGAATGATCGTGATAAAATGAAGTGGGGCGCAACTACTTGGGAAGGAACTAACAATATTTCTTTAGGTTTATTTACTAAAGCTGGTTATGAATTACAAAAGGATCCTAATAGCCATACTGGTTATAAGCTGTGGAATGAGACGGTGGATTCCAATGGGCAACTTGTTAACAGACAGCTAGGTTATGCTATTAATGAAAACCATCAATACAATTATGCAACTGCTTTTGGCGTGCGCAGTGCTGCGGCTAATGAAATGGCAACAGCTTGGGGGTGGTACTCCGTAGCAAGTGGTCAGGAATCTACTGCGTTCGGACATGGGACTGTTGCGAAAGGAAAAGCAGCTACTGCTTGGGGTAACCAGGCAATTGCAAGTGGTAGGTATTCAACTGCATTTGGCGATGTCGTGCAGCTTGGTAGGGGAAAATTTGATTACGTAGAAGCAAACGGTTATGCATCAACCGCTTTTGGTGCTGCTAGTAAAGCGTTGGGTGGAGCATCAACAGCTTTTGGTGAACAAAGTAGTGCCGAAGGTTATGCATCAACCGCTTTTGGCATTACAAGTAAAGCTATAGGTACTGCGTCAACTGCCTTTGGTGCTTATGCTGTTGCAAAAGGTAATTATTCAACTGCTATTGGTTATGGTTCTAATGCTCTGGCAGCTGGTTCTTTTGCAGTAGTAGGTGGTACTGTTGAAAAAACTGCAAATGGAGGTATTGCTATAGGTAATGCTGCAAAATCAATTTTAAGACATGGAATTGCATTGGGCACTATGTCAGTAACAACCAGAGAACAGGGCGATACAAATGCATATGGCAGAGGTGATAGTGTGGGTGTAGCTTGGATAAGCAATCAGCATGCTATTGCCATTGGTAATGATACAGGCGATAATATGGTAACACGTCAGCTTACCGGCTTGGCAGCAGGTTCTGCTGATACCGACGCTGTTAACGTAGCACAGCTGAAACGCGCAATGGAAAATGTTAACATTAAATTTGATGCAGGTAATGGCATTGTCATCGAAACTGTAAAAGGTAATGATGGTACAATCTATAAAATCAGCACTAATATTATCGGTTCGAAGACTGATACTGATACTACTACCGTTACACCTTCTGCTAGCGGTGATGGTGGAACAATTGGCGGAGATACCGGAATCATTGTTCCTAATCCTGATATCACCCCGTCGCCTAATCAGCCGGAAACTGACAATAATATTCAGACCGGTGATCCTGTAAAGATTGAAACCGTAACCAAACCGACTAATTTTGCAGCTGATGAGGGCGATGCTCTTGAAATCAGCCCGAGCGAGACTTTAGGCATTAAAGGTGATGGCAAAAATATCACTACTAAAGCTGATGGCAAAAATATTCAGGTTACCTTAAATAAAGATTTGGATGTAAACAGTGTTGCTGCAAACACCTTTAAAGCTGGCGATACAACAATTACCGATAATGGTTTGACAATTAACAATGGTCCGTCTGTTACCAAGAAAGGCATTGATGCCGGTGGCAAGAATATTACCAACGTAGCTCCGGGCGAACTCAGCGAAAACTCTAAGGACGCTGTAAACGGCAGCCAGCTGCATGAAACCAATATAAATGTTGCGAACAACAGCATGCGCATCAACAACCTCGACAACCGTGTCAACAAAGTCGGTGCCGGTGCTGCGGCTTTGGCAGCATTACATCCATTGGATTTTGATCCGGA
>CAKPVJ010000051.1 GCA_934193515.1 uncultured Megasphaera sp. | reverse complement strand
TGCATTTCTCGATGAAGTCTATGCTATTGACAGCGTTTCTTGATTAGGTGTGTTCAAATTCAACTTGCAATTTACGTTAATTTTCAACTATTTTTCCGTGCAGTATAAAACCACCAGCTGTATGACGTGGCATAGTCATACAGTTGGTGGTTTTGCTTTGTATTATGGCTTATGTTTGGATTTTGTTTATATTTATATGGTTTATGCTAGATGTTTTTCATTGGTTTCGCAACGCGGATTCGTTCAATAACCGGGCGATTTTGGTCGTCTCTTTCGACAGCATCAATTTGAAAATACTGCAAATCAGCAGAAATTTCTTTTACAATGCATTTTGGCAATACCTCGCCTCGCTTAAGAGCCCGATACAACAAGGCAACGAATTCATACCGTGTCATCGTACGGTCGCCAGAGAATTTGCCGTCCTCGTACCCTTCTACAATGCCTTTCTTGGCAAGTTCAGTTACATAGTCATAGGCCCAATGATTGGCCGGAATGTCCGGAAAAATCTGTGTGGAAACAGTATTATGCGGTGCTGCCTCAGACGCCCCTTGCATAAGAGAACGCATTTCAGCAATTTCTTTGCGGAGCTCTTTGATTTCTTTAGCCATGGCTACTCTGGATGTAGACACATGATTGCCTTGCCCAATTTTCAGGCTAATTCCAGCGTTTACCATCTTATCGCCGCTGCCTAAATTACCGCTGACACTGATCATCGTATCTTCATTGGGTCTGTAAAAAATACCCAGCGCAACAGCATGTACACCGCGATACCGGCCTACGCCAGCAGCAAAATCCCACTTATCATCCGGGTCAAAGTCCAACGGATGCAGGGCCGCCATCGCTGCCGCATTAGCGCCTATTTTGTTGATTCGCCTAGCTAATGTTTCAATAGCCTGATTCGTCGCATACAACTGGCTGCCATTGATTGCATCGGTCGAGTCATATTGAACACGCCCAGCAGCTACATTAGTAATGGTCCGTTCTTTTCCTTTGCTGCCAATGCTGACCGTAGATGTTGGCTCTGTTCCCGCAAACCCATAGTATTCACCATCAATGGTCGTACCATGAGTTGCAACTGCTTTCTCCGTAGAGGAACCACTGCCTAACGCAACATCGTTGTGATTATTGGCTTGAGCCTGATTTCCTAAGGCAATGGCTTTCTCCGCTTTAGACTGTACCTGTGCGTCTACACTAGACAATGAGTTTTTCTCATTTATCGAAACAGCCGCTAAATATTTTTTCCCATTAATAGTTAGGTCTTTCAAACTTGCATTTTCTTTGGATGTAGTTGAAACGACAGAACCTGTATTAAATTTTTGGGTCGTTGTGCCATTGCCAACAGATACCCACGTATTATCACCGGCCGTCCCGCCGCCGCTTTGGTAGATAATCGTACCACCCTCTACGGCGTTTTTATCACGCTGTTTCATAGAGAACGTTGCTTTATTCTTGCCGGTTGTCATCTCTACTTTTTCAATGGTTTTGTCGTATATTTTTCTGTCATTGTCTGTTAAATCACCAATCGTCTTATTGAGGCTCCCTATTCTTAAATCTGTCTCACGAGTAAGATGCCCACATTGTTTATCTCTGCCTGAATGAACTTCACTTCCATCTGCATTTTTATGGACTAAAGTAGGATTCACTAATTCTTTATATTTCTTATCTTCAGTTTGTTGATATTCAATTATTTCTGTCTGAACTATCTTTACTTCTTCTGCACGTATTCTGCACGTACGAAAACTGTATTACATAACAACATACTCAAAATTAAATACCCTAGTACTCTTTTTTTCGTTTGCACAGCTGTACCATTTTTTCGATTACAGCACAAACTTTTTTCTCCAGAAATACATTGCAAAATCCTCATATCACGGTCTCTCCTCTATTTATTTTTTATACATCACACTTCGCCTGGCATTAAACCAGTGGCGGCGGCATTCTCCACAACAAAAGATACGTCGTCTGTCTTTGGGATCAGAAACGTTTACTACTTTTCCGCACTCACGGCATATAAATTCCCGCTGCACCAATACAGAACGAACATTTTTAGAGTGTTTCCAATACAGCTTTTCACATCGCTGCGAACAAAACTTGGTTCGGCAATCGCGATTATCCGTTACTCTAACTTCTTTTCCACAACGCAAACATGAAAATTTTCGTATAGCCGGTATATGGATTGGGCTTTCTGCCCGATTGTCATTGATACCGTGGTGATTGGCATACCTTCTGCAGACATAGCCGCAATATCGCTGCGTCACTCGTGTCTGTACAAATTCTTTGCCGCAAACTACACATTTCATAAACACACCACCTGGCCTTTATTTTTCGCACTACGTCACTATCTCTGTTCTCCTCCAAAAATAAACTCAAAATATGTTTTTTGAAATTGTCGAAATTTTCGTTTGGCTAGTGAAACAGAATATCCGGACACTTCTACATAATCCGGTTTTATAACACGAATTGCTTTCTGATTAACTAAAATTCCCTTATTGGGTGATACAAACTGCCCTGGCACTTTTATATCCAACAATTTTCGTACAGATAACAATGTCTGTCTAATCTCTATATGTGAACCATCCAGCAGATATACTTTTTGCTTATGCATGTTACTTTCAATATAACAAATTTCATCCACTTCAACGACTTGAATTCCGCCTCCATTAAGCTTCAACACAATTTTTCTACTATGCAATACAGATAAACGACTCTTTACTAAATCCATCGCCCGATCAAAACACTCTTGGTTTAACGGCTTTAGCAGATAGGACGTTACATTTAAAGCAAACGCTTCAATAGCAAATTCTTCGTTGGTAGAAGTCAAAACAATTTCCGCTTTGATTCGCAGTTTCCTAAGTTCAGCTGCCAATTCAATACCCAAAATGCCTGACATGCGAGCATCTAAAAA
Organism: uncultured Megasphaera sp.; assembly: GCA_934193515.1. GTDB lineage: Bacteria > Bacillota > Negativicutes > Veillonellales > Megasphaeraceae > Megasphaera. The sequence continues at coordinate 1,771 of CAKPVJ010000051.1, read as the reverse complement.
AAATATGTCATAATTTTGCTTTTTTTCGATAGCATCTAAAAAATCAAATGCATTGGTAAATGTTTCACATAAAACGATATGGTTGTGTCGTTTAAAATATTGTTGCGCCATATGTTGAATTATCTTAATATGTTCTTCACAATTGTCGCAAATTGCGATTTGTAACATATATACACCTCCTCATCGACTAAATATGGCATTACATATACGCCTTGATAAGCAGGTATTTTGTATTCACCTCCCAACATATTAATCACATTTTATATACGAGCCTCGTAAGTCATATACATGATAACGTATAAGAAGACCTGCTTTATATTCCACGGCATGAAACATCCGTTATTCTTCATAAAAAGACACGGGGTATCTTATATACTTACATTTCCTTTTAAAAACGGAACTTTTTGAAAATAAACGTTTTACTTGTGATGCCGCAAGCATTATATCATGCCAAAATACATTACTATATAACTAAAATACATTCTCCTGCACTGTATTTTCCATATCGTTATATAGTTATAATCCTAAATTATCATTTATTACCTTCGCGTATTTCTTATTTAATTATTTAATGTTTTTATCCGTTTACTTTACATAACTACTATTGTTTTATGCATATTTAACCTTAAACTATTGTTTAAACTTTTTAACATTATTCTTTATATATTATTTTTACCTAACACAAAAACCGTCATTTTTTCAAAAGACGGTTTTTGCCAGCATAATTCACTTTTATTTTCATTCAAGCTTCATAAAACATTGCTAGATATGACATATATTTTATATCATTTTTTCACAGCCATAGCTTCTATTACGTTTCTCAATTCTTTAATTTGTTCTTCCTGTGAAGCCAGTTGTTGTTCTTGTCTGCTGATTTTTTGCTGTAGTACATCATAATCGGCCCGTTTGACGACTACTTTTTCTTTCTCGCCGCCTGCACCGATTTTTAACGATACACCTGCATTAACCATGGGATCTCCATTTCCAAACGTACTTGCTACAGATACAATCATATTGGCATTCGGTTTATAGAATGCTCCCAGCGCACCGGCATTGGCATTCTTGTAATGACCGTAGCCTACAGCAAAATCCCATTTATCATTCGGGTCGAATTCTTGGGTATGCAGTGCTGCTAACGCAGCAGCGCCGGCACCGACTTTATTAATACGTTTGTCAACACTTCCTATCTGGCGGCCTATGTCATTAATTCCTTTTGCCAACGCCATATCAGCCTTTTCGCGGGCAGCCGCTTCTTCTTGCACCGCTTGATGTACCATGCCGCCATTAACCAATTTGGTATTGCCAGCTTCTACTTTAGCACCTGTCACCAATTTGCTGGTAAAATTATTGATTACCTTTTCATTGTCTAAGAACGAAGCATTTTGCATCGCCTCATATACGGTACCGCCAGTAACCAGTTTCGTGTTGCCAGCTTCTACTTTGCCTCCATCACTCAGTTTATGAATATAATTGTTGACGGTTGTTTGATTATCTAACATGCTGCCACTGGCAATGGCTGTATCCAAATGTTCTAAGTTTTCAGATATATTACTTGTTGCTTTGATATAGCTATACGTCTTATTGGCATCCAACGAGCCTATTTTTTCGTATACCTTGCCGCCGCTGACTAATCCTGTATTTCCCGCTTCAATTTGACCTACATCCAATTTTTCAGTGAATTTTTCGACAGTAGTTAGGGAGTGTAAAATAGTTTGTGTAAACCGGTTATTGCACAAATCTAATTTATCCCTCATACTTGGGTAATCAAATA
>CAKPVJ010000050.1 GCA_934193515.1 uncultured Megasphaera sp. | reverse complement strand
CGTTGCAAACACCATTATAGCAGAGATCCATGTGTCATTTTTATTTCAAGTTATTGTTGCACTTAGATTGTAAATCCCCCAACAAAAAAAATTACTGCAGCAAAAAAGATTCGAGCGGCTTGGGAATTGTATTGGGATTGCGCGTGATGTAGTAACTGTCTACTTTAGGCGGGGCAAAATCAAGCAGAGGGATGGCGCGGAGTCTTCCTTGTGTCAAATCGTCTTCTACTAAACTGTACGGCAGGAACGTATAACCAATGCCGTCCGCGACGTATTGGGGCAATTTAGTGCTGTTGTCAATTTCCATGGGGAACCGATGATATCGGGGAAAAAGGTCTTGAATATAGAGACCCTGCAGGGCAAAATTACAAAACAGGTAGTCTATTTTTTGCAGGTCTTCTTTATAAATCCCCTTGGCATAGGTTGTATTGGCAGATTGGCAGACCAAAACCAGCGTATCCGTGCGGTACGGGCGGCAAATGAAGCCGTCGCGAAAGAAAGCACTGAACGAAAAAATCGCATCCAGCGCGCCGTCCTGCAGTTTGTGCAGCATATCCGTTGTATGACTGATCGTCACCGAAAGGGAAACAGAAGGTTTGGTTTTCAAATAATTTCGGATTCGTTTTTGCAGATGGCATTCATAAATCGTATTCGTCGTACCGATATGAATTTTTTTGGTGTATTTAGGTGCCGTCTGAATATCCTGCAAAGCCGTCAACTCCAAATGAACCAGCTGCTGGGCATAGTCCAAAAATTTTTGTCCGGGTGGCGTTAAATCGACTTGCTTGTGATTGCGGATGAACAGAGAAACGCCTAATTCATTTTCCAAATCACGAATACGATTCGTAACAGTAGACTGTGCGACAAAAAGCTGTTGTGCTGTTTTGGTAAAGTTTTTGATTTGAGCTAATGTAATAAACGTGCGAAGGGTCGTCGTATCCATAGGAAAAATCCTCTCTAAAACGATGATTTGAATTTCGAATTGATGAAATTAAAATAATCTATTTCACAAATTATACAGGCCTATTATATAATAGTTTTTGTAAAGAAACAATGAATTGAAAGACTATTTCAATTTTAATGCTTTTTAAGAAAATGGAGCTGAATAGAATGAATAAAAAAACTGTCCCGTTTACAAAAGAACAAATCGAAAAGATTATTGCTGAATATCCTACGCCGTTTCATATTTATGATGAAAAAGCAATCGTAGATAATGTACGGAAATTGATTCATGCTTTTTCTTGGGCACCGGATTTTAAAGAATATTTTGCTGTCAAAGCGACGCCGAATCCGTATTTGATGAAACTGCTCAAAGCAGAAGGCGTAGGTGCTGACTGCAGTTCTATGGCTGAATTGGCATTGTGTGAAAAAGTTGGAATTTCCGGTCATGATATCGTATTTTCTTCCAATGATACACCGTATCCGGAATACAAAAAAGCCATGGAATTGGGCGCGTTGGTCAACTTGGATGATATTTCCATGATTGAATATTTGGAAAAATACGGTCCTTTGCCGGAATGGATTTGTGTCCGCTATAATCCGGGTCCGTTGCTGAAAGAAGGCAATGCTATCATTGGCACACCGGAAGAAGCTAAATACGGCATGACGCGGGAACAGATTTTTGAAGCATTCCGCGTGATGAAGGAAAAAGGCGTTAAGCATTTTGGCCTGCATACCATGGTTGTTTCCAATGAATTGGATGTCAATGGCTTAATTAATACAGCAAAAATGATGTTTGAATTGGCTGTTGATGTACAGAAAAATGTAGGCATTAATGTTGAATTTATTGATTTTGGCGGCGGCATCGGCCTTCCGTACAAACCGGAACAATCTTTCATTGATTATGATGTACTCAGCAAAGGTATTCAGGCTCATTATGAAGAAATCATGGTACCGGCCGGCCTTGGCAATATTCGCATGGCTTTTGAATGCGGCCGTGCTATTACAGGCCCTTACGGGTATCTTGTCACGACAGCTATTCATCATAAACACATTTGGAAAGAATATATCGGTGTAGATGCCTGCATGGCTAACCTTATGCGTCCGGGCATGTATGGTGCATACCATCACATTACGGTTTTGGGTAAAGAAAATGCACCCAAAGACCATATTTATGATGTTTCCGGCTCTCTTTGTGAAAACTGTGATAAATTTGCCATTGATCGGGCTCTTCCTGAAATCAATGATGGTGATATTTTAGTTATTCACGATGCTGGTGCACATGGACATTCTATGGGCTTCAACTATAACGGCAAACTTCGCTCGGCTGAACTGCTGCTGCACGAAGACGGCAGTGTTACTCAGATTCGCCGTGCAGAAACATTGGACGACCTCTTTGCAACATTAGATTTCTCTAATTTATAATTGACATAACATAACAAAAGCTCCAGCTGCATATGGTTCTAAGTGACCTGATGGCGGCCGGGGCTTTTTATTTTGTGGCGTATCGGGTACAATAGAGGAGAATGGCTGCATAAGAAAGTGAAAACGATATTAAGGAGGTGTAAGCCGTGGACAGCAGTAAACGAAGATTGCTGATTATGGATATATTGAAAAAAGCTCAGGGAGCTGTTACGGGAAGTGCCTTGTCCAAACGCTGCAATGTAAGCCGACAGATTATCGTTGGCGATGTGGCTATCCTGCGGGCTCAGGGAATTCATATTATTTCTACACCGCGGGGTTATCAGCTGATTGCCAAACAAAAAGGCGGCATGCAGCAGGTATTTGTATGCTGTCATGGACCGGAAATGGTAGAAAAAGAGTTGGAAGCTATCGTAGATAATGGCGGTATTGTTCATAATGTCGTCGTCGAGCATGAAGTATACGGCGATCTGGAAGGAAAACTAAATCTTCATTCACGGCGGGATATACAGCAGTATCTCAAACGAATGAGTGACTCGAAAGCAGAATTGCTCAGTCGTATCAGCGGCGGCATTCACACGCATTTGGTAGAAACGGCCAATGCAGAAGACATGGCTGCTATCCAAGATGCCTTGGAAACATTGGGTGTATTATACAAATAAATGGAATAGACGAAAAAGCAATGGGAAACGGAAATTTTCTATTGCTTTTTTTGCTATAGCGTGTACAATAAGCAATGTAAATATATGTGTCAAGACAACTGTAAATAAGGAGTGGGTAAAACATGGTTTTAGAGCGATTGGAGGCTTTACCAGTAGGACGATTTCATTATAAACTGCTGGGAATCACTGGCTTAGGGTGGCTGTTTGATTCGATGGATACGGGTTTAATAGCGTTTATTTTGCCGGTATTAGCTAAAGAATGGCAGTTGGCGCCCGGACAGATGGGGCTGATTGGCAGTATTGGTTTGATTGGCATGGCATTGGGAGCTGTCGTTTCCGGTACTATAGCCGACCATATCGGGCGCAAAAAAGTATTTACGATTACGGTATTATTGTATAGTATTGCTACTGGGTTATGCGCTATATCCTGGGATTATATGTCACTGTTAATTTTTCGCTTTTTGGTAGGATTTGGCTTGGGCGGGGAACTGCCCGTCGCGGCAACACTGGTATCTGAATATGCACCGGCACGAGTCCGCGGCCGATTTATTGTATTATTGGAAAGCTTTTGGGCCTTGGGATGGATTGTGGCTGCCTGCATTGCGTATTTGCTGATTCCTGTATATGGCTGGCGGATTGCGTTTGTTATCGGCGCTGTTCCGGCATTATATACGTTTTTGATTCGTCTTCATATGCCGGAATCCGTGCGGTATCTGCTGTCCAAAGGCCGTGTTGAAGAAGCAAGACAAATTGTCGTAAAATTGGAAACGATGATGAATGTACCGGTAAAACCGTTTGATAAAGAAACGGAAACCCTGCCTGCTAACGAACCGGTTTCTGTGGCTACACTGTGGCGCAAGCCCTTTTTGACACGAACGATTATGCTTTGGCTGGTATGGTTTGGCATTATTTACAGCTACTATGGTATTTTTATGTGGCTGCCGTCTCTTGTATTTCAACAAGGATTTACAGTAGTAAAAACCTTTGAATATGTATTGATTATGACATTAGCACAACTGCCGGGCTATTATTGTGCTGCTTGGCTTGTTGATAAAATCGGACGTAAGTATACGTTGTCGATCTTCTTGCTGTGCAGTGGTATTGCCAGCTATTTCTTTGGCCATTCCACTACGGCAGCAGCCCTTATGTCGTGGGGCGCTGTAATGTCGTTTTTCAACTTAGGCGCTTGGGGCGTTTTGTATACATACACGCCGGAAATGTATCCGACTTCTATTCGGGCGCTGGGAAGCGGCTGGGCAGCCGGCTTTGGTCGGTTTGGCGGCATGGCGGCACCAATTTTGGTAGGAATTATGCTGTCCCGCGGATTTAGTATTGGCAGTGTATTTTATATGTTTGCCTTTGTGTTTGTCGCTGTATCGGCTATTGTTATGGGACTGGGTATTGAAAGCAAGCAGAAAGATTTGGAAAGCTTATCCAAAGGATAAAAAGGTATATAGAGATTTTTGTAAAAAAGCTGTCAATTTTATGTTGACAGCTTTTCTTTTTGATGCTAGAATACTTTATGTCGCATGACTTCGGAAGTAATCAGAATGTAGGTTTTAAATTTTAAAGAGTTTAAAAAATGTTTTGACAAAGCGAAATTGATGTGATACAATGAATGAGCTTTGAGATTGCAGAACAGTGCATTGACACTAGAAATCTTAAAGTTAAAAAAGTTCTTGACAAACTAAAATGAGTTTGTTAGAATATATAAGCCGTTGCAAAACGGCGATGACCTTTGAAAACTGAACAATGTAAGAATCGAATGAACGCCAGAGTGCGAGGTCGTTTCTTTGGCTTAC
>CAKPVJ010000049.1 GCA_934193515.1 uncultured Megasphaera sp. | reverse complement strand
CATTATAGCAGAGATCCATGTGTCATTTTTATTTCAAGTTATTGTTGCACTTAGATTGTAAATCCGCCAATAAAAAAGCTGACCTCCAATTGTTAGATTTTTGGTCTAACAATTGGAGGTCAGCTCAACAAAGCCCTTCTGATTGGGTATCTTTTAATGAGCACATACGGAGAGTGCCGGAATGTCCGCCAAGTTATACGGTGTTTCCTGATAGACAATGTTTAACCAGTTATGATAAAAGAGATGGGCATAACTGCACCATGTAAAGACTGGCGTATTTGTATCGTTGTCATTAGGATAATAATGCTTAGGTACGGCAATAGGCAGACCTTTGTTTTTATCACGCAGGTATTCTGTTTCCAACGTTCGTCTGTCGTATTCAAAATGTCCCAGTACAAAGAAGCGGCGATGGTTAGGCGTACCGATAATGTTGATGCCGTTTTCGGCAGAACGGGATAAGATTTCCAGCTGCGGTGTATTGTATACGTGAATATCGTCAATCGCCGTATGGCGGGATTGCGGAATAAAATACCGGTCATCAAAGCCGCGAAGCAGCGGATGATGACTTTGTGTCAGTTGATATTCAAAGATACCAAATAACTTGGCTGGCAGCAGCCGTTTGGCAATACCGTAATAATGATACAAGGCCGCCTGTGCGCCCCAACAGAAATAGAGCGTAGAAAAGGCATGTGTATTGGCCCAGTCCAAATACGTCGTCATTTCCGGCCAGTAATCGACCTCTTCAAACGGAATTTGTTCTACCGGTGCGCCTGTGATAATCAGGCCGTCATAGTAATTATCCTTGATTTCATCGAACACGTAGTAATTTTTTTCGAGGTACGATGAATCGGTGTGCGTACTTTTATGGCTCGTCGTATGACAGAAGTCTACTTCTACTTGCAGGGGAGAATCGCCCAAAAGTCGGAGAAGCTGCAACTCTGTCGGTTTTTTTAGAGGCATAAGATTGAGGATGAGAATGTGCAGCGGCCGAATGTCCTGATGCAGTGCCTGTCCTTTATCAATAGTACAAATACCTTCTTCATGAAGTTTTTCTTTGGCGGATAATCCGTCCATGATTTTTATTGGCATAGTTGCAGTCTTCCTTTACGTACAGTGAAATAGAATTAAATCTGATTTAAAGCGTTTTCCAAATCAGCTAAGAGGTCATTGACATTTTCCAAGCCTACGGAAATACGTACTGTACCCGGTGTGATGCCGCATGCTTTCTGTGCTTCTTCCGAAAGCTGCTGATGTGTTGTAGACGCCGGATGTACGAGCAAAGATTTGGAGTCGCCGACATTGGCAAGGTCAGAGAAGATATCCGAGCTGTCGATGAATTTACGGGCAGCTGCATAGCCGTCTTTCAATTCAAAGGAGAAAATGGAGCCGGTTCCTTTCGGGAAGTATTTTTTAGCCAATTCATAATACGGAGAGGATGGCAAGGACGGATAGTTGACTTTGGCAACTTTAGGATGATTTTCAAGGAATGCAGCAATTTTCTGTGCATTGGATACGTGGCGTTCAATGCGCAGGGACAAGGATTCCAAACCCTGGATAAGGAGCCATGCGTTGAACGGGCTGATGCATGCGCCGAGGTCACGAAGCGCTTTGGCGCGAACTCGTGTAACAAAACCGGCACCCGGAACATCAGTAGCAAAGTTTACGCCGTTGTAGGATGCATCCGGAGATGCAAATTCTTTGAAGCGGCCGGAACCAGCCCAGTCAAATTTGCCGTTTTCTACGATTAAGCCGCCGAGCGTTGTGCCATGGCCGCCGATGAATTTCGTAGCAGAATGAACGACAATGTCAGCGCCGTGTTCAAGCGGACGGAACAAGAACGGTGTAGCAAAGGTGTTATCGACAATCACCGGCAAGCCGTTTTTATGTGCGATTTCAGCAATCGCTTCAAAATCAGGAATGTTGATGGCAGGGTTACCAAGGCTTTCCAAATAGATTGCTTTTGTTTTGTCATTGATGAATTTTTCAAACGAAGACGGGTCATCCGGATCGGCAAAATGTGTCGTAATGCCGAGATGTTTGAACGTTTCGGAGAACAGTTCTACTGTGCCGCCGTATAATGTAGGAGCAGCAATGATTTCATCACCGGCACCGGCGATGTTGATGATGGAGTAAGCAATAGCTGCTGCGCCGCTTGCTGTTGCCAAGCCTGCTGTACCGCCTTCCAAAGCAGCAATACGTTTTTCCAATACATCCTGTGTCGGGTTGGTCAAACGGCTGTAAATGTAGCCAGGGTCTTTCAAAGCGAAGCGGTCTTCAGCCTGCTGTGTATCTTTGAAAACGTACGATGTTGTCTGATAAATAGGAACGGCACGTGCGCCTGTTGCTGGATCAGGTACCTGGCCTGCATGCTGCTGTAATGTTTCGAATTTGTAATCTTTGTTTGTGCTCATAGTAAGTATCTCCCTATAATAGATAATATATAGAAATAAAATTTTGACTTGAAAGCAGTTGTAATAAAAAAGGCTTCCATCCCTATATAAGGGACGGAAGCACCGTGAATACCACCCAACTTCACTTAATCCTCACGAATTAAGCCTCTTCAGGTACGCAGGCTGTATGCCTTGAATACCATAGCACTGTAACGGGCGCGCCCGGACGGTCTAACTATTCGACCAGTCTGCTCGGAGTCCATCTTCCACAAATCTCCTTGTATTCCCTTTCACCATATGGGAACTCTCTGGGACAATTCCTTTCGTGTACTCTTCTCTTCATTGCAACACTATCAAGTTGTTGACGTAAGTCTACCATCAAAATTGCCGTTTGTCAAACATTTTTTGAAGAAAAATTTGTAAAATTTTAAAATAAAACCAAGGTTAAACGTTCTATTTCCCAAGGTGATTCAAAAATATATAAAGAATATATTTTATAAGAAAGCAATATTGTACTATGGAAAAAGATATGACTGCCATTTGCGGCGCATCGTACCCGTATTCAGTTATGTGTTGCTCAGGATGCCGATAAAAAAGAAAGCATAGCGAAGAAGCAGACGATTCACTGTCATTCATCCCATTTTTTTTGATTGTCAATAATTTTTTGAAATATTCGCATAAAGGTATGCTGGTCTTCTGGGGAGATTCCCTGCAGGGAATGCTGATCGATAGCTTGCATGGTTTGCTGTACCCAGCGTGCTTTTTCTTTGCCTGTCGGTGTAAGAAAGATGTGGGAAGCACGCTGATCTTGTATATCCTGCTCTTTGTACACGAGTCCTGTTTTTTCCATCCGTTTTAACAAACTCGTCACGGATGATTTATCGAGTATACAGCCTAAGCCAATTTCTTTTTGTGAACAACCGTCATGCGTCAAGAGAAATTCTAAAATTTTAGGCTGTCCCGGAAAGAGTCCGGCAGCAGTAATTTGTTTTTGTACGTGACGGTTGTTGCGGAAAAAGCTTTCCAGCAGCAACAGATGAAATGCATGTTCCATAGCCACACCTTATTTCTTTAAATGCTTGTCAAAAAACTGAATAATAATCTGCATGACCTCCGGCTGTACCCAATACGGGCCGCCATGGGCTGCACCTTGAACAAGATAGCGGGTAGCTTCGATATGATAGTCTGTTAAGGCTTGACGGAGAAGCTCGGATTGACTGGGAGATACAAGCGTATCGGCATCGCCGTGCATGAGGAGAAACGGCGCGGTTTTATCAGAAATATACGTCATGGGATTGGCTGCTTTTACGCCGTCCGGATTGGCCGATAAGCCGCCGGATTTTCCGCCGAATACAGGAGAGCCGTTGACCCATAGGGACTCTGTAGCGCCTTCGGAACGATGTTTTGCTTGTATTTCCGGTGAATAGTCGGCACCGATTTTAGTTAGGTCTGAAACGCCGTACAAATCGACAACGGCCTGCACGTCACTGCTTTCATTCAAAAAATCACCTTTGTCAAACTGCGTCGTGCCATTGGTGGTTCCGGCCATGGCTGCCAGATAGCCGCCGGCTGAACCGCCTAATACGCCGATACGTGCCGGGTCAATATGAAACGTAGCTGCATGGGCCCGCAGATAACGAATAGAGGATTTGACATCTTCCAGCGGACCGGGAAATGTCGTCGTCGGGGCGACGCGGTAGGTAATGCTGGCAACAACGTAGCCGTGTTCAGCCAGCTCTGTCCGCTGTTGAATATATCCGTCTTTGTTGGCGTTGATAAAGCCGCCGCCGTTGATATAAACGATAGCAGGATGTGTGTCTTTGTCCAGCGGCATCGTAATGTCCATTGTCAGGGCTTTATTGGGATAGCCGCGGTCCGGTACCTGGGCATAAACGACGTTGGATACAAGCTGCACCATCGGTTTGCTGGGTGTTACCTGTAATGGAATGGTGGGTTCTGCGGCCAGTGCGGTGCCGGCCATCGTGCAGGCTAATACACTTAATAAAAGCATACGGCGAATTGCGTGGTATTTCATACGTGTTGTTCATCCTTTCCGTTTTACAAATCATTTGTATTTTTTTATAGTTTGCATTCAAACTAAATATATCATACCAAGAATAAACCGTATGTCAACACCACAGGGGAATAAGAAACGCCGCGACGGTTTGCTGTTGCAGCATAAATATGCATAAAGAAAAAAGAAAATGGCGGCTAATGGAAATGTATGCATAACAAAAAAAGATATGGGTGGGGAAATATAGAAATACGCTGGACGAGTACTGGGGTTCTCCTTTATACTATACATAAACAGCTCTTTTGGGATAGAAAAAGAGCCATAGTTCGCAGTCTAATTGTAAAAATGGAGATGATTGTGATGAATGCAGCAGAAAGTATTTGCAGTCCCATAACGATAGGAAATCATACGTTGAAAAACCGTATTGTCGTACCGCCTATGGCAGATATTGCATTGTCCATTCCGCAGGGATATATCAACGATTCGCTGCGCAGACGCTATGCGGCATATGCTGCAGGAGGAGCAGGACTTATTACGGTAGAGGGCAGCAATGTGACCTGCATGCCGGATGTACGGGATGCGATTGCGCTTTGGGATGATACATATATCCCCGGACTGCATACGCTGGCCCAGACGATTACGCAAAACGGCACCTTGGGACTTATCCAAATCATGAATATTGGTTTAAAAATGATGAAAGAAGATACGATTGCGGCCATACCGAAGTCATCCTTTATGGCATATCAGCGTGATTTTGTACAAGGAGCGATTCGCTGCTGGAAAGCTGGTTTTGATGGTATTGAATTGCATGCTGCACACGGCTATTTTCTCAACCAGATTGTAGAAACCAGTGACCGGACGGATGCCTATGGCGGTACGCTGGAAAAGCGCCTGCAATATATATGGGAAATCATAGAAGCTGTCAAAAAAGCGTGCGGCCCTGCCTTTTTGGTATCTGTCCGCCTGGGCTGTCCGACCATCGCTGCGCTGGTGCAGGCCGCTCAAATCTTGGAACAGCATGGGGCAGATATCATAAGCGTATCCACGGGTATGCATAATTATCACGATGTGCCGGCTGATTTTCCGATGGACAGCAAACTCTATGCGGCATGGCAGGTAAAACAACATGTCCGGATACCAGTCATCGGCGTAGGCAATATCCGGTATGGGCAGGATGCGGTACAAGCATTGACGCACGGCTATGCGGACCTGATTGCCGTAGGAAGAAGCCATTGGGCTGACCCGGCATGGACGAAACATGTTTTGGAGGGGAAAGAACCCAATCACTGTTACCGCTGCAAACCCTGCCGCTGGTTTAAAAACGGCCGCGACTGTCCGGCACGCCGCAACGCAGCGGGCAATGAAACCTAGAGGAACGATCTTCGCAATACGTGTATGATGGCATATACGCTGCGGAAAACAGCAAATTGAATCAGAAAAAAAGTTTGTATATTCTTTTCATTTCAATGATAATGAATCTGCTTCTGTTGAATGCGCTTTGAAGATGGGTTAAAAAGTTTTCCTAGGGGGAATTCATCATTTTGACTATTTCTCCGGTATGATATATGATTGTCTGTCTTTTCGATTGCACAATACAGATGCAACTCTTGACGAAAGGAAACTCTTTTTATATACTATATGTCACGACTATATTGCCGCTCTGACTGTATCCGGCCAGGATAGAAAACAGAGCGGTTTTTAGTATATAAGGAGGCATGGACTGTGATAGAAACGATTACCAAAGCAGCCATTTTAGTTTCGTTTATTTTTTGCGGATATACATTGAAAAAGATAGGCCTTTTTGGCCAGGACGCATTTGCGACTATTTCCACCATTGTGTTTAATATTACGTTGCCGGCAGCGATTATTGTCAATTTAAATGGGATTCATTTTGCATCGAATTATCTGCTTATCAGTATATTGGCCATTATTTTTAACCTGATTCTGGTCGGCGCAGGGTATTGTGCAGGCAGGACCAAGGAAGAAAAAGTTTTTTATATGCTTAATCTCAATGGATATAATATTGGGAACTTTGCCTTACCGTTTGTATCGTATTTTTTTGACAGTGCGGCCGTACTGATTGTATGTATCTTTGATGCCGGCAATTCACTCATGTGCCTGGGCGGTGCCTATGGACTTGCCAGCTGTGTGCAGGGCCAAAAAGGGGAAAACATGGGCAAACTGCTTTGCAAGACTATTTTTTCATCTGTTCCGGTATTAACCTATATATGCATGATTACCCTTTCACTGCTGTCTATACAGCTGCCGGCACCGCTGATGGATTGGCTGAAAATTCCAGCATCGGCTAATACGTTTTTATCTATGCTGATGATTGGCGTAGCCTTGGGCTTATCATTGAAGAAAAAATATCTGCATATGATTTATACTAATATAGGACTGCGGCTTGGCATATCCATCGTCCTGGCTGCAGGCATTTATTTCTTCTTAGATTATGATATGGCGATCAAAAAAGTGTTGATGATACTCTCGTTTGCACCGATTGCCGGCATGGCTTGTTATTATACAGCCAAATTAAAAGGAAAAATAGAAGTCGCTGCGTGTGTCAATTCATTTTACATTTTGTTGTCTGTCATCGTGATGTCCACTATGATTATTATATTAAGTCAAGTATAGCTCAAGGGGGCTGTCGCGCATAATTGTGTGATGGCCTCTTTTTCATATGCAAAAATATCATAATAAAACAAAATATAGTTGCGAAGACTGCCAAGGTTGTCCTTATAAAGAAGCATGCATCCATGGTAATCACAGCCATATTTCCTTAGCAAAGCGAACGAAAAGATTAGAACTTTCAAAGACGTTCCAAGAAGAACGGAAAAAATGGAAGCCCAATAGCACTACCGATAGGAAAACAACTGCGACTGAACCGATCCATTCAGTCGGAAGGGGCCTTTGCTGACATCAAAGCGAATCTATCCTTCCGGCGTTTCCTGAGTTGAGAAAAAGAAAACGCACTGGTAAGCAGCATTCTTGTTGCCATGGCCCATAACGTGCTGATGCTGCATCATAAGCTAAAGACGGGCAGTATACGGCTCTTGCTTTATCCACTCAAAAAGAGTGCTTGAAGGAAAATAAAAAAGGATACATTATATAGCATCACTTTACAACTTTTACGCAGCCTCGGTAGTTACCGAAACCAGCTTACACAAGGCCTGAACTAAGTCCGTTGAATTTTTTGCAGTTTGGGCCTTAGAGACCAAAGTATCAAAAAAATTTCACGCTGTATTTGCCAGCTTAGATGGCTTCGCAGCTCTTGCGGACTGGCATTTTTGTACTTGGAAAAATGCTTGTCCAAATACGGCAGCATTTTCAGGCTGCTGTGAACGAGATTCACCAGATTTACCATATGTTCAATGCCAGTTTGACGGCGAATCCGGTAAGTATTCAGCGATCAGAAGGTTTTTCGGCATCCTACGGGAATCTCCAGATAGCGAATGAGAGGCGCTTTCCCCTCTTTTTGGCTTAAGATAGGGACACTCAGCGTCAAACTGACGAAGCAATGCCCATTCACATAGGGTTTGTCTGTATGACAGGCATGGTCATGCAGCAGGGAAACGGCATCGAACTTCTTGCCGAACTTTGGTACCGTTGTATCATCGACACTGAGGAAAACCGGCTCATTCTGCAAGGCCGCAGGAATCAGGCTGCAAGCCAACGCTGCTGTTTGCAGACGAAGCGAACGACTCGTCACTGTTTCATTCCGGAGAGCCCGTTAATAACTGTTCAAGCAGCGATGTGTCACCGAGGATAAAAAATTCCGGTGAAGAAAACGAAGGGATGGGAACGACTGCAAGGCCAGCTGGGCAATGACCAGCCAGGTCAATAAGAACTGCGTTGGTCGTGTAGCTGTAGAAAAATATCGAGAAAAGAATCGAAACAGACTACCCATTGTCGAATTTTCGAGGTATAATGAATTCATCGCGTAACTCCTTTGAAATGGTGTTTTGTAGCAGATTCATTATACTTCAAAGTGTGGTTACGCGATATTTATTTATTCAAAAAGTTGTAAACTGCTGTTCTCTTGAATATAGTTATTCGAAATATCCGTGATATCCTTTCCCTTTTGAAAATATTCTCTCAAAAGACCATTTGTGTTTTCATTGGTTCCTCTCTGCCATGGCTGATATGGCTTGGGAAAATAGAATTTTACACCATCTAGAGCTTCTGTAACTTTCGCATGTTTGGAAAACTCTTTCCCTCTATCCGGCGTTATGGAGTGGAG
>CAKPVJ010000048.1 GCA_934193515.1 uncultured Megasphaera sp. | reverse complement strand
CAACGGACTTCGTTCAAGCCTTGTGTAAGCTGGTTTCGGTAACTACCGAGGCTGCGTAAAAGTTGTAAAGTGCTGAAAGTACGTTATAAAGGATGTGTGTGTATGATTTTGACAGGCCGACTGCTGGCAGCAGCATCGTTGATTCCGCAGGGTAAGACGATTGCCGATATTGGGACAGACCATGGGTATTTGCCCGTCTACGCATGTGAAAAGGGAATCGTTCCGCGGGCTGTTGCGGCAGATATTGTTCCCGGTCCGCTGCAGGCTGCGACAGCCCATGTGCAGGGTGCGGGACTAGCTGACGTGATTGACTGCAGACTGGGAGACGGACTGACTTGCCTTGCGCCTGGTGAAGTAGACGGCGCCGTGATTTGCGGTATGGGCGGCCCGTTGATGGTTAAGATTTTACAGGCTTCCCCAACCGTATGGCGGCAGATGCAGTTTCTTATCCTGCAGCCGCAGAGTGATGCCGGCGCACTGCGGCGGTTTATTTACGAGCAGGGCTGGCATATTGAGGAAGAAACGCTGATTATAGACGAAGGCCGGTTTTATGAAATGATGCGGGCCGTTCCGGGCCAAGCAGATTTGCTGCCTTCGTGGCTGTATGACATCGGGCCGGTCAACTGGCAGCGAAAAAATCCGTTGCTGGCTCGAAAAATAGCTATGCTTATCGACAAAAAAACACGGATTTGCCAGGGCCTGCGCAAAAGCCATGAAGACAAATCCAAGCAGATTCAAGCATTAGAAGATGAAATCGCATCTTGGGAGGATAAAAAATGTCAACTACAGTAGGAGAAATCGTCCGGGTATTGAAGCAGTGGGCGCCGTTATCCCTCAAAGAATCATGGGATAATCCGGGATTTTTGATTGGCAATCCCCATGAACTCGTAGAAAACGTCATGGTAACATTGGATGTCATGATGGGAACCGTAGACTATGCCGTGGCCCATAACGTCAACCTGATTGTCAGTCATCATCCTGTTATTTTTGATGGCTTGAAAACGTTGCGCACCGATACGTATGACGGCGAAATGTACCAAAAATTATTGGCTCATCATATTTCCGTATACAGCGCCCATACCAACCTCGACAGTGCCGATGGCGGCGTCAATGACGTGTTGGCGCAGCTGTTGGGGCTGCAGCACCTTACGGGTCTGATTCCGGTACAGGAAGATTCGTTGTATAAACTGACGGTATACGTACCGGCCAGCCATGGCGATGCCGTACGGCAGGCATTGGCGCAAAGCGGCGCCGGCTATATTGGCAATTATAGTGACTGTTCCTTTACTGCCGCAGGCGAAGGCCGGTTTAAGCCGCACGAAGGTACGCATCCGTTTATCGGCACGATTGGCACCGTAGAAACCACGCCGGAAGAACGTATTGAAACGATTGTGCCGCAGTCCCTGCTTTCTCAGGTGCTGCAGGCGATGCTGGCGGCACATCCGTATGAAGAACCGGCGTACGATATATATCCGCTGGCCAACAAAGGCCACCAGTATGCCATGGGACGCGTGGGAGACTGGCCGACACCAGAACCAGCCGGTATTGTCATGCAGAAAATCAAACGCCTACTCAACCGGACCGTTCTGCCGTATGCCGGCGATGCGGACACGATAGTTTCCAAAGTAGCCCTTTTGGGCGGCGGTGGTGCTGGGTTTATGAAACAAGCCAAAGCAGCCGGGGCACAGCTGTATTTGACTGGAGATTTGAAATACCATGACGCGCAGGAAGCTATCAAATTAGGCTTAGTCGTTGCTGACGGCGGTCATTTTGGCACGGAATCACCCGTCGTAGGCAGTCTTTGCAGCCGCTTGGAAGAAGCCAATCGGGAACACCAATGGCAGATTACCTGCCTGACCGATCTTACAAGCCGTGATATGCTGCAGTATATATAAAAGGGAGCGAATAGCATGACCAAAGAAGAACATGTACAGCGATTATTGCAAGACCCCGTCTATGCCATTATGGGCAATGCTGAATTGTCTTTGGGACGGGACAATGTGACGGTAGCCAAGGAATTATTGGCAGCAGGCGTTCAGATTATCCAGTATCGGGAAAAACATAAAACATGGCGTGAAAAATATGAAGAAGCCCGTGAAATTGCCCGCCTTTGCCACGAAAAAGGCGCGACATTTATCATGAACGACTCGACGGACCTAGCGATTGCCTGCGGTGCCGACGGTATTCATGTCGGGCAGGACGACGCGCCGGCCCATGTCGTACGGCAGCTTGCCGGGCCGGATGTCTTCATCGGCGTATCGACCAATACGATAGAAGAAATGAAAGAAGCACAGGCAGATGGGGCAGATTATGTCGGTTTTGGCCCTATGTTTCCGACATCTTCCAAAAAAGACGCCGACGAAGTCGTCACCAAGGAAGCCAAAGAATTTGCCCTGCATCAATTCGCACTGCCTGTCGTTACCATTGGCGGCATCAGCCTGGCCAATATCCGCAGCCTCTACGACGAAGGATTCCGTTCCTTTGCTATGATTAGCGCCATTGTCGGCAAAGAAAATATTGCCGAAGCCGTCCAAGAACTGCGGGATGCGCTGAAATAATACGAAGTACAGTGCTATACCTGCTAATATGCCGGTACGATTGGCGACATACTAGCGGGTATAAGGTAAGCCAGTGACGGACATCGTCTGAAATGACTGCTTTTAGATATTGACATAGCCTGTATTTTGGCGTATAGTAATTAAATAGTGAGTATGAAAGACAATCGCTAGTGCTTGGCATTAGAGGAAAGTCCGAGCTCCGTAGGGCAAGATGCCGGATAACGTCCGGCGGAGGCAACTCTAGGGATAGTGCCACAGAAATGTGTACCGCCACGCAAGTGGTAAGGGTGGAACGGTGCGGTAAGAGCGCACCAGCAGTATGGTAACATACTGGCTAGGTAAACCCCATCTGGAGCAAGACCGAATAGGGGAGGGATGAGGCGGCCCGCTGATCTTCCGGGTTGTGTCGCTTGAACATATCAGCAATGGTATGTCTAGATAGATGATTGTCACTGCTTTTTGCAGAACAAAACTCGGCTTATTGATTACTCACGAATAGAATGTAAAAGCTCTCTGCCTGTGCGGAGAGCTTTTTTGCAGTTGCCTTCCCTGAGATGACAGGCCTGCGGCTGATGGGAAATAAAGAAAGTCATTGCTTTTATCATGTCCCCCGAATATAATGATAAGTAAGTATATTTATAGTATATGGAGGATGAATATGTTTGGTTTGAATATATTAAATATGGTTGCCGGCGTGCCGGGATTGTTGATTGCACTCGTTGTCCATGAATATGCCCACGCTGTCATGGCGGTGCGCATGGGCGATGATACGCCGCGGTTTACCGGGCGTTTGACGCTCAACCCGCTGGCTCATATCGACCCTGTTGGTACGTTGATGCTTTTGGTAGCGCAGTTTGGCTGGGCCAAGCCGGTAATGATTAACCCTAATAATTTCCGCCAGTGGAAAAAAGGGGAACTCTGCGTCGCCTTAGCTGGTCCGGCATCCAATTTAATCGCCGCGTTTATCGCGTTGGTCGTGCAGGTGATCGTCGTCAAACTGGGGCTGTTCACGGGGACGGCGCTGCGGCCTGTGTTAAATTTGATTGTGCTGTACAATATTAACTTTGCGATTTTTAATATGATTCCGCTGCCGCCGCTGGATGGGTCCCGCGTCTTGATGTGTTTTCTGCCGACGTCGTGGAATTATAAACTAGCCAGCGTCGAACGGTACAGTTTCTTTATTTTGATTTTATTGATGATTACGCCTGTCTTTTCTTATGTTTTGATTCCGCTGCAGCGGTTAATTTTTACTCTTTTTACGTATCTGTTACTACCTTTTTTGTAATGCCTTGCGAGGAGATGATAGCATGAAACGCATACGATATGCAGTGTGTTGTCTGTTGGCCGCTGTGGTGCTGGCACCGGCAGCTGCCAGCCGGGCTTTTGAGTATACGTTGTCTGTGGATCAGATTGCAGCCGATTCGTTGACGGCGTATCAAACGGTGTATTTGGGCATGCCCCGCGCCGATTTTGATGCCAACTTTACGGTGCTGCCGGATTGGAAATTTTTGGACAGTTCGCAGGACTGCGAAGAAATAGCAGAACGGTCTACGGGAAGCGGCAGCAGCGATGTCACAGAAGGTATCCGTGTCGTGACGGCCGACGCATCGCCGACAGGGAAAGTATTGGCGTTTGACAATTATTTTAAGACAAAAGACAAAAAAATTGCCAAGTCTATTTATACGCGGCTGGTCGCTACGATTTATTCCAATATGGAAAATTTCCCCCAAAGTCAGCGGGATACGGCGGTCGTATGGGTAGAAAACGATGTGACGATTGTCGTCTCGTATACGGGGCGGAAAGATGACCAGGGATATTACACCGTGACGATTCATCGGTACAACAACCGCGTACTGCATGAATAGGCAGCGGGCAGACAAGACCCGTTGACATTCTGTATATTCTCTTATATAATGAGATACATCCTAAATTTAACTTTTTGACTTTTAATAATTTCTCCGATAGTGAGGTGTTTGGTAGATGAATAGTATCAAAACGGTATGTTTGATGACGTTGCTGGCCTGTATTATGATGGCTATCGGCGGTGCGTTTGGCGGTCGTCACGGCGTCATGATTATGTTGATTATTTCGCTGGGAATGAACTTTTTCTCGTATTGGTTCAGTGATTCCATTGTCTTGAAGATGTATCACGCGCAGGAAGTGGATGAAACCAGCTATTTGTACCGTATTGTTGCCGATTTGGCACAGCGGGCAGAACTTCCTATGCCGAAAGTGTACGTGATTCCGACAAACGTCCCCAATGCCTTTGCTACGGGCCGCAGTCCATCCCATGCGGCGGTGGCGGCTACGGAAGGCATTATGGAAATGCTCGATGAAGAAGAAATCCGCGGCGTGCTGGCCCATGAAATGTCTCATGTCCTGCATCGGGATATTTTGATTAGCACGATTGTTGCCTGTTTTGCCAGTGTCATTTCGATGATTGCCAATATTGCGCAGTGGGCGGCTATTTTTGGCGGCGGCCGGGATGATGACGGAGAAAGTTCCAATCCGATCGCCTTGATTGCGACGATTATTATTGCGCCGATTGCGGCGGCACTCATTCAGTTTGCCATTTCCAGGACACGGGAATATATGGCAGATGAAGAAGGCGGCCGGATGATTGATGACCCGCTGGCATTGGCTAGAGCGTTGGCTAAGATTGACAACTATGCCCATTACCAAGTCATGCCAGGAGCTACTAAAGCGACTGCGCATATGTGCATTATCAACCCGTTTTCCGGTATCAGCGGCAGCTTGATGAATTTGTTCAGTACGCATCCGCCGACAGAAGAACGGATTGCGCGCTTGGAAGCATTGGATAGAAAATTACACGGATAATCGATAAGGAGAGTGACGATATGAAAGGTAAGACCTTGAGCATTATCGCAGGGGCCGCTCTTTTGTTTGCCACTGCCGTACCTGCCGCATCCATGCCGGTATGGGCTGCCAAAGGCGGCGCTGTCCGCATGGCGGCACCTAAAACCGCACCGCCGGCCGCTGCGCCTAAAAGCACGCCAAACGGTTCCGGTGCCGGTACACAGCGTACAGCCAATCCCAATCAGACGCAGCAGGCGCGTCCCAATACCAACACGACGGCGCAGAACGCAGCCCGCACCAACCAGTCTTCTTCACGCTGGGGCAGTGCCATGCGCAACATCGGCCTGCTGGCAGGCGGCATGTTTTTGGGCAGTATGCTGAGCAGTTTGTTTGGCTGGGGCAATATGGGATTTATGGCAGATATTCTTGGCGTGCTGTTTAACATTATACTGCTGCTGGTTATTATTTCTATCCTCAGCAGTTTGTGGCGAAAATTCCGGGGACGGAAGGGCGGCCGTGAAGACGATGCCTACCGCCGCGGCTATGAAGCAGCCATGCGAAACAAACGCCAGGAAGACGGCTATACGACGATTGATGTCACGCCGCTGGATGAAGACAAACATAAAAAAAGATAAGATACTAGAAACTGTAACTATGGGCAGCCGTAGTTACAGTTTTGATTTTATAAAGGAGTTTTGGCAATGAAGCAACTAGTACCCGATTTTTATCCGCAGTTTTCCTGTAAAGCGGGAAATTGCCGTCATACCTGCTGCAGTACAGGCTGGGAGATTGATATTGATGATGCGACGGCAGCTGTCTATACGGCCATGCCGGGACCTATCGGCACGGCGCTGCGGCAGTCGATGGTAAAAAATGAAGAAGGAAGCTGGCAGTTTCGCCTTACAGCAGAAGGCCGTTGTCCGTTTTTGCAGCCCGACGGCTTGTGTCATCTCGTCTTGACTATCGGGGAAGACAAACTTTGTGATATTTGTGCGCTGCATCCTCGTTTCTATGAAGTCGTGCATACGGCAGCAGAGCCAGTAGAATTGGGCGGCGTAGGGCTGTGCTGTGAAAAAAGCTGTGAGCTCCTGCTGGCATCCGACGCGCCTTTGGAATTTATAGACAACATAACGAACCGCCCCATGTCGTTTGCTGCGCTCCTTGCGAGTCTGCATATCGAGATGACGGCTGAGCAGCAAAGCTATCAGCCTATTGCCGATACGGCTTACTGGCAGTTTGTACTGGAATGTATGGAGCAGACCGAGCCTATCAATGACGCATGGACGCGGCAGCTGCAGTCCCTGTCTGAACAGCTGCCATCTATAGAAAAGACGGTGGCAGGCATGACAAAACGCGGCCTGGTTCCTTGTTGGCAGCGTATCTATCAATATATTTTGTATCGCCAGCTGGAACGATGCGAAGACCTGCCTAGCAGCGTCGTGGCAGCGTATGCTCATCTGAATACGACGTTTATTTTGCTGGCCAGCAGCCAGACGGGACGCTTGGACGATGCGGTGCGGGAATGGTCTGAACAAATAGAATATGATACGGATAATGTAGATTTATTGTTTGACCTGCTGGCATAATATGCCTGCAGCCTCAAGAAACGACGCCTGCCTGTAGCTCAATTGGTGAATGTATGGTACAATGGCAACAGAGAAATGAGGGTAGCCGATGAAAACAATTATAGGAAATATCATGCCGGAAGAAACGCGGATGGCTGTCATCGAAGACGGCAAACTGCGTGATTTTGCCGTAGAGCGTGATGATGAAAATCATATAGTCAATCATATTTATAAAGGAACGATTCAAAATATACTGCCGGCCCTGCAGGCAGCGTTTGTCAACATTGGACGCAAAAAAAATGCTTTTTTGTATTTGGGGGATATTTTTCCCAGAGCAGCGACGAAAGAGGAAATCCAGCAGATGCATCTTTCTGTCGGCCAAAGCATTTTGGTACAGGTTATCAAAGAAGAACGGGGTACCAAAGGGGCCAAGGTAACGGGCAATATCAGTCTAGCAGGGCGGTATGCCGTCTTGATGCCGACGGTCGATTATATTGGCGTGTCCAAAAAAATACGTGATGAAGAAGAACGCGACCGCCTGCGAAATATTGTATCTGCTGTCAAGCCGCAGGGCATGGGATTGATTATCCGAACGGTAGCTAAAGGCATTGAACAAGAGGAATTGCTGGCAGATATTCAGTACTTGCTGCGCACATGGGACAGCATTCGCCAGCGGTATAAAGTGACCAAGAAAAATGCCCTTTTGTATCGGGAAGCCGATTTGGTCATGCGCACCGTGCGCGACCATTTGACGAGCGACGTAAAAAAAGTAGTTGTTGATGACAAGGATG
This sequence comes from uncultured Megasphaera sp., assembly GCA_934193515.1. GTDB lineage: Bacteria > Bacillota > Negativicutes > Veillonellales > Megasphaeraceae > Megasphaera. Next base: position 1,184 of record CAKPVJ010000048.1, on the reverse strand, counting down.
CGTATGAACGGATTATGCAGCTGGTTACCGATCCATGGAAGGACCGTATTGAATTATACAAAGGAGAACAGCCTATTTTTGAATCGTATCAGCTGGAAGACGAATTGCGCGGCCTGCTGGCACGCGAAGTGTCACTGCCTTCGGGTGGCAATCTTATTTTTGACCATACAGAAGCTTTGACCGTTATTGATGTCAACAGCAGCAAATATACGGGAAACGGCACGCTGCAGGATACGATATTTCATGTCAATAAGGAAGCGGCTGTCGAAATTGCCCGCCAGCTGCGGCTGCGGGATATTGGCGGCATCATTATTATTGATTTTATCGATATGGCCCAGCCGGATAAACGAGATGAAATTTTACAGATTTTGGAACGGGAAATGGCATCGGATTCGACGAAAACGCATGTATTGGGTATGACAGCGCTTAATTTGGTCGAAATTACGCGTAAAAAATCACGGCAAGGGCTGCATCAGGTACAGTTTGCGCCGTGTAACATCTGCCGCGGTTCCGGGTATTTGTATTCGCCGGAATCGGTTGCTATTCAGATTATCCGCCGCCTGCGGCATATGGTGCATACGCGCCATGTAAAGGGCGATTTGCTGATTAGCGCGCATGCCGATGTCTTGGCGATTCTGCAGGATAAAAAACGGCGTGAAGCCCTAGAAAAAGAATTGGCGCGAACCCTCCATTTTGAGGATTCGCACCATCCGAATCGTGAAGTCTTTTCGATTTTATCATATACAAACGAATAACGCACACACAGCCGTTTGGGAAGAGGTCTATTCAGCAAAGCGATAGCCTGCGCCCCAAACGGTTTCTATGTACATGGGCTTAGCCGGGTTGGGTTCGATTTTTTCCCGCAGCCGGTTGACATGTACCATGACGGTTGCCGTATCGCCAACGGCTTCCTGGCCCCAAACACGGTCAAAAAGATGTTCTCGGCTGAAGACGATGCCGGGATTTTTGGCAAAAAAGACGAGCAGTTCAAACTCTAAATTGGTCAGTGTAATTTCTCTGCCGCGTTCATAGACGCGGTGTTTTTTTAATTGGATTTCTAAATCGCCGTGCCGCAGTATATCGGCAGACTGCTGTTCATGAGACTGCGTCAGGCGTTCATATCGACTGATATGTGCTTTGACGCGGGCTACGAGCTCACTGGGACTGAAGGGCTTGGTCATGTA
>CAKPVJ010000047.1 GCA_934193515.1 uncultured Megasphaera sp. | reverse complement strand
TCTCTTTTGCTAAAAAAAACGGACTCAGTTATCTGAATCCGTTTTTTTTGATGGGACTATTACGTTACAGCCCCTTTATATTACATCTAGTAGATTGCTCTTTTATTTAAAATAAGCTACGCCAGCTTTGAAAATAGGCTGGAATTTATTTCCTGTGATATTTTCAAATACATCATCAGCGCTGAAGCGTTCGGTGTGGCCCATTTTACCAAGAACACGTCCATCTGGACTTGTAATGCCTTCTACAGCCATGATAGACTGGTTCGGATTATACGTGCTGTCATAGCTTGCGTTGCCTTTGAGGTCTACATACTGCGTCGCAATCTGTCCGTTGGCAGCCAGTTCGCGAATCTGCTGCGGTGTCGCAACAAACCGTCCTTCGCCGTGTGAAATGGCAATGGTATGTACGTCGCCTGCCTGAACATTGCTAAACCATGGACTCATGACGGATACTACTTTCGTATTGACCATGCGTGACAAATGACGGCCAATCGTATTGTACGTCAAGGTCGGGCTGTCTGCACGGAGCGGCTGAATATGTCCATACGGCAAAAGCCCCAGTTTGATAAGTGCCTGGAAGCCGTTGCAAATGCCGAGAGCCAAGCCATCCCGTTTATACAATAGCGTTTCCAATGCTTCTGACAATGCCGGGCTGCGGAACAGTGTGGCAATAAATTTGCCGGAACCTTCTGGTTCATCGCCGGCACTAAAGCCGCCTGGGAACATGATAATCTGTGCTTGGGCAATCCGTTTTGCCATTTCATCGATAGATTCAGCCAAGTCCTGCGGCGTATTATTGCGCAGTACCATGACATCTGTTACAGCGCCGGCCTGTTCAAATGCTGCTGCAGAATCGTATTCGCAGTTGGTTCCTGGGCATACAGGAATAAATACGCGCGGTTTGCCGAAAGATTCACTGCGTTTAGGGCCGTATGTCGTAAAGAGCGGAAGCTCAACATCTCCTTCAGCGCTTTCGCATTGAATGGGGAATACCTTGCTAAGCGGTTCTTCCCAAACGTGCTGCAGGTCTGCCAAGGAAATATTCACGCCGCTGACTTCCATAGCCTGCGAGGCATTCGTCGTGCCGATACGGAATACATGCGCACGTTTTTCCCAATCGGCAGCTACAACTTCTTCTACTTCCACAAGGATAGAACCGTAACGGAGGTCAAAAAGGTCTTGCGCCGTAACAGCATTATCAACAGTAACCCCAATGCGGTTGCCAAATGCCATTTGAGCCAGTGCTGCTGCCGTGCCGCCTTGACCTACAGCATGCATTGCTTTAATTTTTCCGCTAAGAACTGCCTGATGCAGGAAATCGCAGTGTTCTTTGAAAACATCAAAATCAGGCATGTCTTCTGCATCACGCGGCAAATCAAATAAAAGAACGGCATGACCGGCTTTTTTAAATTCCGGTGAAATGATATTGCGCGTGTGTTCAGGAACGATAGCAAACGAAACCAGTGTCGGCGGTACCGTGAGGTTTTCAAACGTACCACTCATGCTGTCTTTGCCGCCAATAGCCGCTACTTCCATCTGCTGCTGTGCTACATACGCACCGAGCAGGGCACTGACTGGCTGGCCCCAGGCCTTTTCGTTTGTACCGAGGCTCTGGAAAAATTCCTGCATCGTCAAATATACTTTTTTACGATCGCCGCCAAGTGCTACCAATTTAGCAATAGATTGAATAACAGCATATAATGCACCATGGAACGGGCTCCAAATCGCTAAATCCGGATCATATCCATGGGTAAAGATGCTGGCCGTCGTCGTATTGCCGTGCGTAACAGGTATCTTGGCAACCATGCCTTCTACCGGCGTTTTTTGATATTTGCCGCCAAACGGCATGAGAACGGTGCGGGCACCAATCGTGCTGTCAAAGCGTTCTGCCAAGCCTTGTTCCGATGCAACATTCAAGGTTCCCATCGTATTCAGCCAAGTCTTAGCTACGTCCTTAACTTCCGGTGCTTTAAAGAAATCTTTGTCTTCCGGTGCTGCAACCACAGCTTTGCGATGCTGTGTAACGCCGTTCGTATCAAGGAACGCACGGGTAATATTGACTACATTCTGGTCGCGCCAATGCATGACAAGACGTTTAGTATCGGTTGCAACAGCTACAATCGTAGCTTCCAGGTTTTCTTCTGCTGCATACTTCATAAATTCATCAACATGTTCCGGTGCTACTACGACAGCCATGCGTTCCTGTGATTCGGAAATAGCCAATTCTGTACCATCAAGGCCTTCGTATTTCTTAGGTACTTTATCGAGATTGATATCAAGACCGTCTGTCAATTCACCAATAGCTACAGATACGCCGCCTGCGCCAAAGTCATTGCAGCGTTTAATAAGAACTGTCACTTCATGGCGGCGGAACAACCGCTGGATTTTACGTTCTGTAAGGGCATTCCCTTTCTGTACTTCGGCACCGCATGTTTCCAGCGATTCTACTGTATGCTTTTTGGAAGAGCCTGTTGCGCCGCCGCAGCCGTCACGGCCGGTTTTGCCGCCAAGAAGAATGATAATGTCACCGGGAACCGGTTCTTCACGAACGACGTTGCTGCGGGGAGCTGCACCGAGAACTGCGCCAATTTCCATGCGTTTAGCAATAAAACCCTGGTTATAATATTCTTTGACTTCACCGGTTGCCAAGCCAATCTGGTTGCCGTATGAGCTGTATCCTTTGGCAGCGCCGGTTGTCAAAATCCGCTGCGGCAGTTTGCCTGTCAGTGTATCTTTAATCGACTGCCGCGGGTCGCCGGCACCGGTTACGCGCATCGCCTGATACACATAGGAACGGCCGCTTAAAGGATCGCGAATGCAGCCGCCAAGGCAGGTTGCCGCGCCGCCGAACGGTTCGATTTCCGTCGGATGGTTATGTGTTTCATTTTTGAAAAGCAACAGCCATTCTTCTTCGACGCCATCGACATCGACAGGAATGATGATGGTGCAGGCATTGATTTCTTCAGATTCGTCCAAATTCTGCAGTTTACCGGCTGCTTTTAATTCTTTGACGGCAATCGTAGCCATGTCCATCAAAGTCTGCGGCTTTTTGCGATTTAAGTTTTCCCGCGTCGTTTTATACGCTTCATATGCACGCTGAATCGGCGCCGTAAATTTGCCGTTTTCAAACGCAATATCTGTTAATTCCGTCATAAAAGTAGTATGACGGCAATGGTCAGACCAATATGTATCGATAACCCGAATTTCTGTAATCGTCGGGTCACGTTTTTCTTCATTATGGAAGTATTCCTGGCAGAATTTCAAGTCTTCAAAACTCATAGCCAGTCCCATGTGTGCAGATAATTCTTTGAGGGATTCGTCATCCATCGTATCAAAATTCTTCACAGTCGGTACATCTGCAGGCTGTTCCCAAGGCATTTCCAACGTCGTTACCGGGTCCAGCGAAGCTTCACGCGCTTCTACAGGGTTAATGCAGTAATGTTCGATAGCTGCTACATCATCATCAGACAACGTGCCGGATAATACAATAACCTGGGCCGTACGAACAGGGCTGTCGTTTTTCATCGTCAGCATCTGCAGGCACTGCATAGCGGAATCCGCGCGCTGGTCATACTGGCCGGGTAAATATTCAATAGCCAATACGGTATCACCAGCCTGTGACGGCAGTTCATCATATACGGCATCGACCGGCGGTTCAGAAAAAATCATGTTTTTAGCTGCTTCAAAAGCCGCATCGTCCAAACCACCCACATCATAACGGTGGTAAATTTTGATATCCGTTAACCCTTTGATCAGCAAATTTTCCTGTAAATCTGCAAGCATTCTCTTTGCTTCATCAGCAAAAAAATCTTTTTTGGCAACATACAAACGTCGAATAGACTGCATGTCATGACCTCCCTAATCAAGATATATACCTAATTCTTACACAATCCTAGTATACCTGTTTTGTTTCCATAAGTAAATTAATTTTTATTTTTTCCTATTTTTATGGTTTCACCCAATAATATTTCCATGCCATTACTAATACACCCTTATTTTTTCATCTTTTATAAAAATTAAATGTCAAAAAGTCAAAATATATCGCTTGCATATTTTGCGGATTATGATATGCTTATCTTAAAATAACATTGTTATTTTCCTTTAAGTTTAATAAAAGTATGTGGTAGTGAAAAAATAATAATTTTTTTAATTATATCATTTCACTCGCGAGGGGAATGCCTGTTAATCATTTTTTTATTTGAGGGGGAGTATACTATGAAAATATTACCAGCAGTTGCTGCTGATGCTGTCGAATTGTACAAACTGCAGTTACTGGCGTTTGAAAGCGAAGCAGAAATGATAGGAAGCCGCTGTGTACCGGCTTTAATGGAAACAGAAGAAGAACATATCCAAGATTTCCCTAACTGGCATACACTAAAGCTTGTAAATGATACAGGGAATATTATTGGGGCCATTCGCTATCGAAAAACTGATGATATTATAGAAGTGGGCCGTCTGATGGTGCATCCGGCATACCGGCACCAAGGGCTGGCACAACAACTGCTGACAGAAGTAGACAACGCTTATCCGCATGAAACAAAAGAACTATATACCTGTACCAAAAGCTGGATTAATATCCGCTTATACCAAAAAATGGGCTATACCGCTGTCAAAGAACACACGGAAGAAAGTGGTCTTTCTTTTGTATACATGAGAAAAAAATAAACGTTTCTACTAACAGCGTGTGCATTTTTCTGCTAAAAAATGCGGCGTATATAGTCAAATTTGCCTATCATCTATCTTAATATATTAAAAAGTTAATTATACGGACCCTGCGAACTATAACTTACTATATTTCGCAGGGTCCGTATATGTTTTTATTTAAGTTTTCCTTCTGTTACGGCTGTTTTATGAGGTATTCTGCATTTTAGTCGTCATGCTAAAATATCGTACAAATTTATTGACTTGATTCAAAAATCGTATTAGACTGATATATTATATAAAACTGGCATCAACTCACATCATGACAAAAAATAACTTGGGAGGGTTCGTAATGGACGAATTAAAAAAACGCATCCTAGAGGACGGCATTATTATTGACAACCGAATTTTGAAAATAGATAATTTTCTAAATCAACAAATTGATACTACGCTTATCAATCATGTAGGTCAAGAATTTGCTCGTCGTTTTCAAGGGATGCATATCGACCGCATCGTTACCATCGAATCTTCCGGCATTGCCGTTGCGTACGCTGTTTCACTGGCTATGGGCAACTTGCCAATCGTGTTTGCCCGCAAGAAAAAGTCCCTGCTCACCAAAGGGGAACAATATACTGCAGCGATTTATTCGTATACCAAACAGGAAGAATATACGGCTTCCATCAGTAAATCGTATTTGCATGCAGGGGAAAGCATCCTCATTATTGATGACTTTTTAGCCAGCGGTGCTGCCGCTATTGGTCTGACCAAACTGGCAGCAGAAGCAGGCTGTAAGGTAGCCGGTATTGGTATCGTCGTAGAAAAGACCTTCCAGTGCGGCCGCCATAAATTAGAAGAAGCCGGCTTCCGTGTAGAATCGCTGGCCCGTATTTCCCGTTTTGAAAACAATCGGCCTGTATTTGCCGAATAATGGTTAAAAACGTATGCCGCGTCTATCAAGCCGCGGCCTTTTTTATCTTATGTAAAAAGGAGCATACATATGAGAGCACAATTTTTTGATGGTTTTGATTTTGATAAATTCAAACTCAGTATCGTAGCCATTGAGCATGTTGAAGACTTCTTTAACATTGAAGAATTCGGACTGCATCCCATTATGTACAACGAAGCCTGCCTGCGCGGCTATACGTGTATCTTTGGCTTTAATGAAGAAAAAATGCTGACACTGCATAAATTATTGACCAACAACAACGGCATGGAACCGCCGGCTATTGACGGCATTAAGCCCGTTTCCTTCCATTCACCTGCCGGCGACCTCAAATACGAGCTCCATCATGTCATGGATTATACAGGTTCTGTATTAATTGCCAATGGGTTTATTGACAAGTACTTTGTTCCCTTTGGCTTTCAGCTGCCGCATGCGTTCCGCAAAGTGTTTGAACTGACATTTCGCCACGGCTTGTTTATAAAAGTCACAGACCGCTCTGAAGCGGCCCGGCAGCTTCGCATTGAATACGAAGAACCGGTTCCGCCAAAGAAAAAAATGGAAATGCGCGTAGCCGGTTTGCTGCAAAAATCAGAAGAATACGGCTTTGACGATGAAACCATTGAACAGTATATGGACTTGAGTTATGATACAAAATATTTATTCTAACGGGGAGGTCTTTCCATGACGGAACGGCTTTGGACAAGGGATTTTACGATTGACGTCATCATCAATTTTTTATTGTATGTCATCATGTATCAGCTCATGCTCTGGTCTACGCAATTCGCAATTCACAGCTGGCAGTCCACAGTTAGTGAAGCCGGCCTGGCATCGGGTATCTTTATTATCGGCACGTTACTGGCCCGTATCGTCGTCGGTCATGTCATCGACTGTTGGGGACGAAAAAAGTTACTGCTGCTAGGTACTGCGCTATACGCCGTTTCTGTTCCTTTTTACTTTGGAGCAGATTCCCTGCAGACATTTCTGCTAATACGCATTCTGCACGGTGTTGCTTACGGCATTGCGGCTACTGCAGCAAGTACGATTGTCGGCGTTCTCGTTCCTTTGCGCAGACGCGGCGAAGGCATTGGCTATTATGCATTGGGCAATACGCTGGCTTCTGCTGTTGGCCCCTTTCTGGGCATGACCTTATGCAGCGGCGGCAATTATTTTTTAAACCTGTACGTATGCATTGTATTATCTATTATCACGCTGGGGTTGGCACTTTGGATACATGCGCCAGAACATATCTGCACCGCAGCAGATAAAGACGCCTTAAAATCCTGGCGACTGAGCAGCTTTTTCTGCATACCGTCTCTGCCTATTTCTGTTATCGCTTTTTTCTGCGGAATCTGCTATTCCACAGTGCTCAGTTTTATTGGGGCTTACTCGCATGCATTAGGACTTTTGATAGGCGGTAGTATTTTCTTTTGTACCTATGCCGTCACCTCATTTTTCAGCCGTCCTCTTATCGGCCGCTTCCTCGACCATCACGGCGGCGACGCAGTCATGTATCCGACACTGGTCATCTTGGCACTTTGCATGCTTACCGTCGGCTTCGCTTCTCATAACGTATTCTTTGCCCTGGGCGGCATTCTTCTCGGCCTTAGCTATAGTACCGTCACATCTTCCGGTCAGGCGCTGGCCATTCACGGCGTTTCAGAGGAGCACGTCGGTTTAGCTACCTCTACATTTTTCATTTTTGCAGATTTAGGTGTCGGCGTTGGACCGTATATATTAGGTTCTCTCGTACCGGCCTACGGATTTTCCAGTGTATATTTCGGAGGCGCCGTTACAGCGGCAGCAGCCATTCCTTTATACTATATCATCATTGGACGCAGCGGGGTATTTTCATATGCCCAAATGGAACGGGTCCGCAATCGAGAAACTAAAAAATAAATGCTTGTACACTGACTGCGGCAGCACGCCGACCGTATATATTCCCAAAACTCAATGGCACATGACAGTTTATCCTTTGGCTACGTATCCAACGCCTCGTACCGTACGTATATACCGCCCCCGTTCCAAGCCTATTTTGCCGCGGAGGTAGCGAATATAGACATCAACAACATTGGTATCACCGACGTAATCATATCCCCATACTTCTTCTACGATGCGTTCCCGTGTAAGTACGACATCCTTGTTGCGCATTAAATATGACAGCAGTTCAAATTCTTTTTTAGTTAAAACCACGCGGGTGGAACCAACGACAACTTCATGTCGATTTAGATATAAAACCATATCCTGCAGCTGTAATATATTATCTGATACGGGATGATATCCTCTTTCCCGCAAAAGGGCACGAATCCTGGCAAATAACTCTTTACTGTTGAACGGTTTGGTAATGTAATCATTGGCCCCTAAATCAAAACATGCCACTTTGGTTTCCACGTCGTCTTTAGCCGAAAGCATCATAATCGGCGCAATAGATACTTCCCGAATCCGTCTGCAGATAGACATGCCATCCATATCCGGAAGCACGACATTCAGAATAATCAGATCGTAATGATTCTGCACAATACGATCGAGGGCTGTCACGCCTTCATATTCCACGCTGCATTCATACCCTTTATGTTCTAGTTCTGTCTGAATATATCCGGCCACTTGCTTTTCATTTTCTACCACTAATACCTGCGCTTTATCATTCATTCAATATACTCCTTTATATATTTATACGATTATTTTACTTATCATTATACCTTATCTATGCTGATTTTTGTACTCCTATTTAGATTACTTATAATAAAGTATATTCAAATAGCATGATAAATATACATAAGACAAAAAACCGACTTCGCAAAAGAAGTCGGTTTTTTGTCTTATGTATGTTATGGTGAAAACCCAAAATTTCTTAAAAAATTTCTTTTAAAACGATAGTCTGATTACGATTCGGACCTACGGAAACGATTCCCAGCGGTACACCAACGAGCTGGCTGATGCGTTCTACATAATGACGAGCTGCTTCCGGCAGTTCTTCATACGACCGGCAGTTGGAAATCGGTGTTTTCCAACCCGGCAGTTCTTCATATACCGGTTCAACGTTTTCCAATACATCCAAGCTTGCCGGATATTCTTGAAGAAGTTTGCCATTAAATTTATAGCCCGTGCAAATTTTAATCGTATCCAAATTGTCGAGGATATCCAAACGGGTAATTGCCAAATAATCTAAGCTGTTAAGCATTGCTGCATATTTGACAACAGCCGTATCCAACCAGCCGCAGCGGCGGGGACGGCCTGTAACAGTGCCAAATTCATGTCCCGTATTCCGCAGTGTATCGCCAACTTCATTGAATTGTTCTGCCGGGAACGGGCCTGCACCAACACGAGTCGTATAGGCTTTGACAACACCGACAATATTTTCCATGCGGCGGGGACCCACACCGGAACCAGTGCATGCGCCGCCAGCTGTCGGATTCGAGCTGGTTACAAACGGATAGGTCCCATGGTCGAGGTCAAGCATCGTTGCCTGTGCCCCTTCAAAAAGGACTTTCTTGCCTTCTGTAACATACAAGTTGGCAGAGTAATCTGTATCTTTTACATATTGGCGAATTTGTTCTGCATATCCTAAATATTCTTCGAATACTTTGTCATAGTCAAATCCTTCACAGCCATAATATTTTTCAAAAAGACGATTTTTCAAATCAATATTCATGCGCAGTTTTTTTGCAAAAACATCTTTATCCATCAAATCGCCAATACGAATGCCTACACGATTGACTTTATCTGCATAGCAGGGACCAATGCCGTTTTTCGTCGTGCCGATTTTAGCATCGCCCTTCAATTTTTCGTCTTCTTCATCAATACGAATATGATACGGCATAATGACATGAGCACGCGTAGAAATTTCCAATTTGCTGATCTGTACGCCTTTAGATGTCATTCCGGCAATTTCCTGCAGTAAAACAGCAGGATTGACAACAACACCGCTGCCAATGATGCAGGTTTTGTCAGAGAACAAAATTCCAGACGGCAAAAGACGCAGTGCAAAAGCCTGATCATCGACAACAACCGTATGACCTGCGTTGTTGCCGCCTTGTGAGCGAACGACGACATCTGCTTTTTGTGCCAAATAATCTACGATCTTACCTTTACCTTCATCACCCCATTGGGTGCCTATTACCATTGCTGTAGCCATTTATTCAACATCCCTTCATGAACTTCCAAATTAACAAACATCTATATTATACACGAAAACGATTTAAATTCCTATTCTATGGCAGAAAAATATATCAAAAAAATCATAAAATATGCTTGTATTTCTGTCTATATCGCATATTTTGCACACTTTTCCACATGGCTGATAGATATACTATCGTTGCTGCGGTTATCTTTAAAACCATATAAAGTTATGAAAGCATACTCCCAACACCGTTTTCTTTACAATATTTATGCTTACAGCACTTTACAACTTTTACGCAGCCTCGGTAGTTACCGAAACCAGCTTACATAAGGCCTGAACTAAGTCCGTTG
>CAKPVJ010000046.1 GCA_934193515.1 uncultured Megasphaera sp. | reverse complement strand
CCAGCACCATCGACTATTCTATGGTACTTACGATGCCAATCATTGTTTTGCACTGCCAGGAAGTGAAGAAGCACTTCGCGGAAGCTGGATGAAAGGCATCAAGAACGGAGGATACTATCATATTTCATAAATAACAAACTGATTTTATTGCCAATAAGTTCCAATTAAATAAAATACCCACAACAACTTGACACTATCTGCGGTTTTGCCGCCCCGTGACGAATCTATGTAAATGCAGTATACTGAACATAACGAAAGAGCGAGTGTATGCAAGACGCTGCACTCGCTTTTTGTCTAAGAAAGGAGCGATACAGATGAAGGATTTTTCCTATTATTTACCGGTTCGTATTCAGTTTGGCTGGGACGCTGTTGACCGTATCGGTGAGCTGACAGCGGCGTGGGGGAAACGCGCGCTTATCGTAGCGGGCAGCGGCGGCAGTGCCAGGCGAAGCGGTGTTTTGAAACGCATAGAAATTTCTTTGCAGAACCAGGGAATTACCTATGATGTATACGCAGACGTCGTGCCGAATCCGGGATTTCAAGCCGTAGAAGCAGGAGCTGCAGCGGCGAAAGCCATGCAGGCACAGTTTGTCATCGCTGTTGGCGGCGGCAGTGTCATAGATTGTGCCAAAGGCATTGCCTTTGCAGCCTGCAACGAAGGATTTTTGGGAGATTATATCAAAGGTCGGGAACGAGGTACGAAAGCGCTGCCCATCGCAGCGATACCGACGACTTGCGGTACCGGGAGTGAATGCACGCCTTTTGCCGTGTTGACGGATGAAGAAAAACACGATAAGCGGGCATTGAGTACGCGAAACATTTTACCGTCATTGGCTATTATTGACCCAGGGACCATGACGGGCATGCCGACGCATGTCTTGGCAGCGGTGGCGTTTGATGCGTTGTGCCATCATATGGAAGCGTATCTGTCCCGTGCGTGCAGCCCAATGACAGAAATGCAGTCGCTGTACGGCATGCAGCTTTTCAGCCGCTGTGCTAGGCAGATTGCATCAGGCATGACAACAGAAGCTTGGGAAGGCTTGGCCGTATGCAGTACCTTAGGCGGCATGAGCATTAGTCTGTCCGGGGTAACGGCTCCTCATGGCTTGGAACATCCTTTAAGCGGCCTGCGCAACGTGACGCACGGACGGGGACTGGCTATTTTGACGCCGCCTATTTTTGCTCGCTCTATAGAAGCCGCACCGCAGCGATTTGCTGCCATTTCGCGAGCTTTAGGCGGTACAAACGAACAGGACTTGATACGTATACTGCAAGAAATTATTACTGTATTGGGCCTATCTTCCACACTTTCTCATGAAGGCGTGCAGGCGGAGGATATTCCCTGGCTTGTCAAAAATGCTATGCGTTCTTCGCGTGGTGCTATTATGTCGCATCCTGCTGTTTTTTCTAAAGAAGAAATTCAAGAAATATATGAAGCATGTATGTAACGGATTTAGCTAAAAAAGACGCGGTGTAAAAAAAACGGGGCTGTTGCTAATGGATTTTTCCATATGGACGGTCCCGTTTTTTGTATGTTTCGTTGTGGGTCGTGCATTGTTTTTTGTAATCGTCATCAATTTCTTGGCAATGGTAGATGTAGATGCAAAAAAAACTCCCGACGTAGATTAGGATATTCATGTATCTACAGCGGGAGCAGCATGTCAATCGTGCGAATTTTTCAATTATAAAATATCAATTTGACAGGATTTCATGGCCTGCAGTGCGTTGTCGTGGCTTTCCGGCGTGACGCCTGCACAGCAGGTACTGTCTACGCAGATTTCTTTTTCCGGGTAAAAGGCTTTCAGCAGCAGGGCGTTTGAAATGACACAAATGTCTGTACATACGCCCATCAGGACAAGACGGTCATAGTCTGCGACTTCTGGGACTAAATCAGGACAGCCAAAAGTCGGTTTTTCTAATATAGTTGCAAACAACGTATACGGAAGCAGCTGCTTGCAAATCTGCCAGCCCTTTGTATCTTTTATGCAGTGCGGTACAGGAAGCTTTTTCCCTTCCTGGGTATCTAAATACGCTGCGTCATGCGTATCCTGCGTAAAAATAATATCCGTCTGCACATCCGTATTCTTTTTGCTGGCGATGATTTTTTCTTCAATAGAAGGGATAATAGCTTGGGCTTCCGGTGTGCCTAATGCACCGCTGATAAAATCATTTTGCATATCGATGATAATATAAGCCTGTGTCATCATATACACCTCTTTATTTTACTTGCTCTTTTAATTCACGAACATACGCCGGGACATCAGAACACGTCATGAGACCGGACATTAAAGCGACGCCGGTAATCGGCACGTCCTGTAATTCTTTCACGGTCTGCGGCGTAACGCCGCCCAACGCATATACGGGAATCGATACGGCATCACAAATAGCCTGTACCGTTTGAGGACGAATAGGCGGTAAATCTTTCTTGCAGGCCGTCGGGAACACATGGCTTGCCATAATGTACGTAGCTCCCAATTCTTCTGCTCTTTTAGCTTCTTCCGGCGTATGAACGGATACACCCAGCGTGGTCATGTAATAGAGCAGTGAAGAATGTGTTTCTAAATAGTTCAGGGAACATTGGAAACGAGGTACATGAAGCCGAATGGCGGCTTTGCCGAAATGGTGAAGAATACATGTTTTGTCATGAATATTGCATAAACGCAATGCCCGCTTGGCGTAATTCGTGTATTCTTCTTCGGACAGGTTCTTTTCACGAAGGACGATGACATCTACATCGGATGCGGCTATTTGTTCTAGCTGATCCCAGTAATTTGTCGGGGCGAGTTCGTGATTGGTAATTGCAGCTACTTTTAACACGATTATATCACCTGATTATATAATATTGTATAATGACAAGAAATAGTTTATATATATAACTATACAGTAATCTCATAGCCTCGTCAATGATTATACATTAAAAATATATATTATTTTTTATATATACAAACATATTTCGCAAAATAGCGTATGCTTAATAGGGAAAAACGTTTCATTAATATATGATTAATAAAAATAAATAACTGAATTGAATATATAACAATGCTAAAAATGCATAATGGAAAAACAACACAAAAAGCCTGACAGTGGATTGGTCTGTCAGGCTTTTTGCATTTTTTTATGGTTAGGATTTATTTAGAGAGATGAAATGAAAAAAAGCCGCATGAAGAAAACTACACCCGCGGTGGTGTACCCCTTCATGCGGCCTTTACGGTCTCACTCTACTTATTATTATAGAATACATAAGAAAATTGTCAATAAAAAATACAGAAAATGTATGATTTATGTGTAAATCGTACATTTTGTAAAAGCAAATGCTAATATCGTAAATCATACTGACTGATAAGACTATCTGCAACAAACCGGAGGTGAGCGGAGCTGGAATTTTTCTATGCGTTATGAGAGAAATTGTTCGTTGCTTGTGAAGTATATAAGATATATTGTAAAACGACACAGATTGTTAATGTGTACTGTAAAAAGACATGAAAAAAGTTCGACATTATAAATAAAAACGTAATATTATACAATAAAATAAAAAATATTAGCAACCTGTTAAACCGATGGCAAATACATCAAAAAAGAGAGAGAAACAAGTAATACAGTGAAAAAAGTTGAAAAAAATTTCTTTTTTTGGTATTCTTTTGAGAAAAACAACTACGAACAGACAGGAGAGGAATGTGCATGGAATACGATTCTATGGAACGATTGATGGTTTGCCGTAATTTTTTGCAGATGCCGCTTGTGCAGGCGGTAAACCGATATATGCAGACGAACGAAGAAAAAGAAGTACCGTATATTGTCAGCCAGCTGGTGCAGTATGCAGAAATGCACGGTGTATGCGGCAATATTTGGCAGCAGTTTTTACTGCGAACGTTATGTGACGGTGAAAATACGGCTGCCGTGACGATTGAACAGGTTGGGACATACGGCACGGGGCTGCGGAATGCGCTGGCAATGGATATGAAGGTCCTGTGGCCGTATCTGCACAGCACGGCGAATGACTTGTTTGGCTGTGCGTTTTTAGACGCCTATATGCCGTCGCAGCCCAAAGAAGATGCCTGCCTGCAGGCATTGGTCAGAACAATGGAAGCGTGCCAGACGCCGGATGAAGGAACCGATGCCCTGCTGACGCATTATAAGACGTATGGCCGCGGCAAACTGGCGCGGTATATGGCTTTTCGTATTAATTCCCAAAACCGTCTCGTAGGGATTGAAGAATTTCCTCATTTGGCATGGGACGATTTGATTAGCTATCAAGCCCAAAAAGAAAAACTGCTGCAAAATACGGTGAATTTTATTAAAAACCGCGGCGCCAATAATGTGCTGCTGACAGGTGCCAGAGGAACGGGCAAGTCTACAGCTGTCAAATCGCTGGTTTGGCAGTATCACGAAGCAGGGCTTCGCCTGCTGCAGATTGAACGGGGCCAGTTAGCGGCACTTCCGGGCATCATGGAAAAACTCAGTCTTATTAAAAGCAAAAAGTTCATTCTGTTTCTGGATGATTTATCTTTTGATGAAGACGAAAAAGAATATAAATATCTCAAATCAGCGATTGACGGCGGCGTTACGCCGCAGCCGGACAATGTGCTTATTTATGCAACGTCCAATCGACGCCATTTACTGAAAGAAACTTGGAAAGACCGAAATGATGAAATGGATGAAGTGTATCGTGATGACAGCACCAATGAATCCATTTCCTTATCAGACCGGTTTGGCCTGATTATTCATTATGCCGCACCGACACAGGATGAATATTTGGCAATTATTGACCATGAACTGCGCAAAGCCGGTGTCGTCCTCGACAAAAAAGATTTGCGCGTCCTTGGCGTGCGCTGGGAAATGGAACATTCCGGCCGCAATGGGCGGATTGCCCAGCAGTTTGTCAAATGGTATCTTGGCAATAAGCAATAAAGGGAAGTTATTTGAGCTAAAAAACGTTTAACGTAATTTTTTTAAGAATATCTCAAAAAAATTGTTGACAAATTCAAATACTTTTTGTAGAATGTGTTCAAGCTTTTCAAATGAGCCCGCACAAACGAGCTGGAAAGCGAATGAATAGAAAAAATCTGATGATGGGAAAGAGTAGTTAGTTCAAGTCAATTCTCAGAGAGCTGATGGCCGGTGTGAATCAGCAGTTGCGAACGAACGAAAATCATCCCGGAAGAGAAGTGCTGAAGCAGCGTGTTAAGCACTGACGATTTTTCCACGTTATAGGAAACGCGTATGTTGGTACGTTGTAGAGAGCCTGAAATCAGTAATGGTTTTGGGAATCAGGGTGGTATCGCGGAATTATACTCCGTCCCTCAGCAGAGGGACGGAGTTTTTTTTTGTTGGCCTCTGTTGACAAATCTCTAAATCCCAACGAGATAAATTATTTTTTATACTCAAAGGAGATATGTTATTATGGCAAAAGTATTTTATGATCAAGATGTAAACTGGGACGTAATGAAAGGCAAAAAAGTTGCTGTTGTTGGTTATGGCAGTCAGGGACATGCCCATGCGTTGAACTTGAAAGAAAGCGGCGTCGATGTCGTCGTCGGTTTGTATAAAGGCAGTAAATCTGTAGAAAAAGCAAAAGCTGCCGGCCTCGAAGTAAAAACGGTTGCAGAAGCAGTCAAAGAAGCAGACGTTACGATGGTTTTAATTCCAGATGAAAAACAGGCTGATGTCTATAAAACAGAAATCGGTCCGAACCTGAAATCTGGCAGTGCCTTGGCCTTTGCGCATGGCTTCAACATTCATTTCAAACAGATCGTTCCTCCAGCTGATGTCGATGTCTTCATGGTTGCTCCTAAAGGACCAGGTCATCTTGTTCGTCGTACATTTGTAGAAGGCGGCGGTGTACCGGATGTATTTGCTGTCGAACAAGACGCTACAGGCAAATGCTTTGACCTCGCCTTGGCATATGCCCGCGGTATCGGCGGTACGCGTGCCGGTGTTATCCAGACGACCTTCCAGGAAGAAACGGAAACCGACCTCTTTGGTGAACAAGCTGTTCTCTGCGGCGGGATCTGCCAGCTCATCACCAACGGTTTTGAAACATTGTGCGAAGCAGGCTATCAGCCGGAAATCGTGTATTTTGAAACGTTCCACGAAATGAAATTGATCGTTGACCTCATGTATGAAGGCGGCATGGCCAAGATGCGCAAATCCATCAGTGATACTGCTGAATACGGTGATTACACTGCTGGCCCGAAAGTCGTTACACAGGAATCCAAAGCGGCTATGAAGAAAGTATTGAGTGATATTCAGGATGGCACCTTTGCTAAAGATTGGCTCCTCGAAAACAAAGCCGGCGGCCGTGCTCATTTCTTGGCAATGCGTCGTCAGCACGCAGAACATCCGTTGGAACAAGTTGGCGAAAAACTTCGTGCTATGATGCCGTGGCTCCATAATAACGACCAGAACGATTAATTAAAGAAAACTGCAAGGGACTTCATTTTGCAGGGGGTCCCTTGCTATTTATAAAGAGGTGAATCATCCATGAAACTGACTGGCGCACAAGCTGTAATTGAAAGTTTAAAACGTGAACAGGTACAAGTCGTCTTTGGCTATCCCGGCGGTTCTGTACTGACATTGTATGATGAATTATATAAAGCGAAATTCCCCCATATTTTGACAGGCCATGAACAAGGTGCCGTTCATGCAGCTGACGGATATGCGAGAGCAACAGGAAAGCCCGGCGTATGTTTTGCTACATCTGGTCCTGGCGTTTGCAACATGGTTACCGGTATTGCGACAGCCAACATGGATTCGATTCCTCTTGTTGTTATCAGTGGTCAGGTTGCAACGCCGCTTATTGGGCGGGATTCATTCCAAGAAGCGGATATTTCCGGGATTACGACGCCAATTACGAAACATAATTATTTAGTAAAGCATGCAGAAGACTTGCCGCGTGTTTTGAAAGAAGCCTTTTATATTGCTACAACAGGCAGACCGGGACCGGTTTTGGTTGATGTAGCCAAAGATGTATTTGATACGCCTTTTGACTATACATATCCGGAAGCAGTGCATCTGCGCGGTTATCAAGGATGTAATGTAGGAAATGAAGCAGATGTAGATCGTGCAGTCGAAGCGATTGAAAATGCAAAACGCCCTGTCATTTTAACTGGCGGCGGTGTAGTGCTTTCGAATATGGCCGATCGGCTCAAGCATATTGTTCAGCAGATGCATGTCCCTGTCGTTACGACGCTTATGGGAAAAGGGACGGTTCCTGATACGTATGATGCCCATTTAGGAATGGTCGGTATGCATGGCTCCTATGCAGCCAACATGGCTGTAACAAAATGCGATTTATTAGTAGCTGTTGGTGCGCGGTTTGATGACCGTGTTACCGGTGATGTTGAAAATTTTGCACCCAATGCTAAAATTGTTCATTTTGATATTGATAAAGTAGAAATTAATAAAATTGTCCATGCGGACATCAGTGTCAACGGTGACCTTCGCTGGTCGCTGCCGCTGCTGGATGAAAAACTGGCAGCTCATGAAACCCATTTGGCAGAACGATACGGAGAATGGCGCGCGCAGGTTTTGGCAATGAAAGCGGCCCATCCGTTTGCTACACGGGATTTGCCGGACGCTGTTTCGCCGCAGAAATTGTTTGAAGCAGTACAGACATGGACCAATGAAGATACCTTTTTTGTTACAGACGTAGGCCAGCATCAGATGTGGGCTGCGCAGTTCTGCCAAGTAACAAAGCCGCGCCATTTCCTTACTTCCGGTGGTTTGGGGACGATGGGATACGGCCTGCCGGCAGCTATGGGAGCCAAAGTAGGCTGTCCTAAGCAGCAAGTCGTTTTATTTACCGGCGATGGCAGCATTATGATGAACTGTCAGGAATTTGCCACATTGCATAAATACGGTATTGATGTCAAAGTCATCGTCCTTCATAATCGTGTCCTGGGGATGGTCAATCAATGGCAGCGCATGTTCTACAACGGTCATTATGCAGAATCTGTATTGGATAAAAATCCTGATTTGACGCATGTATCCGGCGCTATGGGTGTGCCTGGCTTTGCCGTTCATAAACAGGAAGAATTGGCCGACGGCTTGAAGAAATTGTTTACGACAGAGGGTGCTGCATTGTTGGATGTCTTTATTCCTGCCGATGAAAACGTATATCCCATGGTACCGGGCGGCAAACGACTGGATGAAATGGTGTTAGGAGGAGATGCACAATGATGAAACAGCATTTGGCTATCTTAGCCGATAATAAACCGGGCGTATTGACACATGTTGCCGGTCTTATCAGCCGCCGTGCCATTAACATTGAGTACATCAATGCTGGTTATACAGAAGAACCGGATGTAACGCGTATCAACATCGTCGTATCCGTCGAAAATCGCTGGGAGCTGGATCAGGCTGTCAATCAGCTGGCCAAACTCATCGATGTTATCAAGGTCGTCAACTTGGATGATGCGCCGTTTGTCAGCTATGAACTAGCTATGATCAAAGTAAAATGTGAAACACCGACAGTGCGCGAAGAATTGACGAATATTGCCCACCTTTTTCATGCCAAAGTTGTAGACGTACAGAAAAAATCCCTTATATTCCGCTTGACCGGCAGGGAAGACCATATTGAAGCTTGCCTTCATATGCTGGAAGATTACGAGATTATTGAAATTGCCCGTACAGGACAGATTTCCCTTTCCCGTGGGATGACGCCTGTTAAGCAAATGTAATATAATGAATGTATTTATAGTTTAAAATGCTGCAAAAGAAAGGAAGACTAACTACATGCGAAGTGACGTTGTAAAAAAAGGTATTACCCGCACAGCTCATCGTACATTATTCCACGCTATGGGCTATTCTGATGAAGATTTGCAAAAACCGTTAATCGGCATTGTCAATTCTTTTAATGAAATCATTCCAGGGCATATGCATCTGCGTGAAATTGCCCAAGCTGTCAAATTGGGGGTTGCGGCAGCAGGCGGCACGCCGATTGAATTCCCTGCTATTGGTATTTGTGACGGCATTGCCATGGGACATAATGGCATGAAATATCCGCTTGCCAGCCGCGAACTCATCTGCGACTCCATCGAAGCAGTGGCCAATGGACATGCGTTTGATGGACTGGTCATGATTCCGAACTGCGATAAAATCGTACCGGGCATGCTTATGGCTGCCGGCCGCGTCAATATCCCGACGGTCGTCGTCAGCGGCGGCCCGATGCTGGCTGGGCGCCATAAAGGCAAAGATATCAGTGTCAGCACGATGTTTGAAGCTGCAGGCAAAGTAGAATCCGGACAGATGACGCAGGAAGAAATGACGGAAATGGAATTTCAGGCATGTCCGGGCTGCGGTTCTTGCTCCGGGCTGTTTACTGCCAATACGATGAACTGCATGACAGAAGTACTGGGCATGGGCCTGCCGGGCAACGGCACGATTCCGGCTGCATATTTTGGCGCACGCCGTATTTTGGCTAAAAAAGCCGGTGCAGTCATTATGGATTTAGTCAAAAAAGATATTAAACCCCGCGATATCATGACGATGGAATCCTTTGAAAACGCGATTGCTGTCGATATGGCAATTGGCGGTTCTACCAATACAGTTCTCCATTTACCGGCTATTGCTCATGAAGCAGGTATTGATTTGCCGCTGCAAAAATTTGATGAAATCAGCCGTAAAGCTGCCTATATCTGCAAAATGAGTCCAGGCGGCACGTATCATATGCAGGACCTCAACGAAGCCGGCGGTATTTGTGCCGTCATGAAAGAATTGACCAAACTCAACATTATTCATACAGATGCCAAAACCGTTACCGGAACGATTGGCGAACGCATTGCCAATGCACACAACGAACGGCCGGAAGTGTTGCACAGCGTTGGAAATGCATATATGAACAAAGGCGGCATTGCTATTTTGACGGGCAATTTAGCACCTGATGGTTCTGTTATCAAAGAAAGTGCCGTCGAACCGGATTTACTTACCTATACAGGCACGGCAAAATGCTATGATTCGGAAGAAGAAGCGATTCAGGCGATTATTGGCGGTGAAATCAAAGAAGGCCATGTCGTTGTTATTCGTTATGAAGGACCAAAAGGCGGCCCAGGCATGCGGGAAATGCTGAATCCGACAGCCGTCATTACTGGCATGGGCTTGAAAGTAGCCCTGCTGACGGATGGCCGTTTCAGTGGTGCCAGCCGTGGTGCCTGCATTGGACATATTTCGCCGGAAGCAATGGAAGGCGGTCCGATTGCGCTTATTCATGACGGAGATACTATCTCTATTGATATCCCGAATCGTAAATTACAACTCGAAGTCAGTGATGAAGAACTGGCAAAACGCAAAGCTGCATGGAAGCAGCCTGAACCGAAAGTTAAGACAGGATATTTGTCCCGTTACGCTCGTCTCGTAACATCTGCGAATACAGGTGCTGTCTTGAAATAATCCAAGAGATAACGCATACGAGGGGGCTGTAACACAATGAGCTTTTTTAGTTCATTTTGTTGCGGTCCTCTTTTTTCCCATACTTAACGCAATAGCTGG
>CAKPVJ010000045.1 GCA_934193515.1 uncultured Megasphaera sp. | reverse complement strand
TGCATTTCTCGATGAAGTCTATGCTATTGACAGCGTTTCTTGATTAGGTGTGTTCAAATTCAACTTGCAATTTACGTACCTTATAATTTATTTTATTTGGCAAAAGAGGGATTGAATGATGTCATATACTAAAATTTCAGAAGAAATACTTTCAAAATTACGTGCTGTTGCAGGCGATAAAAATGTGCTCACAGATGCAGAACTCATGCAGCCCTATTCGCACGACGAAGTAACGGACCCGGCATATCATCACATGCCGGAAGCTGTCGTTTTTGTCGAATCGGCAGCACAGACAGCAGCGATTGTAAAACTAGCCAATGCCTATCATTTTCCGATTATCCCCCGCGGAGCCGGCACGGGTCTAGCCTGCGGTGCCGTGCCTACCTACGGCGGCATTGTCTTGTCTACAGAAAAAATGAATCATATTTTGGAAATCAATGAAACGGCGCTGTATGCCGTCGTTGAACCGGGTGTCCGCACTTCGGATTTACAAAAAGCAGCCGAAGCCAAAGGGCTTTTCTATGCCGGCGACCCCTGCAGCGGCGATTCCTGCTTTATTGGCGGCAATATTGCAACCAATGCCGGCGGCAATCGGGCTGTCAAATACGGCACGACGCGGCATCAAGTGTATGCTGTCGAAATCGTCAATCCTATCGGAAAAATCGTCACACTCGGCGCCCGTCTGCAGAAACAATCTACCGGCTACTGCCTGGACCAGCTGATTATCGGTTCAGAAGGCACATTGGGCATTATTACCAAGGCAACGGTCAAACTCCTGCCCAAACCACAGCATACATTGGATTTGCTGGCGATTTATGATAATCCGGACCAAGCAATCGGTACGGTCAATAAAATCATTAAAAGCGGCATCATTCCGACATGCGTCGAATACATGGACAACATCACCATCAAATCAGTAGAACACTATTTGGGAGAAACACTCCAAGGAAGTGACACAGGCTGTTATCTTATCGTCGAAGTCGAAGGGGTTAGTGAAGATGACCTAGATGACAAGGCAGTCACGCTGGATGAACTTTGCACGGCCAACGGTGCCTCGTCTGTGCTGGTCGCTGACCACAACAAAATCTGGCAGGCACGCAAGGCCTTTGCAGAAGCAGTCCGGGCAGAAAGTCTCATCGTCAGCAAAGAAGATGTCGTCGTTCCCGTAGACCAGGAACCGCTTCTGCTCGATGAAATTCTACGTTTGGCCAAAAAATACAACCTCATCACCCGTATTGCCAGCCACGCCGGCGACGGCAACATCCATTTGAATATTTTAAAAAATGAAGACGCCTCCTATGATGATTGGGACCAGCGCGTCAAAGCCAATCAACAGGAATTATATGCATTCATTTATGCGCACGGCGGCCGTCTTTCCGGCGAACACGGCATTGGCTTCAAACGCAAACACTTGATGGAAGAATTCACCAACCCGGATGAACTAGCAATGATGAAGGCTGTCAAAAAAGCGCTGGACCCCAACAATATTCTCAATCCCGGCAAAATTTTTGATGTAGAATAGTCTGAGTTTCCCGTTAGCAAATGCTGCACGCACCGCGTCTCTTGCAATCTATGCAGGGACCGTGTATAATGAAGTACGTAAAAAGCATATCTTCAGGGCAGGGTGAAATTCCCGATCGGCGGTATAGTCCGCGAACGCTTCGGCGTAGGAGCATAGGCTCAGGATTTGGTGTAATTCCAAAACCGACAGTATAGTCTGGATGGAAGAAGATACGGTACGCTGTGTTCAAGCAGCGTTATTGCATATGACTAAAAGGCCCTGACATCCCTGTGATGGTCAGGGCTTTATATATTCAGGAGGGTTTACTAGTGGAAAACGAAAAGAGAAAATTTAACACCATTGAAGAAGCCATTGAGGCACTGCAGGCCGGGCATATTATTATTGTTACTGACGATCCGGACCGGGAAAACGAAGGCGATTTTATTTGCGCTGCACAATACTGCACAACAGAAAACATGAATTTCATGGCGATGCACGGCAAAGGACTAATCTGCATGCCTATGAGCATAGAATACGCTCATAAATTAGGCCTGCCGCCTATGGTCAGTGAAAATACAGACAATCACGAAACAGCTTTTACCGTATCCATTGACCATGTTGATACTACGACAGGTATTTCTGCCGTAGAACGCGCACTTACAGCCCGCAAATGCACAGAAGAATCGGCTAAACCGAAAGATTTCCGCCGTCCGGGACATAATTTCCCGTTGATTGCCAAACGAGGCGGGGTACTGACCCGCAACGGCCATACAGAAGCAACAGTAGACCTCATGCGTCTGGCAGGACTCAAACAAGTAGGTCTTTGCTGCGAAATCATGGCAGATGACGGCACGATGATGCGCACGCCGCAGCTTTGGGATATTGCTGACCAATACGGTCTCAAATTTATCACGATTCATGACCTGCAGAATTACTGCCGTCGTCATGACAAACACGTGGTCCGCGAAGCCGTCGCAAAAATGCCGACCAAATACGGCGAATTCAAAATTTATGGATATATCAATGATTTGACAGGAGAACATCACGTCGCGCTCGTCAAAGGCGATATCGGCGACGGCAAAAACCTTCTCTGCCGTGTTCATTCCGAATGCCTGACAGGCGACGTTTT
The DNA here is from genome assembly GCA_934193515.1 of uncultured Megasphaera sp. GTDB lineage: Bacteria > Bacillota > Negativicutes > Veillonellales > Megasphaeraceae > Megasphaera. The sequence goes on along the minus strand of CAKPVJ010000045.1, from coordinate 10,870 downwards.
CGGCTCACGCCGCTGCGACTGCGGCGAACAGCTGGCAGCTGCCATGACGCAGATTAATAAAGAAGGCCGCGGCGTTCTTCTTTATATGCGTCAAGAAGGACGCGGCATAGGCTTAATCAATAAACTGAAAGCCTATGTACTGCAGGAACAAGGCTATGATACAGTCGAAGCCAACGAAAAACTCGGTTTTGCGCCGGATTTACGGGAATATTGGATTGGCGCGCAAATTCTCCAGGACCTCGGTGCCAAAGAACTTCGCCTGTTGACCAATAATCCGGAAAAAATCTATGGTCTGGAAGGCTTTGGCGTAGAAATCGTAGAACGTGTCCCCATTGAAATGAAAGCACAAAAATTTGATGAATTTTACTTGGAAACCAAGAAAAATAAAATGGGCCATATTCTTCCCCATTTGCACTAATATCTCAAAACTATACTTCCCGTTTGTTCAGGATCGAAAGGGCTTGCCAATCATGCAAGCCCTTTTCTTTCATGTCTCTGTTTCAACTCGAATTGGTCTTTATAATAATCAATCAGGCCATCTCGTTTCATTTTGCTCAATTCTGCTGACAAGGCGCTTCGGTCTACAGAAAGAAAATCTGCCAGCTGCTGCCGATTAAACGGCAGCGTAAATGAATGCGAATGCTGCCTAAGCGCTTCGTCAGACAGATAAAACATAATTTTCTTTCGCGTCGAACGCTGCGTAATATACCGTATTTTTTCAGTCAGCTGCCGGTTGCGCCGCGCCATAACAGCCAGCAAATTCATCATAAATTTTCCCTGCGGCGCAGTTAGTACACGGGAAGCCAAAAGGAACTGGCTCACATCAATGCAAAGAACATCTGTATCTTCCATGGCAATCACACTGACCGTTGCTACTGAATCGGGAAGACAGGCAAAGGCTTCGCCAAACATGCCGCCTGGGCGAACCTGCGTCAGGATATTGCGGTTTCCCCAGTAATCCTCCTGCACGATATGAACGACACCAGTTAAAACAATATGAATATAACGCACAGCATCACCGGCATAAAAAATAAAATTTCCCTTGCTGTATGCCTGCCGCTTAACAGGCATTTCTTCCAAGAGCAAACCGATTTCTTCACTGGATATGCCACGAAAAAGCTCGGAATTGCGAATAATCAGCAAATGTTTTTTCATTTCGTTCCCCCCTATCTGTCAACATATTCAAAAAAATGATGCTGCCGTTGCAAATACAACAGCATTTCTATTCTCATTATAATATACTTTCTACGTAAGATAAATCTAAAATCCTTATATCCTATAACTAATATCCGGAGGTATACCCACTATGATTCGAAGAATTATTCATATTGATAAAGAAAAATGCAATGGCTGCGGTGCCTGCGCTGCTGCCTGCCACGAAGGCGCAATTGCGATGGTAGACGGCAAAGCCCAGCTCATGCGCGACGATTACTGCGACGGCCTTGGCGATTGTCTGCCGCACTGCCCAACAGATGCTATTACTTTTATCGAAAAAGATACGGTCGCCTACGACGAAGAAGCTGTCAAGGCTAATATGAAGGCCCAAGGCAGAGAATACAAAAAAGGCGGCTGTCCCGGCAGCCAAGCCCGCACGATTCCGCATACCTGTCCCAGCCAACTGGCTCAAACGATTTTACACGCAGCTCCTTCCGCTCCGACTTCGCCGCTGGCACAGCCATCCCAGCTTCGGCAATGGCCTGTACAAATCAAGCTGGCTCCCTTACACGCTGCATATTTTGATGGCGCCCATCTTCTCGTTGCGGCGGACTGCACGGCCTATGCCTATGCCAGCTTCCATCAAGATTTCATTCGCAATAAAATGACGCTCATCGGCTGTCCTAAACTAGACAATATCGATTATTCTGAAAAACTCACTGAAATTATCAAACAAAACAACATCAAATCGGTAACGATTGTCCGCATGGAAGTTCCCTGCTGCGGCGGACTGGAACTGGCAACTAAGAAAGCATTGCAGCAAAGCGGCAAATATATCCCTTGGCAGGTAACAACGATAACCATTGACGGCCATATCAAAGAAGATTAAAGGGATACTCATGACACAGCCTGCCTTTCCCTGTTTCACTGTTCTTATGAAGACCCGTACTACAGCACAAACGTTGTCTGCTGCTATAGTACGGGTCTTTCTTTTACTTTTTTAAAAGGTATGTTGTTTTACGCATAAGTATAGTATAGTAATAGTATGAGGAGGTATTACGCACATGAAAATTACTAACGTCCGCTTAGGGCGTATTTCCGTTCCCCTGCGGGTTCCATTTAAAACGGCACTGCGGCAGGTTAACAGTGTAGAAGATATAATCGTGGAAATTCACACCGATACAGGGGCTGTCGGTTACGGTGAAGCACCGCCGACTGGTGCTGTAACAGGCGATACAACCGGCTCTATTATCGGTGCCTTTCAAGACCATATCATCCCGACCTTACTCGGCCGCGATATCGATGATTTTGAAACGCTGACCCAGGATGTACAGCACTGCATCGTCAAAAACAATTCTGCCAAAGCAGCCGCAGATATGGCATTGTGGGACTTATACGGCAAAAAATACGGTATTCCCGTCTACAAAATGTGGGGTGCCAGCCGCAATAAACTCATTACAGATATTACCATCAGCGTCAATGCACCGGAAGAAATGGCCAAAGATGCACTGACAGCTGTACAGCGGGGATACGATACGCTGAAAGTGAAAGTCGGTATAGACCCTTCACTGGACCTGATGCGTCTGGAAGCCATCCGCAATGCAGTGGGCCCGCAAATTCGCATTCGTATTGATGCCAACCAAGCCTGGAAGCCGAAGCAGGCCGTTATGCTTCTTCAGCAAATGCAGGACAAAGGCCTCGATATCGAGCTCGTAGAACAGCCTGTACCGGCACATGACATAATCGGACTAAAATATGTCACAGAGCATTCCTACATTCCTGTTCTTGCCGATGAAAGCGTCTTTTCCGCAGAAGATGCATTGAAAATTCTGCAAATGCAGGCTGCCGATTTAATCAATATCAAACTGATGAAATGCGGCGGTTTGACGAATGCGTTAAAAATCGCTGCCTTGGCAGAAGTCTGCGGTGTAGAATGCATGATTGGCTGTATGCTGGAAGCAAAAGTAAGCGTCAATGCCGCTGTGCACCTGGCTTGTGCCAAACATATCATTACTCGTATCGATTTAGACGGCCCTGTCCTCTGCTCGCAAGATCCCGTTTTGGGCGGTGCTGTTTTCCAAGAAAAAGAAATTACTGTCTCCGACGCACCCGGACTTGGCATTACGGGAATTCAAAATGTACAGTATTTAGATGATTGACCATAACAAAATCTGTATCAATAAAAGGGGCTGCCGCACAACGCGACAGCCCCTTTGGCTGTTATACTATACGTTCCATTCTTCTTTTAATGTCGATAAACACATAAATGTCTGCGATGAGGAAACCGTTGGAATTTCATTGAGTTCTTCCATGAGGAACTGTTCCAAATCATCTGGTGTTTTGACAAGTACTTTCAACAAGTAGTCAAAGGCGCCAACGACATGATGGCATTCCAATACTTGCGGGAATTGGACGATTCTTTGGCGAAATTCATCGACATCACCGGAGCGTTCCAAATTGACCATAATAAAAGCTGTCACATTGTATCCCGTCTTGCGGCGGCTGATTTTTGCGCCATAGCCTTCAATAATGCCGCTGTGTTCCATTTTGCGGATTCGTTCTGCTACTGCGGGTATAGAGAGCCCCACAACCTTACTGATTTCGGTAGCAGAGGCTTTTCCGTTTCGCTTTAAAATCGTTAAAATTTTGTCATCAATATGATCCATGTTTTGATACCATCCTCTACAAATATTTATATGTATATTATCTTACATTCTAAAGAAAAAGTAAATATAATTCGAAAATTTAAATCCAAAATTCTTCTGTATATTACAATTTCTACAGCAATACCAATAATACCGCTTATTCAGCCAGGTGGAAATCTGTATTCATGTCGGAGAAGTGTTGCTTGAATCCCTGGGTCATATAAATAGCGCCGTCTGTGCCTGTAATTTCACATTCGATGCCCGGTATTCCATTAATAAATTCCAGGCCTTTTTGCGGACCTAACACGAAAACGACAGTCGTCAATATATCGCTGAGCATGCCGGCATGTTCTACATCGTTATTGATAACAATAGAATCGCTCATCACGCCGGAATCAGCCGGCCTTCCTGTACGCGGATCGAAAATATGGCAGTATCGCACACCGTCTTGTATAAAGTATCGTTCATAGTCGCCGGAAGTAGACAACGATTGGTTTTCAATGGCAATAATTCCTAAATACTCGTCTTTTTTGTCTGACCGCGGATGTTTCATGCCGATATTCCACGCTTTGCCCTTACTGTTTTTTCCCAAGGCATACATCGAGCTGGAACCCATATTAATGAGGCCGCTTTCAATGTGATGCTTTTCATATATCTTGCGAATTTCATCGACTGCATAGCCTTTTGCCACGCCGCCTAAATCAATCACCATGCCTGATTTTGCCAACATGACGCTATGGTCTTCCGGCCGTAACAGTATATCTTTATAGTTAACAAGCTGCAGTGCCGCTTGAATTTCTTCTGCCGAAGGAACATGCTGCCCTTCGTTACCAATCTGCCAAAGCTTAGTCATAATGCCAACAGATATATCCCATTCTCCCTGTGTTTTTTCTGAATACGATTTGGCAAAGTCAATCATTTCATACACTGCCGGATCTACTTGCACATACGATATACCTGCAGCAGCATTGATTTTACTGACATCACTGTCCGGGTCCTGTGCGCTGGCCAATGTATCGATTTGTTGGATGCGCTGAAAACTTTCATCGACTGCTTCTTTTGCTTCTTTCCCAGTAGCCCGCAGCGAAACGGTAGTGTCCATAGCTACGCCGCTTCTATCAAAAGAAGACTCCGGATGCAAAGCGCACCCGGAGCAACTCATGATAACTAGGAAAGCCGCTGCAAGGATATACCTTGCTCCACTTTTCCAGTTCATATTATTAACCTATTTTTTCTTCCGTTTTAGCAGCTGCAATCATAGAAGCAATTGCTTTTGTCGGACATTTTGCTACACATGTTGCTTCTTCGCAATCGTGGCAGATAGCCGGATTGACAACAGCAAGATGGTCAACGACTTTGACGCCGCCTTCGTGTGCACAGTTTCTCATGCAGAGACCGCAGCCAATGCAGGCTGCCGAGCAGTCTTTACGAGCAACAGCGCCCATTTCTTTAGAAGAGCAGCTAACGCTGACTTTCGCACTGATTGGCAACAATTCAATAACATGGTTCGGGCAGATACTTGCGCATTTGCCGCAGCCTGTACAGAGATTTTTGTCAACATGCGGAAGGCCATTAGCACCCATTGTCATAGCGCCAAACGGGCATGCACGAACACAGTTGCCAAAGCCAAGGCAGCCAAATTTACAGAATTTAGGACCCTGCTGTACTGTTTTAGCAGCAGCGCAGTCATGAACGCCTTTGTATTCAAAAGCCTGTTTGGCAATGCCATTGCCGCCGCGGCAACGGATATGCGCATACTGCGGTTCCTTTTCTTCTGCAACCTTACCTGTCAATTTTGCTACAACAGCAGCAACTTCAGCTTTGCCAGGTACGCAAAGGTTAGGCGGAACTTCCGGGTCAAGAACAACTGCTTCTGCATATTTAGCACAGCCAGCAAAACCGCAGGCACCGCACTGGCCTTTCGGCAAAGCTTCTTCTACTTCACCGATGAGCGGATTTTCTTCCATAGCAAATTTCTTGTCAGCGAATGCAAGGATAAAGCCGAAGACGATACCGATGCCGACCATGACAGCAACTACAGAAATTGCTATTTGCGTCATATTCATATCCATGATATTACTTCCAACTCCTTTGCGTTATATCATACCGGAGAAACCAAGGAATGCCAAGGCTAACATACCGGCAACGATAAAGGCAATTGGTGTTCCTTTCAAAGCATGGGGAACATCCGCATAGTCCAATTTTTCACGGCAGCTTGCCATCAAGATCAAAGCTACAGCAAAGCCCAAACCGGAGCCAACGGCAAATACGAGGTTTTCAAGGAAATTATAATTGTTTGTAATACTGATTACCGGTACGGACAGTACGATACAGTTCGTAGCGATAAGCATGAGGTAAATGCCCCACATGTTATATAATGTCGGAGACATTTTTTTGATGACAATTTCCAACAACTGTACGAAACTTGCGATTAAGACAACGAAAGAAATCGTACGGAGAAATGTCAAATCAAGGGGTACTAATACAAAGTTATACAGCAACCATGCAAGTACAGTACTCATTGTGAGGACGGAAGTTACAGCAAAGCCCATACCTACAGAAGCGTTCAGGTTTTTGGATACACCAAAGAAGATACACAGGCCGAGGAACTTGGTCAATACGAAGTTGTTAACGAGTACTGCCCCGACGAACAGCGTAAAGTATTCCATTATCCTTCACTCCCTTTCAGTTGTTTTGCTTTTTCGCGAGATTCATTCCACATTTTAAGACCAGCCATCATGAAGCCGATAAGCATAAATGCTCCTGGCGGCAATGCCATGATAAGTGCCGGCTGGAAGGACGGGCCAAAGAGGTCGACGCCGAGCAATGTGCCATTGCCCAATACTTCACGAACGACGGAAATAACAAGCATAGCAATCGTAAAGCCAATGCCCATGCCCATGCCGTCGAGGAAGGATACGACAATACCGTTCTTAGATGCAACAGATTCAGCACGAGCCAAGATGATAGCAAATACAACGACCAAGTCGAGATATACGCCGAGGGCTTTGTACAAATCCGGTGCATATGCCTGTAAGAACAGCTGTACGCACGTTACGATAGTAGCAATACATGTAATATATACAGGTACACGTACTTTTTTGTTGATTAATTTACGAATAATAGAAACAACTACGTTGTTTGAGGTAATAACGAACCATACAGTCAACCCCATGGTCAAACCATTGACAACACTTGTTGTAACAGCAAGGCCAGGGCACAAGCTCAATGCCAAGACGAAGTATGGGTTTTCTTCAATAATGCCTCTAGTAAATACTTTCCAAAGACTCATTATTATTTACCCCCCATCTGTGCTGCTTTTTCAACAGCTTCTTTAACACCAGCGGTAAAGGCACGAGAAGAAATGGTGGCACCGGTCATAGCCTGAATCTTATCTTTTACGCCATGTTCTTTAGTAACTACCAAGTTGTCTAATTTCTTGCCTTTGAACTGATCTTTAAACGGAGATTTTGCGCCTTTATCACCAAGGCCCGGTGTTTCGTTTGCTTCCAATACGGTGTAGTCCAATACTGTGCCGTCTGTCGATACAGCTGTCAGCAGTTTAATCGGGCCGCCGTATCCTTTCGGAGCCGTCGGGATAATGTAGGCAATTTTTTGACCGCCTTTTTCAGCGATGAATGTATCTTTTTCGCCTTGAACTTCTACGAATTTATCAGCATCTGGAACCAATGTCTTCATAGATTCTTGTTTCATTTGTTCCGCTTTTTCATGGGCTGTCGGGACTGTAATAAATGCTACGGCACCAATAATACAACCGGAAACAAGACAAGTAAGGACAAGGTTCATTGCGACATGGACGATGCCGCCTTCATGTTTTTCTGCCATTTTATTTAGCCCCCTTTGTCTTTACTTCACCAAAGACTTTAGGTTTAACCAAACGGTCAATGAGCGGTGTCAATGCGTTCATGAGCAAGATAGAGTAGCAGACACCTTCCGGATAACCGCCAAGGATACGAATCAATACGGTAATAATGCCGCAACCTAAAGCAAAAATCATCTGACCTTTTAAGGTAATCGGAGCTGTAACCATATCTGTTGCCATGAAGAATGCGCCGATGATTAAGCCGCCGGCCATCATTTCAAACAAAGCAACATTCGGGCCGTAGCCAATGCCCATGAGAACACCAACTGTAGCAATCATGATAACAGGAACCTGCCAATTTACATAGCCCTTATAAATAAGATATAAGCCGCCGAGAATCAAAAGTACCGTAGAGGTTTCACCTAAGGAACCGTTACGTGTACCGATGAAGAGGTTTTGGTAAATGGTACCCCAGTCATTGGTGCCAAAGAGTTGGAACAACGCATCTGTACCGCCGTGTTTGAAGACATTCAGCGGTGTAGCACCGGCAACGCCATCAACAACAGTACCGTTGAGCTGTGTCCAAGTAGTCATAGCAACAGGCCAAGAAACCATCAAGCCGGCACGGCCAACGTGAGCCGGGTTAAAGAGGTTGGCACCCAAGCCGCCCATAGCTTGTTTACAGACGACAATAGCCAAGAAGGAACCAACGATGCTCATCCACCACGGAAGGGTCGGCGGGCAGCACATAGCCATCAAAAGGCCAGTGATGACGGCAGAACCATCTTTGATGGTAATCTTTTTATGCATCATTTTTTCCCATAAAAATTCGAAAACAACTGCAGAAACAATTGCTACGACGATATTGGCAAGCGCATTCATACCGAAGTAATATACGCCAAATGCTGCAGCAGGCACGAGAGCTGCGACAACACTCCACATAATTTTAGGAATTGTTTCATTGCAGCGAACATGCGGTGAAGATGATACAGTAAGTTTTAATTCCTGCATGTCTTTAGCATCCTTTCCTATAGTTTGTCCTTTAGCTTCTGGACTCATGATATCCCTTCTTCCATTAGTTCTTACGCTTTTTTAGCAGCGGCTTTTTCTTGAGCAGCTCTCTGAATAGCCTTAACCTGCGCTTTTGCGTTACGGATATACTGGACAATATTGCGTTTTGCCGGGCAGGTGTATACGCAGCTGCCGCATTCAACGCAGTTCATAACACCGTATTCCATGCATTTATCCCATGCCTGGCAGGACGAGAAGATACTGAGCTGGCTCGGGATGAGGCCCATCGGACATGCTTCTACGCAACGACCGCAGCGAATGCAAGGTTCTTCTACGCCAACTTGGCATTTTTCCGGAGACAATGCCAAAATACCGGAAGCACCCTTTGTAATAGGAACATCGAGCTGATATTGTGCCAGACCCATCATCGGGCCGCCGCCGATTACGCGATCCGGCTGTGTTGTAAAGCCGCCGCAGTAATCAATAGCTTCCTGGAAGGTCGTACCAATACGAAGCCGTAAGTTTTTCGGTTCTTTGATGCAGTCACCTGTAACCGTAGTAAGACGTTCAATGAACGGAATACCATGGCAGACAGCATCAGTAATAGCGATAACCGTACCTACGTTGCTGACAACGCAGCCTACGTCCATTGGAAGTCCGCCCGGTTCTACCTGACGGCCTGTGCAGGCTTCAATCATCATTTTTTCAGCGCCCTGCGGATATTTCGTCTTGCAGGCAACAACCGTTACTTCCGGAATATCTTTGAAAGCTTCCGTCAAATTCTTAATGGCTTCCGGTTTGTTGTCTTCAATACCGATGTAGCCTTTTTTAACGCCTAATGCTTTCATGCAAATCTGAACACCTGTAACGAGTTTTTCTGTCGTTTCTTTTTCAACCATGGAACGATAATCGCATGTCAAATACGGTTCACATTCAGCGCCATTGACGATAAACGTGTCAACAGGTTTGTTTGGAGCCAATTTTACATGAGCAGGGAATGTAGCACCGCCGCAGCCAACTACGCCGGCTTTTTTAATCAGTTCAATGATTTCTTTGGCATCGAGTTGTTTCCAGTCATGTTCTTCTGGTATTCCTTCTGCCCATTCATCTTTGCCATCAGCCTGGATGACAACAGCCATGCATTTGACCATCATGTTGTGCGGCATAGGAGCCACTTTGATGACCTTACCGGAAGTAGATGCATGAATATCAGCATGCAAAAATGCATCGCTGGTCCCAATCAGCTGGCCTTTTTTTACCAAATCGCCTACCTTGACGGTCGGAGTACAAGGAGCACCAAAATGCTGACTCATCGGGATGACTACTTGTGCCGGTACTGCCGGGGTTTCTATCGCTTTATCTTTAGCATAGATTTTACCATCGTCAGGATGGACCCCACCTCTTTTAAAGGTATTCAACATCAAAAATCACCTCATTAATATATAATGAAAAATAATAAAAACATGAAGCAACTAATTGAAAGATACGATACTAAAAGCGCACCTGTCTACCATATTATCAGCCCACAGCGGTCTTTAAAAAGACTAAATATTGCAGACGCGTACACTTTTGATTCCGACTACACCACATCGTTTCTCCAAGGAGTATGCTCCTTTCATGCTCTTTGCACACGCAAAAAAAGCATGCGATGCAGCCAGCCCATCCTCTTTATTCAGTATAATGCCAAAATTCACATGAGCCGACTGCATGATAAAACTTGCGAAAGAAAGATTGTTTTCGTTGCCGAAGCCTACTTTCAATCGCCTATATTATATCATCAAGTATGATAATATTCAATGTGAAAATTATAGCAATAACGGCTATATATCTGATTTTTTAGTAGGTCTTATGCATATTGCACACGACTAAAAAAAATGAAAAAATTCAATAAATATTCAAAACAGCGTATTTACGTGCTTTACAAAAATTCTACCAAAGAAGTGTTTTTTACTACGTTCATCGTTTTATGTATAAAAAAAATATTATATCATTTTCACATACATCATATCTCTGAGTTTTTGTGAAAATCCGCAGAAACTCTGTACTAGTTATCACATACTTTCTTTGCATTTTATACATAATAAAAACCAGAGATTCCCTTTGTAATGAATCTCTGGTTTATTTTCAATTTATTTTTATGGCATTATTTATTGTTTTTTACAGCACTTTACAACTTTTACGCAGCCTCGGTAGTTACCGAAACCAGCTTACACAAGGCTTGAACGAAGTCCGTTGA
>CAKPVJ010000044.1 GCA_934193515.1 uncultured Megasphaera sp. | reverse complement strand
AAAGAAGTTCCTTCTTTTTTTATATGTTCCTCTTTTTAGCCTAATAAAGTTTTCCCACAATTATTTTACACTAACAAAATACTTACATTTTCCATACATACATTGCGATTTAAAAATAGATACTTTATTATATGAAGGAATAGTAGTATCCGAAAAACGCAACACAGCCTGTTGTGGTATGATTAATTGTTGACATTATCTTGATTATTTCATGTGTATAATCGTTGTGTTTTTAGTCACAAATTATTATAATTAAACATATATTATTACGATTAGGAGCATTTCATATGGCAAAAGTCAATTTTTCGTTTCACAGCGGCCGCCATAAACTCATAGCGTTTGGCGCCGTCTTTCTGCTGGCCTGTATCGGCATATATGTCATCAGCCATTCCAACACCGTAACTAAAGACAAAGGAAAGCTGAAAAACGCCTCTGTGCAGGCATACCAAGTTACCAAAAAGGATATGATGCGCAAAATTTCTCTGTCCGGTCAAACTGTCCCCCTAGCCCAAGTAGATCTGTCTACCAAATATGCCGGGCGCATTGCCGCTGTCAACGTCGAGTTGGGAGATACCGTATCACCCGGCCAAGTCCTGCTCGTCCAGGATATGCAGGATGCGGCACTGACGCTGCAGCAAAACCAGGCAGCACTGGAACAGGCCGATGCCGATTCTAAATCGGCAGAATCCCAATTCAGCGCCGATTTGCAAAAAGCAGCTGTCGATTACGATACAGCCAAAATGAACTACAACCGCTACGTTATTTTGAAAAATGAAGGGGCTATTTCCCAAAAAGATTTGGATACCATGTATCAGGCACTCATCGCAGCAAAATCGACGTTAGATCAGCTGCAGTCACAAAATGTCGGCGATGTACCGGCCAGTATTGCCAGCAAATATGCCGCCAGAGCCAAAGCCGGCTATGCTGTCGACAGCACGAGCCAGCAAATGGATGACATGACCCTGCGCGCGCCTCGTGCCGGCACGATTACCTATCGCAATGCCGAAGTCGGCGCCATGGCTAATGCCAACACTAAAGTACTGACCATTACCGACACGAGCAGCATATACATCGATTGTTCACTGGCTGAAGCCGATGTAGCCGCCCTGCAGGTCGGCACCTCTCTTCCTGTCGTCATCGATTCTGTCGCCAATACGTATAACGGCGTAATTACCTATGTCAGCCCTGCGATGGACGCAGATACCAAAACGTATATGGTCCGCATCTCTCTGATCAACCCGGATACGTCCCTGCGGGGCGGCATGTTTGCCCAAGCGTCTCTGGAAGTACTGCAGCGGCCGAACACATTGTTTGTCCCCAAAGACGCCTTGCTGGAACAAAACGGCATCAGTCAATTGTATGTTATTCTGCCGGACAACACCATCGAAATTCGCACCGTATCGACAGGTCTGCGCAATGATGACTATGTAGAAATTACAGATGGACTGGCAGACGGTGACCGCATCGCCACGACCAATCTGGCACGCCTGAAAAACGGCACTCACGTCACGATTGATAAGGAAATCGGGTGAACATAATGAATCTGACAAAATTTTCCATTAACCGTCCCATTGGCATCTGCATGGTTGTCGCCTTCTTCGTCGTCCTCGGTCTATTTAGCTTTTACCGCATCGGCGTCGAATTACTGCCGGCGCTAAATACGCCGTATGTTACGGTTTCTGTCAAATACCCCGGAGCCAATGCGGATTCTGTCGAACAGCAAGTCGTCAAACCCGTCGAAAATGCGTTGTCGTCTGTTTCAAACTTAAAACACATGACTTCTAAAGCTTCTTACGGACAAGCCCGCATTACGCTGGAATTGGATTTTTCCGCCAACGCCGATGCCGCCGCCATTGATGCAACAAAAAAAATCAACGCCATCCGCGGCAAGCTTCCTGATGAAATTGACGAACCTGTCGTCATCAAACGGGATGTCAATGCCACGCCAATCATGTACATTGCCGTTCAATCAAACCAACCATTAGATGATATATATTCTAAGGCCGAAAACGATTTCCAAGACGTACTCCAACAAGCAGACGGCGTATCGGAAATCGAACTTCACGGCGGCCGCGACAAAGAAATTGCCGTCGAAATCGACAAAGACAAGCTCATTCATTACGACATGACACTGAACAACGTCGTCAGTGCCCTAAAATCAGAAAACGTCCTCATGCCCTCCGGAACGATTTATTCCAACGCGACGACCACGGACGTCCGTGTCAAAGCGCAGTATTCCGATGAAAATGAGCTGTCCAAAATCCAAGTCACCAACGCTAAAGGGGCACATATCCCCATTACGGCAGTCGCCTCGATTAAGCGGAAGGACCAGCGTGTCACCCGCTATGCCCGTGTCAACGGCGACGATGCCGTCGTCATGGTTATTTATAAAAACAGCGATGCCAACGTCGTTTCTACGGTTGACAACGTCCAGAAAAAATTAGATGCCCTGCGGCAGGAAAATCCCGATTACACCTTTACAGTCACCAATGAATCTGCTTCATACGTCCGCAATTCACTTCACAACACGCTGCAGACCCTAATTGAAGGACTGTGCACAACCGGCCTGGTGCTTTTCTTCTTTCTCCGCGGCTGGCGTTCTACGCTGGCAGTCATGATTGCCATTCCGACGTCCCTGATTTCCACGTTCTTCATCATGTACATGGCAGGCTTTACATTCAACATGATGTCCCTCATGGGCATGGCTTTGTGCATCGGCATTCTTGTCGATGACTCTATCGTCGTCCTGGAAAATATTCACAGGCATCTCATGCTCGGCGAAAAGCCCAAGGACGCGGCGCTTCACGGGCGTATGGAAATCGGCATGGCCGCGATTGCCATTACGCTCTGCGACGTCGTCGTCTTTCTGCCGATTGCCTTTATGACCGGCATGACCGGACAGTATTTTAAGCAGTTCGGCTTGACTATCGTCTTTGCCACCCTCTTTTCCCTGTTTATTTCCTTTACACTGACGCCAATGCTGGCTTCTCGTTTTTTCCGTTTAGGATTAAAAATTCCTGACAAACCGATTTGGCACAAAATGGATGCCATCGAAGATTGGGCCCGCACGCAATATACTCAAGTCTTGACTTGGAGTTTGGATCATGCCAAACGATTGGTTATTCCCGTTCTTCTTTGCTTTTGTTTGGCCGCTGCTCTCGTTCCGTCCGGCCTTGTCGGTTCTGAATTTATGCCACAGACCGATGAAAGCGGCTTTCGTATCACATTAGAACTGCCAACCAATGCTAACTTAACACGAACCGATGCAGCGACAAAACAATTGGAAGATTATTTAAACACGATTCCCGAAGTGACGTATTACACATCCATGGTTGGCGGCCGTAATTTGAACCAAGCCAATATCCAAGTAACGCTGAAAGACCGCAAAGATCGCTCCCGCTCGATTTGGCAAGTTACCAATGACGTGCGCCGCTTCGCCAAAAAACACGTTCTGGACGGCGATGTCCGCGTCAAGGAAAACCAAGCTTCCGTATCCGGCACCTCCGGTGGCTTTGGCAGGGGGTCCGGCAATCTGCGCCTGCAGCTGCGCGGCAAAAATTCGGAAACGTTAATTGCCAAATCTCGTGAAATCGAAGTGATGCTGAAAAATGACATTCCCGGTATCCGCGACGTCAGCAACTCTTATGAAGACGGCATGCCGGAATACCAGTTGGCTATCAATCGGGATAAACTCAAACAATACGGCACCTCATTAAACGATTTAAATAAAACTTTTTCCAATGCCATCAGCGGCCAAAAAGCCGGCGTTCTCGCCAACGATGTCAAAAATGACAACAACGACACCGATATCTACGTACGGCTGAAAGGGGCAGACGGCTTCCATATTTCGGACTTGGAAACGATTCCCCTGAACGCCAACGGACATGTCATTTATATTTCGGATGTAGCGCAGGTAAAAGCTGCCACCGGCCCCGTGACGATTAACCGCACGGATAAAGAACGCAGCATTACCTTGGGCGGCACCCTGCAGGACCGACCGCTTAACGACGTTATCAAAGACGTCTCTGCCAAGCTGGACGCCATGGATATGGAAGGCGTCACGTACCGTTTCGCCGGTCAGGCAGACCAAATGACGACGACCTTTAAAGAACTGGGCGAAGCCCTTGTCTTATCCCTCATCTTGATTTACATGATTCTGGCGATTTTGTATGAATCCGTAAAAACGCCGTTTATCCGCATGTTTTCCCTGCCGCTCGGCCTTATCGGTTCCTTGTTTCTCTTGTTCTTGACTAACAATACTATCAATCTTTATTCTTTGATTGGGATTTTAGTCATGGACGGCTTGGTAGCTAAAAACGGCACCTTGCTGCTGGACTACACGCTGACCCTCATGGAAGAAAAAGGTCTGGACGCCCGCAGCGCCGTCATCGAAGCCGGCCGTGTCCGTCTGCGTCCTATTTTCATGACAACACTCACCATGGTTGTCGGCATGCTGCCTACGGCTTTAGCGATGACGGCCGGTTCAGAAACCCGCGCCAGCATGGCTGTCGTCGTCATCGGCGGTCTGCTTACATCTACGGTCTTTACGCTGGTCATTATTCCCATCATCTTTGTATACATGGAAAATCACAAAATTCATTGGCCTTGGCAGGCAAAATAAAAAAATTACCCTTTGACGGCAGGACTTTTTGTGTATATTATAGAAATAAATATAACAAAGGTTTTACAACTAGTATGCTCAAAAAGGAGGCATAAGGCAAATGATCCAACAATTCAAACCAACATTCAACATCCACGAAGCCGTGCGCAAAGCACTGCCTTATATGATGGAAATGCGTGAGTATTTTCATGCCCATCCTGAATTGAGCGAAAAAGAATTCGATACTTGCAAAACGATTTTCCAAGAACTTTCACTCATGGGCATTGAAGATGTCAAAATCATTGCCGGCACAGGGGTTACCGGACTGATCCGCGGCGCCCTGCCGGGTCCTGTCATTTTACTGCGGGCCGATATTGACGCACTGCCGCTGACAGAAAAATATGACTGCCCGTATTCTTCATTGGTAAACGGCGTCATGCACGCCTGCGGCCATGACGGCCATGCTGCCAATCTGTTAGGTGTCGCCAAAATTTTAAACAAACACAAAGACTGTCTGCAGGGCACGATTCGCCTAGCATTCCAACCGGCCGAAGAAGGCAACGGCGGCGCAGCCCGCATGATTGAAGCCGGCATTCTGAATACGCCGCACGTCGATTATGCACTGGGCCTGCACGTAGCCGGCAATCTTCCCAAAGGCTACGTCGGCATCCGCAGCGGTGAAATTTCTGCATCCTGCGACGATTTTACCATTACGCTGCACGGTAAAGGCGGCCATGGCTCCCAGCCATCCCTCTGCGTCAGCCCGATTCAAATGGGCGTCGATGTCATTCAGCAAATACAGAACTATGTCTACAACTGCCGTGCTGACGGCGACGGCGTCGTCCTGACCTTTGGACAATTTCAAGCCGGACACAATCCCAATGTCATTCCCGATACGGCAGAACTCAAAGGAACACTGCGCACGTATGACGAAGGAAAACGAAAAGCTATTTTAGAACGCATCCGCCATATCCTGGCCGCAGTGACAGATACCTACGGCGGCTCATATGACCTGCATATTGTGCCTTTTTCGCCGGTCTGCATCAACAATCCGGAAACGACACGCCGCGTAGAAACTATATTAAAAACCCAATGTGCCGATTTGGTAGATGTCGTATCCATGCAGCGCGGTTCCGGTTCCGAAGACTTTGCGTATTTCAGTGCCGCCGTCCCCAGTACCTTCTATTACGTCGGGGTATACAGCGATGCACCGGTCATCGGCCATTCTCCGGATTTTCACTGGGACAGCAACGCCCTCAAATACATGTGTGAAACGATGCTGAATGTTGTCTATTATTTTAGCTGTTGCTCCTAATCATTTCTATCGCAATAGTATACTGATTATATCTGCAAGAGGATGCCTTTTCAGGTTTTCTCTTGCTTTTCTTTTTATATGAAGTATATAATAACAAACAGTGTTTCTATATTTCTTTTACAAAGAGAGGTCTTGTCATGGTTTTCTGGTTTATTATCGAGCACACAATGCTGCCAATTTTTGTTTTGGTGCTCATTGGTTTCAGCTTAGATCGTAAATTTGGAATAGACGTAAAAACACTGTCCAAAGTCATGTTTTATCTCGTCATTCCCAGTTTTATTTTTACCAAAATCTACAGTACAGACTTTCCGCCTGGAAGTCTCAGCCTGATTGCCAATATTTTTATTTTTATGCTTATCTGCTTTGGCCTGGCCAATATCGTCAGCAAAATCCGGCATTATGATGAAGGCATGGTGCAGTCGTGCCGCAACGCACTGATGTTTAACAACACGGGCAATCTCGGCGTCGCCCTTATCATCCTGGTCTTTTCGCATGACCCGTTCGTCGTCAACGGTCAAACGCCGTATCTGACAGAAGCCTTGGTCGCCCAAGTCATTATCTTTATCATCCAGAGTATCGCCTTAAACACACTAGGTCTGTATCAGGCCGGCCGAGGCCGTTTATCCGCCCGTGATACTTTAAAAGTTATGTTCCGCATGCCGATGCTCTACGTGCTGGTCCTCGCCTTATTAGCCCGTTATCTGAACTGGGACGCCAAAGACTTTTTCTTCTGGCCGATTATGGAAATGGCTAACAACGCCTTGCTTCCGCTGGCCATGATCAGCATTGGCGCGCAGCTCTCGCAAACCAAAATCCACTGGCTGGACCGGAATGTCTGGATTGTCAGCGGTTTGAAACTAGTCGTTCTCCCCTTGATCGGCCTAGCTATGATATATATAGCCAATGCCTTCTTTCCTGGTACGTTTACAGCTGTCAGTGCTACGGTCTTCCTGATTTACTGCGCTATCCCGACAGCCGTAAATACGGCGCTGTTTGCCATAGAATTTGGCAATAATCCTGACTACGCAACGCAAATCGTCATGAACACGACAGCTTTAAGTGCCATCTCACTGACCTGCTATATTTTCTTGGGACATATACTGTTTGTATAGCCCCCATATATCTTATATATTGCCTAAGTCAGTTTCATCTGATATAATTATAGACAAATTAAAGGAATCGACCACCAGTAAGCCATTATGAGCTTCGGCTAATGAACGTGTTTTTAGCCAGTGGTCGATTCTTTTTAGTATCTAACAATTCTATTTAATAAAATAACAGAAATCGAAAAAAATTCGAAAAATTTGATTGACAATTTCCATCTATACCACTATAATAAATTACATCAATAGAATACATACGGCAATGAAGCCCTTACGGAATCATGGTACCTGATTCGTAAGGGCTTTTCTGTTTTTTTCTATTGATACAATATAATATCCAAAAGACAAGGGTGTCTTGAGAGCATACATTTGAGGGGATGTATCTTTCGGACACTTTTTTTATTCTTTTTGAGGGGATGATGACGATGAAAAAACTATGGTCTATATTACGATTGACCTTGCCGTGCATGCTGATGGCTGCACCAACAGCATTTGCCGCTGAGCCGGGCGCGATTGATGCCGGAGATACGGCTTGGGTATTGATTAGTGCGGCTTTGGTATTTATTATGACACCAGGTCTTGGCTTTTTCTACGGCGGCATGGTTCGCGATAAAAATGTACTGACGACCATTATGCAGAGCTTCTTTATTGTTGCTATGATTTCTGTTGAATGGATTATTCTTGGCTATGCAATGACATTTGGTACGGATATTAGCGGTTTCATTGGCTCGCTGGACAAAGTAGGGCTGGCCGGTATCGGCATGTCCGTATTGGAAAACGGCACGATTCCGGAACTTGCCTTTGTTGCCTTTCAATGCATGTTTGCCGTCATTACGCCGGCATTAATCACAGGCGCTTTTGCTGAACGTGTCAAATTCCACGCGTTTGCTATTTTTATCCTGTTATGGGCTATTTTCATTTACAATCCAATGGCTCACTGGGTATGGGGCGGCGGCTTCCTCGCCAAACTGGGGGCTTTGGACTTTGCCGGCGGCCTCGTCATCCATATTCTTTCCGGCGTTTCCGGTCTTACGTTGTGCATTCTTTTGGGCAAACGGCACGGCTTTGGAAAAACTCCCATGATGCCGCACAATCTGCCAATGACGGTATTAGGCGCTACGCTCTTATGGTTTGGCTGGTTCGGCTTCAATGCCGGCAGTGCTCTGGGTGCTAACGGACTGGCTGCCAGTGCCTTTATTGCTACGCAGGGAGCTGCTGCCGCTGCTACCGTTTCCTGGGTCGTTGTCGAATGGATATTAAACGGCAAGCCGACTATTTTAGGTGCTGCTTCCGGCTGCATTGCCGGCTTGGTCGCTATTACACCGGCAGCTGGCTTTGTCGCTCCGATTCCGGCTATTATCATTGGGGCCGTCGGTGGCGTGATTTGCTACTTTGCTGTGGCTGCCTTAAAAGCTAAACTGGGGTATGATGATTCTCTTGATGCGTTCGGTATTCATGGTCTTGGCGGTACATGGGGCTCTATCGCCACTGGTCTTTGGGCTACTACGGAAATCAATCCGGATGGCGCCAACGGCTTATTCTATGGGGAAACTCATTTGTTATTCGCTCAAATTATTTCTACATTCGTTGCATATGCATTTGCTATTGTCGGTACTATTATCTTGTACAAAATCGTCAACGCTTTCACTCATATGCGCGCAGACAAGAACGAAGAAATTGCGGGGCTGGACATCTCCGAACATGGCGAACGCGCTTACAACCATGCGTTAATGTCTGCCGGCAGTCCCTTTGATTCTTCTTTGGATTCTATGATGAGCCAGGCTTCTACGATTGAAGACATTGGCATAAAAACACATACCTTATAATAGATAGGAGGTCCTTGCTATGGAGCGTAAAATCACGAAAGTTGAAATTATCACACGACCGAGCAAGTTGGAAGAATTAAAAGATGCACTAAACAGAATCGGCGTTTTGGGCATGACCGTAAGCCAGGTATTTGGCTGTGGCCTGCAAAAAGGCTACGTCGAAGTGTATCGGGGTCAGAAATACAATATTAATTTGCTTCCGGGAATAAAAGTAGAAACGGTAATTTGTGAAATTCCCGTAGAAAAAGTTATTGAAGTGGCTCAGCAGGTCTGCAAAACAGGCAAACCGGGTGACGGCAAAATCTTTGTGTATGAATTAAGCGATGCTGTTCGTATTCGTACCGGTGACAGAGGACCGGAAGCGATTATGGACGAAAAATAAATCCATACTATCGGGGGATAGATAAAAAATAACGTTTGCAGGGTTTAGTACAGCACGGTGTACTAAAAAAGGGCTGCCGCACAAAGCGGTAACCCTTTTTTATTTGCAGGGGATAGTTTGCAGTATATATACTATACCTATCAATCCCCTTTTCATTCTCTGGACTTAGTGCTGCGTCGGAACAACGGCTTCAGCCAATGACTGCTGTTTTTCCTGTTCCCGTTGTTCTATCTTATCCATATGACGGGCAAAAATACCTGCCAAAATTGAGCCTGTAATCTGATGAATTGCAGCACCTACAGCAGCCGGAATCGCTACAGCCGGCGCAAAGAATACAGATACCAGGGAAATAGCCAAGGCATCATTCTGCATACCGACTTCCAGCGTAACGGAATGCTGCTGTTTTTTGCCCAAACCCAGTTTTCCTGTAACAAAGTAACCAATGAGGAATCCACCAAGATTGTGCAGCAAAACCATGATAACAATGAAAGCGCCTAATTCTAAAATCTTCGGCCCGTTGATAGCAATAACGCCGCCAACGATAACCAACACGCCAAAAGCAGAAATCAAAACCAACACTTTAGACAAGGAAGCAACATGTTTTTCCCCCATCATACGATGAACGATAAGTCCCAATACTAACGGAATTAAAATAACTTTCATAACTGTCATCGCCATGGCCATAAAAGAAACTTCAACCCACTGACCGGCCAAAGCCCAAACGATGAAAGGCATCATAATAGGCGCAAGCAGTGTGGAACACGTCGTAATAGAAACGGAGAGGGGTACATCGGCTTTTGCCAAAAATCCCATAACATTGGATGCCGTGCCGCTCGGACAAGAACCCAGCAAAACCATGCCGACAGCCAGTTCTGGCGGCATTTCAAAGGCAATAACCAAGGCATATGCCAACAGCGGCATAATCGTATAATGCGCAATGCAGCCAATCATTACTTCTTTGGGGCGCTGTACGATCAATTTAAAATCTTTGGCATGCAGCGTCATGCCCATGCCAAACATGATAACGCCCAGCAGCAACACGGTATGCGGTACAGCCCATAAGAATGCATTCGGCATAAAATATGCCCAAATGACAACTAAAAATACGATATATGTCAGATTTTTCCCAACAAAACCGCTTAATTTTCCAATCAGATCCATCATACCTATCCTGTCCCTTCCACAACAATATGTAATAAAATAATCGAATCACAAATAACTAAACGGTTTTGATTGGCCGAAAAAAAAATACTTCATCTCTAAACTAAGAGACAAAGTATATTACTCTGCGGTACCACTCTTTTTGCCATGTCATATGGCCACTTTGTAGGCATCTCCGGATATTCCATGCAATGCCTGGCAGGATAACGGCTGCCTGCCGGCTGTATCTACTCGCGGCATTCCGCTTTCGGACAGCTGCTCCTGGGCGACTTCATATCGAGTTTCCATCCTGCTTCTCAGCTGCCAGCAGGTCTCTGTACGTTCGGCTGCGATATTACTACTCCCAATCAACACTGTTTTGTATTTGTTGAGCTTTATTATAGCGGTATTTTTTAGATAAGTCAATAATTTTTTAATATTTTATTCGTATTTTTCTTTCTAGTTAAACATTTAACTTAATATTTTTAAGAAGTAAAACGTATTAGTTGGTATGCAAATTTTTTCTATTTAAAAGTATTTACCTATTCCCATCAAACTGTGTATAATAAAGATAGAGAAAGGAGAGTTTTCATGTTAATTGATAATGCAGAAGGTTTAGTATTCAGACCGCCCAGCGAAGCGCGCAGTTTTATTTTACGCGTAACGATTGGCTGTTCTCATAATATGTGCACATTTTGCACCATGTACAAGGCATCCAAATACCGTGTACGCTCTTTAGAAGAAATCGACGGAATTATTGAACGAGGGGCTGCAGCCTATCCCTTTATCCGTCGGATTTTCTTGGCCGACGGCGACGCCCTCGTGCTGCCGACAGATGATTTAATTCATATTCTTCACAAATGTTATAGCACATTTCCCAATATTACCCGCATCGGGGCTTATGCTACACCGGCCGATTTAAACAGAAAATCACCGGAAGATTTAAAACGTCTTCGCGAAGCCGGTCTGGGTATCTTATATATGGGAATTGAAAGCGGTGACGACGAAGTGCTGCGCCATGTCAAAAAAGGCACAACGGGTGCCCTGACTATTCAGGCCGGTAAAAAAGCGTTAGCCGCCGGCATGAAATTATCTGCCATGATTCTATTGGGATTAGGCGGCCAGGAACGGACCAGAGAGCATGCTCTGCACACTGCTGACGTAGTATCTGCCATCAATCCGACTATGCTCAGCGCCCTGTCTTTGATTATTCCCGGCGATGCGCCATTATATCAGGATGTCGTCTTCGGCAAATTTACGCCGCTTACGGCCCGCGGCTTCTTAGAAGAACTAGACATGATTCTTCGTCACACCGAAATGAGCCGTCCTTGTATTTTCCGCAGCAACCACGTCTCCAACCTGCTTCCTGTCGGCGGTACACTGCCAATGGATAAAGACGCTATGCTGGCAAATTTGGAACAATATATTCCCCGAGCAGATAATACCCGTCCATTATTAAACGATAACGGTAATTTCTAACAGGAGGTACTCGCCATGAAAAAGAGTGTACTGCTTATGCTCCTCTTCGCGATGTTAACCATGACTGCCTTTGCACAAGAACCCCGGTTTGAGCATATGCGTTCGGTACTCATCGTTAATACGACGAGCCAAGATGCAGTCACCAACTATATGACCCATCGCTTGATGCAGCCATTCCGCATCCCCTATTGGGATCGTCTGCAACCGGAAGACCGCTTGTCTCCCCAAGATGTCACAGAGGACAAGCTCCGTACATTAGCCGAAACGTATCATGCTGATGTCGTATTGGTTCCCGTTGTACGTACTTGGCAATGGCGGCAGTATACGCTCTTTTTCCACTATGACGATGAACTGGTAACCGAATATGCCTATCATTTGGCTGTCTATGCTTATGATAACCAAAAGAAAACATTCAAACGTTACAGTTCCCGCGGCTTTGACCGGGAATCTGCGTCTATTCTAAATAATCCCTACGATATTCTCTCGCAAGCCATGGATCAAATCATGGAAAAACTACCATATAAACGGATTCCTACAGATATCGAAGGGATACGTGGTTCTTTAACAGACTTGCCGACAAAAACAACCGCTGACGGAGCGGTTATCCTCACACCAACGCCTAACATGGCTATATAAAAAAGAGACTGTAACATACTGCTTTTGTCTATCATGCACTATTGTATTTCTTTAAACGTTTTTTGAAGTTTGAAAATCATGAACAGTCATGCTACAAAGGATACACGTAAAACAAGTATGACAAAAGGGCTGTAACAAAATGGATTAAAAAATAATTTCATTTTGTTACAGCCCTTCTTTTTATTCTATTTGAATTTAATGAAAAAAATTTAGCTGCTTTTACAACAATTCTGATTTTTTACTAAGAATTGCTTCGGCGGCCTTACAAGCATCACAGAAACAATATACAGCCCCGTTGGCTTTGGCTGCTTTCGCTTGTTCAACTACTTTCGGTGCTACGTCTGCACCAAATACACTTTTACCTGCATCAGAACCGGCAAAGGCAATTAAACCATCAATTGTAGTAATATCGGCTTCTAATTCAGCAATATATTTTTTCGTTTCTTCCGCTTCGTTTGCCGTCCCTACTGCATTTAACCAAGCTTGGGCTGCATCTTTTGCTTCTTTGCTGCAGCTGGGGGCTGCCATCAATTCTTTTGTCTTTGCTGTTACAAATTCTACTGTTTCTTTTGTCATGATCGTTTCCTCCATTTCCATACATCAGCATATATATTGCAATTCTTTCTTTGTACAGCTATAATTATAACTAATGAGTTACATAATAACAAGTACGATATATAATGATACCGGTATCAGGAAGGAACGTATATATGAAAGAAGATTTATTTGGTCGCTGTCCCTACGTGACAGCCCAAAAGCTGCTAACAGGAAAATGGTCTATGTATATTATTTATTTGTTATCAAACGGTCCTGTCCGTTTCAATGAATTACTGCGCCGCATGCCGGAAGAAATGACGCATACGACTTTATCTCGCCAGCTAAAGACGTTAGAAACCCGTGGATTAGTTATCCGTACATCGTATGACCAAATTCCACCAAAAGTTGAATACAGTCTTAGTGAAGTCGGTGAAAAATTTACGCTTATTCTCGATGTACTAAAAGAACTGGGTACAGATTATATTGAATATATGAACAAGGACGAATACACTGAATAAAAAAGACAGGATATCGGAGCATTCACTCTATATATCCTGTCTTTTTTTAGTACGCAATAGTAGGATTAGTGTCCGGCATTTGGTACAACCTTAGCTTCTTTAACGTCTTCTTCATAGTCCGAATCAAATCGTTTGTTGAGGAAGTTGACATACAAATAGGCCAATACAGCACCGGAAATGTTATGCCATGCGCTGAAGACAGCACCTGGTACGCCGGCCATTGGCAGGGATGCAAAATGCGCTTTAGCAAGGCCTGTTGCCAAGCCGGAATTCTGCATGCCGACTTCAATGGACAAGGCAACCATTTTCTTCCAGCTCATACCGCAGAAATGGCCGATGGCAAAACCAAGGACATATCCCAAACAATTGTGAAGGATGACGACAAGCAGGATAACACCGGAGCTGGAAAGGATAGCGTTGCGGCTGGCACCAATGATACCGGCGATAAGGAAGGAAATAGCCAAGGAAGATACGGCCGGCAGGTAATCCGTTGCCGTAGCAGCCAGTTTAGGCAGGAAGTATTTGACAGCCAAACCCAAGCAAATCGGAAAGATAACAATCTGCAAAATAGAAATAAACATGCCTACAGGGTCAAAAGCAACACGCTGTCCAATAATCAAATACGTAAGAAGCGGCGTCATAATCGGCGAAATGACAGTGGAAACACTGGTCATTGTGACGGATAAGGCCAAGTCCCCTTTACTCATAAAGGTAATGACATTGGAAGACGTACCGCCCGGGCAGGTACCGACTAAGACAACACCGACAGTCAGTGCCGGATCCAATTGGAATAAAGTGGATAATACATATGCCAAAAACGGCATGACGAAATATTGTGCGCAGGCGCCAAAGAATACATCACGCGGCCGTTTGAGCACCAGCGCAAAATCATGCAGACTCAGCGTCGTGCCCATGCCAAACATAACTACGCCCAGCAGTACGCTTAATACAGAAACATCGCCGATTTTTCCCAATACCCATTTAAAGCTGTCAGGCGTTGTCATCCCCAAAATAAGGAACACTACGGCAAGAATACCAAAATATTTGCCAATTAAGGCACATACTTTTTTCATTGTTTATACGACCTTTCTACTCTATTATTTATGCATATACAAAGGGGCTGTAACGTAATAGTCCCATCAAAAAAACGGATTCAGATAACTGAGTCCGTTTTTTTTAGCAAAAGAGCC
>CAKPVJ010000043.1 GCA_934193515.1 uncultured Megasphaera sp. | reverse complement strand
GTCGAAGACCGGATACGGAGTTTGCCGATGACGGGAACAAGCGGCGTCTGAGCGAAGCGAATTTGCCGCGCCGTCATCGGCAAACGCAGTAAGGCTAAGTCCGTTTTGGGCGGCGGTTTCTTTCTTTTTGGTACTTTTTCTTTCTGACCGCGCAGAAAGAAAAAGTATACAGCATATGTAAACGGCAAGTTTACTAGAAAAAAAATGGGCATAGGGAGATGCTCCCTTGGACTATGTGTTTCTTTTTCGGCGGCTCGAAAAAGAATAGACATACGAGGGTCAGAGGGATACGTCCCTAGATTCTGACCGCACAGAAAGAAAAAGTATATACGCCGATGTAAACGGCACGTTTACCATAAAAAAATGAACATATTTTTTTCTATTTTTTATTTACGTGCATCCTGTAGTATAATAAAAAACAGAAAGGCAGGAGATGTATATGACAACACTTCCACAGCTGATTGAAAAAGCCATCGCCTTTGACCATGGCGACGCGCGGCGCATTCAGCATTTTCTTAAAGTATATACGTATGCCGACCTCATCGGCAAATTGGAACATATACCCGCTTCCACGCAGCACACGCTGGTCACGGCAGCTGTTCTTCATGATATCGGTATTCATGCGGCCGAGAAAAAATACGGCAGTTCCAGCGGTATTTACCAAGAAAAAGAAGGTCCGGCTCCGGCACGAGATATGTTGACAGCCCTCGGCTATCCCGAAGACGTCATCGAACGCGTATGTTTTCTCATCGCCCATCATCATACGTATCATGATATTGACGGGCTGGACTATCAAATTCTCTTGGAAGCCGATTTTCTTGTCAATGCCTATGAAGACCAGCTCGGCAAAGACGCCATTCGCCAATTTTGCCAGCGCGTATTTCGCACGGCCAGCGGCATTCGGCTGCTCAAAGAAACATTTGACATATAATCACAAGGAGGTTTGTTCATTATGACAGCAGTAGAACAATTCGCAGATATGGTACAGCATTCTGACAACATCGTCTTTTTTGGCGGCGCCGGCGTTTCGACCGAAAGCGGGATTCCTGATTTCCGCAGCGTCGACGGCCTGTACAACCAAACATACAAATACCCGCCGGAACATATCCTGAGCCATACTTTTTACAGAGAAAACCCAGAAGAATTTTATCGGTTTTACCGCGACAAAATGCTCTGTTTGGACGCCAAACCCAACATGGCTCATAGTAAATTGGCAGAACTTGAAAAAGCAGGCAAATTAAAAGCCATTATTACCCAAAACATCGACGGCCTGCATCAAAAAGCCGGCAGTAAAAACGTCTTGGAACTGCACGGCAGCGTGCACCGCAATTTTTGTGAACACTGCCACAAACTGTTTGATGCCGAATACATGCTCCATTCTACCGGCGTTCCCAAATGCGATGCCTGCGGCGGCCCCATCAAACCAGACGTCGTCCTCTATGAAGAAGGCCTCGACAACGATGTGATCGAACAGTCCCTCTACTATATCAGCCACGCCGACATGCTGATTATCGGCGGCACGTCCCTCGTCGTCTATCCGGCAGCCGGACTGGTACGCTATTACAACGGCCATAAACTCGTCCTCATCAACAAATCCTCAACCGACATGGACAGTTCGGCAGATTTGGTCATCAAAGAACCGATTGGCCAGGTATTCAGCCATATTACCGTATAACGTCATAGAAACCACAAATAGAAACCAAAAAACCTTGCCGAAGTACATTCTTCAGCAAGGTTTTTCGTTTCTTTCGGGCTATCCTAGACCCATGTATTCGTTCTTTTTTTCGTATCGCCGAAAAAACTTCTATTCCAGGGAAGTATCCCCTTGACTCTTTTTTCTAGTAAACTTACCGTTTACATATGCTATTCACTTTTTCTTTCTGTGCGACTAGAATGCAGGGAAGGGTCCCCTGTACCCTCGTATGTCCATTCTTTTTCGAGCCGCCGAAAAAGAATAGACGAAGAAAAAGGCGGCCGCCCGAAACTCCCATTCCTTTGAGAATGTCCGTCATTGCTAAATGGGCGAAACTCGCTGCGCTCAAACAAGCGCCCATTTTTAACGCAATGCCAACCATTCTCATTGTGCGGACAAGCCGCACAACCAGTCATTCCCGTAACGGGGCGGCTTGAACGTAAATACAAGCAATTACGGATGCGTGTATGTTGAGAAAACCATGTATTATTCAATCCATTACTCATATGTACTAGTGATATTTCTACATATTTCTGTTTTCGCTATTGTGCATAATGAAGTAATACTACCTATTGCCTTAGCGTAGATGAGCCGATGTTTGCTGTTGTTTTTTCTTAACAGATGTTGTTTTTCCTGCAACCAGGCAAAATCTACCCTGCATGACTGCCAACACCGCCCGTTACGAGCGTGCCGACCGGTCGAAGACCGGATACGGAGTTTGCCGATGACGGGAACAAGCGGCGTCTGAGCGAAGCGAATTTGCCGCGCCGTCATTGGCAAACGCAGTAAGGCTAAGTCCGTTTTGGGCGGCGACTTCTTTCTTTTTGATACTTTTTCTTTCTGGTCGCACAGAAAGAAAAAGTATATACGCCGATGTAAACGGCAAGTTTACAGAACCATACAAAGGTTAAAGGGATATACCCTTACTTTATGTGTTCTTTTTTCGGCGGCACGAAAAAGAATGAATAGATGAGGGTGTTGGGACACTTCCCAGCGTTCTGACCGCACAGAAAGAAAAAGTACATACGCCGATGTAAACAGCATGTTTACTAAACTATATGAAGGTCAGAGAAAACTATCCCTGCATGCTAATTGCATAAAAAGAAAAAATATATACGCCAATGTAAACGGTACGTTTACTAAGAAAAAATGGACAAAGGAAAATACTCCTTTTACATATGGATTTTCTCAGCAATACGAAAAAGAATAAACAAATGAGGGTACAGGGAAACGTCCCTCTATTCTATAAGCAAAAAAACAAAAGGAGCTTGCCGCTTCATGCGACAGCCCCGTTTGCTTTTTGCTGTTGTATATTCACTTCATGCAATAGCGATTTGCCTTATTTGATAACGCGAATCCAGCCTTCCGGTGCTTCTATAGTACCCATCTGGATGCCGCGCAGTGTTTTGTAGAGTTTGGTAAGAACCGGACCCATTTCGTCCATACCGCTTGGGAAAGCGATGACTTCATCGTGGTTGACGACTTTGCCGACCGGGCAGATAACAGCGGCCGTACCGCAAAGGCCTGCTTCTGCGAAGTCTTTCAGTTCTGTAAATTTAACAGGACGATGTTCTACTTTGTAGCCCAAATCTTCGGCAATCTTGACGAGAGAACGACGTGTAATGGACGGCAGGATAGAATCGGATTTCGGCGTAACAATCGTGTTGTCTTTCTTGACAAACAAGAAGTTGGCGCCGCCTGTTTCTTCTACGTACGTACGAGTAGCTGCATCCAAATACATGTTTTCGTCAAAACCGTTTTGATGTGCGAGGATGTACGGATACAAGCTCATGGCATAGTTCAAGCCGGCTTTGATGTTGCCTGTGCCGTGTGGTGCTGCACGGTCGTAATCGCTGACGCAAATCGTAATCGGTTTGACGCCGTTTTTGAAATACGAGCCAACAGGCGTACCAAAGAGACGGAACTGGTATTCATCAGACGGTTTTACGCCAATGACCGGGCCTGTCGCAAAGAGATACGGACGCAGGTATAATGCGCCGCCTGTTTCATACGGCGGAATCCAGTCGGCATTGGCTTTGACGACCTGATCGACAGCATCCAAGAACATTTCTTCCGATACAGGCGGCATTTCCAACCGTTTGGCAGAATCAATCATGCGTTTAGCATTCATGTCCGGACGGAACGTAACAACTTTGCCATCTTTTGTTTTATATGCTTTCAATCCTTCAAATACTTCCTGGCAATACTGCAGGATGCCGGCACATTCGTTAATGACGACATTTGCATCATCTGTAAGAGCACCTTTGCCCCATTTTCCATCTTTATAATTTGCAACATAGCGTTTTGTAATCGGCTGGTATTCAAATCCCAGTTTAGACCAATCAACATTTGCCATCAAAAGGCCCTCTTTTCTTTTGTAGTGTACTTATATTGTACGCTTTCGCATTGAGTTGTCAAACGTTTTTATGAGTATTCTTCTCCTATTTTATGACGTTTAACGATATACGCAGTAAAACTCATGCTGCACCATATTTTTTTTATATGCTGTACTGCCCTGTCCTACGTATCATCCAAAAAAACGAGGCTGCAGCCAAATGAAACTACGTAGTCCATTTGGTTACAGCCCCGTTTACTATCTGTTGTTACGTGCAATAGTTTGCAGCCGTACGATTCCTGTTTTGCAAACGTATCAAGGAAAAACAGGGTGATGATATAAAAATGGTATGCTGCCTCTTCTTATACAGGTCACACGCCCTTAAAAATATACTATGGTCACACCAGCACCGCCGCCGTCTACGTCATCCAGCTTATAGGATTTGACAAAGGGCTGGCGTGCCAAAAATTCATGCACCTGCCGCCGCAGGGCGCCGCTTCCTTTGCCGTGAATGATTTTGACCGGGCTGAATCCGGCTGCCAATGCCTGATCCAAAAAGCGTTCTACATCCGGCAGGGCTTCGTTAAAGGTCTTGCCGATAATGTTCAGTTCCGTCGCTACGCTGTTCGTTCGAATGGGACGATACGACGATTTGGCGCTGGCTTTCTTTTCTTCCTGCTTTTCTTTTTTGATTTCATCCAGATACGGCGCGCTGACATCTTGGAGTTTGACGCGGACGGTCATGCCGCGTACTGATACGGTCAATTTTTTGCCGTTGATTTCCGTTACAGTTCCCAAGCCATCCAACGAGTTGACGAAGACGCTTTGACCGATTTTCAGCTGGCTGGCATCGACAGGATCGCGATGCGGTTTTTCTTTATCCGGCAGGGAAATCTGCTGAATGGCCCGTCTTGCCTTGTCAATCGCCTTGGCTTTTTCGCGGTCCGTGCTGTCCTTGGACTGCTGTTTGAGTTCACGGATAATGCGTTCTGCTTCAATGCGGAGATTGCGTTTCAAATCGACAGCTTCCCGTCGGCTCGAATCGATAATATCCTGCCGTTTGGACGATACTTTTTCTTTTTCTTTGCGCAGTTCGTCTTCTGTATGACGAATCGATGTCAGGCGCTGTTCCAGTTCCGCTTCTTCTTCGTCCATTCGTTTGGACTGCATGTTGAGTTTGGTCAGAATCGCTTCCATATCGACATCCTGCGCTTTGCTGCGCAGTTCTTTGGCTTTCGCCAAAATATCCAGCGGCATACCGAGCCGTTCGCTGATGCTGAAAGCATGGCTGCTGCCGGCCGCACCGATGCGCAGTTTATACGTCGGCTGCAGCGTGTTGACGTCAAATTCCACATGGCCGTTTTCGATGCCCGGCGTGTTGTAGGCATAGTTTTTCAAATCGTTGTAATGAGTCGTTACCATCACATAGACGCCTTTTTGGTACAGCGCATCCAAAATGGCAATCGCAATGGCACTGCCTTCTGCCGGGTCCGTGCCGGAGCCCAATTCATCGGCCAAAATCAAATCGTCTGCCGTGCAGTGCTTCAAGATATAAATGAGCTGCTTCATGTGGCTGGAAAATGTACTCAGGTTTTGCGAAATGTCCTGTTCATCGCCAATATCGGCAAAGACATTGCGGAAAACGGGCAGCTCCGATTCTTCACCGACAGGCAGAAACAAGCCAGCTTGATGCATCAAGACCAACAGGCCCAGCGTTTTCATAGAAACGGTCTTGCCGCCTGTATTGGAGCCTGTAATCAGCAGAATCCGATAGTCGCCGCCAATGATAATCGTGTTGGGCACGACGTGTTTGGCATCAATCAGCGGGTGCCGCGCCTGCACCAGTTTTACCAATCGTTTTTTAGACACGAGGGGACGGCAGGCTTTCATTTGCAGTGCCAGCTGGGCTTTGGCAAAAATAAATTCCAGATTGCCGACGCAGGCCGTGCTCTCTGTCAATTCGTCGTACTGCCCTTGGACGATGCTCGTCAGACGGCGGAAAATCCGTTCGATTTCTTTCGTTTCGCCAATGCGGGCGGCCTGCAGGTCATTGTTGGCATTGACAATCGCCAACGGTTCTACATACAGCGTCGAGCCGCTGGCTGACGTGTCGTGGACAATACCGGGAAAGGCATGGCGGTATTCCTGTTTAATCGGCACGACATACCGATTGTTGCGCACAGTTACCAACACGTCCTGGAAGTATTTTTGATATTCTTTATTTTGCAGCACGCTGTTGATATACCGCTTGGTCTGCCGTTCCAGCTCAACAATACGGCTGCGCAGCCGCATCAATTCCGGCGACGCAGTATCCCGAATCTGATGGTTGTTGTCAAACACCGTGGCCATTTTATGGGCCAATTGGGAAAAATCACCAATAGCCTGCGATTTTTCTTCCAGCTGGGGATACAAGTCTTTTTTATCGGCAAAATACGCGCGGATGTCGCCATACCGCTGTACGTTGTTCCAAATATCAATGCATTCCTGGCCGTCCAGCATCACTTCCCGGCTGGCTTTTTCCAAGGCCGGCCGGATATCAACAATGCCGCCAAAAGGCGTAGACGCTTCGCACTGCAGACAATGCACGGCTTCTTCCGTATCATTGAGCCAAGAAGCAACGACTGTACTGTCACTGCTGGGCCGGAGCCTTCGGGCGATTTCTTTGGAAAGGCGGGACGGTGCCAGCCGTACCAGCATTTGCTGTACTTGATAAAATCCTAATATACGCAAACTTCGTTTATTCATTCATGTATACTCCTGCTTTATAAAATTCCTCGTAAAAAATGTCCCCGCGTCACGGTCTGGTCTTCTTTGCCAAAGAGCATCGTTTCCGAGCCGTCGCACAGTCGGAGGTACCGGCTTGTCATCGTTTCAATCCATGCGGCAGAACGGCCCCGTCCTTCAATGCGCAGCCATTGGACACCGGCCCGTTTCAGTTCGTGGAAATACGGCACCATGTCCAGGTCTTTGCTGTTGAGAATATGGTTGCGGCAGTATTGGTCCGTCACGATGGGAAATTGTTCATCCCGACGGTCCTGCAGGGCAAACGCATGATGCAGGCACGGTGCCGGACAGTGTTCTTTGCATCCCTTGCCGGCAAACGCAGCAATCGAGCAGTATTCTGTAATCATCATTTCCATTTTTCCCTGTACGATGGCTTCCAGCGGCACGGTGCTGCCCGCTGCCATTTTCTGAATCTGCCGCAATGTCGCTTCTGTCGATACAGTAATGCCTTGACACCCCAGTCGTACGTATTCCTGTGCCGCCGTGCTGTTGAAAATATTCAGCGACCAATCGGCATAGATAGGCACGTGCAGGTCGAGTTCTTTATACAGCGTAAACACGCTCATGGCGCCGGCATAGATACCGACAGCACCGCATTGGACAGCCGTCTGCATGTCCTGCCGGACAGCCTGTACATTCCGCTGCGTCACGATGCGCGGCGTAGCAGCCCACAATGCTGCACCAGCCTGCGCTGCAATCGCTGCAGCCTGCTGCCACTGGGCTGCCGTAACGGGACGGTGCGTGTACGACTCACCGCCGAAAATAATACGTCCGGCTCCCTGGCGCGCTGCAGCTGTCACGCCATCCAGCGTATCACAGCGAACGGCAATCCCCAAGCTGCGTTTAGCCTGATGTACCGAGATAGCAGCCGCCCCATGCGTGTCTTTACCTGCTTGAGGACGAACATATTCCGTTTCTATGGCGTCCATCAGTATATCGACAGCTTGGCGGCGCAGCGTATTGAGCACGCTGGCAGGAATCATATAGCCTTCGGCCCACAGCGTCACGTCTGCCAGTGTAAATATCGTATCGCCTAAACGGTTCAGCTGGTCATAGACCCAGGCTTGGTCTGCCGGACGCCGTTTGGCCACTTGCGCGGTATAATCAGACAGTACTTCTGCCGTATGACCGCTTTCATCCCAAACGGTCAGCCGCAGCAGTCCCTGTTCATTGACATCGACATGCCCATAGATAGGAATGCGGCGCGTCAGGCCATCGTGACTGGGCTGGCGGTCTTCTTTGCGGGCCAAGCGGTACAGCGTGCCGGTGCAGGCATCATGGCGGCGCAGTTCCAGCGTAAATTGCTTTTTATTAGTAAACGAGCCAATAGCAGACTGTATTTCATCCATATATTCCTGCCCGTCAGCACCGACGATTTTAATCATATCCCCTTCTGCCAACGGTTCATCCAGCAAGGCATCGACCAAATGGTCCTGTACAGCCGTCACGCGGCCGACGCGATGGCCCTGATTGCCGCTGCTTTTTTCCGTAATGGTCTGTCTGCCAATCGTGCGGGCCAAAAAATCATGCTGATACGTCCGATTAAAGCTGCCAGCCGTTTCTTCCCGCGACTGGCGCAGGGCCTTCTGCTGTTCCTGCGGCGAACGGCTGCAGCTGTCTATCATCCGGCGGTACGCGGCCGTGACCGTGCGGACATAGCCGGTTCCTTTCATGCGCCCTTCAATCTTAAACGAGGACACACCGGCATCCAGCAGGGCCTGTATATATTCCAAACTATTCAAATCTTTTAAACTCAGCAGATAGGCTTCCCCTTTTGTCAGGGCATGCCCGTCTTCCAACAACCGGTACGGCAAACGGCATGGCTGCGCGCAGGCACCGCGGTTGCCGCTGCGGCCGCCAATAAAACTGCTCATCAGGCATTGTCCCGAATAGGACATACAGGACGCGCCATGAATAAAGACTTCAATCGCCATCGACGTATGAGCGCAAATCTCGCGGATTTCATCGAGCGGCACTTCCCGTGCCAATACAGCCTGCGTAAATCCCAGCGACTGCAAAAACTGCACACCTGCCAAATCTGCCACAGCCATCTGCGTACTGCCGTGAAGCGGCAAATTCGGCGCAACCTGCCGCGCCAGTACGGCAACAGCCATATCCTGCACAATAATCCCATCGACCTGCATCGCGTCGAGACGCTGCAAATACGCTGCCAATTCCTTCAATTCTCTGTCTGCCATGATAATATTGACAGTCACATATATCTTCACGCCAAAGGCATGCGCCGTGCGCACCGCCTTCGCTAATTCCTCATCCGAAAGATTATGGGCAAACTTGCGCGCATTAAACGCCTTGCCGCCCAAATATACTGCATCCGCGCCGGCATCTATTGCCGCCCACACATGGGCCAGCGACCCGGCCGGAGCCAATAACTCTGCCATACGTCCTCCTCTGTTTCGTTACATACTAGTTCCATGATATCCTTGTTATTATACCATAGATTGCGGCAGGGAAAAATAGGACAGCAGCCAGCCTGCGATGCAATGCTTTAGAGATACATTTCCAGTTCGTGTTGATTTACACCACGACAAACAGATACAAAAAAGGAACTGCGCATGCAGGACATTTTCCGTATGCTGCAGTTCCTCGTATGTTATCGACTTGCGTATAATGTTTCTACTTGTTCTTCTACGTGCCGGGCTTGTTCTTCTATATCCAAAATAGACTGCATCATCGTATCGACGAATGCCTGATCTTTGATGGATTTGAGGTTGATGCGGACGCTGTAAAAGGCAGACCGCATGGCCGAGCGGGCATTCATGGCGGCAATGGCGCCGTCTGTGATGACCCAGGCGTTGCCATACTGTACGGTCTGGGCTGCCAGCTGCAGCAGCATAAAAATATCCTTCCCCAAGGTAAAGGGAATCGTTGCCGCATCCTTAAAGGCCTGCTGTACAATAGCCGCCCGATCCGGCGTGTCTTTAGGCAGGCGCACTGCCCGGATGACGCCGTCAAAGGCCAACGCGTCTTCTTCAATACCTTTGAGGTAATGGGCGCGCAGTGTCCGGGCCTGCTGCCGAATGTCTTTCATTTGCGGTTCTACATCTTCATAGCCTTTTTTGCCAATTGTCAGGTTTGCTACCATTTCTACGAGAGCTGCTGCCGATGCAGCTGTCATCGCAGCGATACCGCCGCCGCCGGGAACCGGTTCTTTGGATGCCGCCGCTTCCAAGAGTTCATCCAGCGGCATGGATTTGAAATGGCTGAAATCGGGCCTAGAACAATCCGGTAATGACGCCATTTTCATCTATATCCATTCGGTTGGCAGCCGGTACTTTCGGCAATCCCGGCATGGTCATAATATTGCTGGTCTGGCAGACGATAAAGCCTGCGCCTGTGCAGACACGGACATCCTGTACCGTAACGGTAAAGCCGCTGGGCGCACCCAGCAGAGCCGGATCGTCAGACAGGGAATACTGTGTCTTGGCTACGCAAATCGGCATCTTGTCGAGGCCGAATGTTTCCAATTCTTTAATCTGTTTCTGGGCATTTTTTTCAAATACAACGCCGTCGCCACCATAAATTTTCTTGACGATGGTTTCCATCTTCTGCGGAATCGTGTCGTTGACATCATAGAGCGGTTTGTACGGTGTCTGCGGCTGCTGCAGGAGCTGCAGGACTTTTTCGCCCATTTCCAGACCGCCTTTGCCGCCTTCAGCCCAGCAGTTGTTGAGGGCTGCGTCTACGCCGTATTCTTCGCAAAGTGTGCGCAGTGTCGCGATTTCTTCATCCGTATCCGTGATGAACTTGTTGATGCCTACGAGAACCGGCACGTCAAACTGACGCATGTTTTCGATATGTTTGGCCAAGTTGGCAAATCCTTTTTTCAGGGCTGGGATATTTTCTTCCTGCAGATTTTTCTTGTCTACGCCGCCGTGCATCTTGAGCGCGCGCACGGTCGCTACGATGACAACTGCATTCGGTTTGATACCGGCAAAACGGCATTTGATATCCATGAATTTTTCTGCGCCGAGGTCTGCGCCAAAGCCTGCTTCCGTAACGGCAATATCCCCCATTTTCATAGCCAGTTTGGTAGCAACGACTGAGTTGCAGCCGTGAGCAATATTGGCAAAGGGACCGCCATGTACGAGAGCCGGTGTATGTTCGATTGTCTGTACCAGATTCGGTTTGATGGCATCTTTCATGAGAATCGCCATGGCGCCTTCGACGCCGAGCTGGCGGGCCGTTACGAGGTTGCCGTCCAAATCATAGGCCACGGTAATATCGCCCATGCGTTTTTTCAAATCCATCAAGTCGTGAGCCAAGCAAAGGGCTGCCATGATTTCCGAAGCAACGGTAATCATGAAATGGTCTTCCCGCGGAAAGCCGCAGACTTTGCCGCCCATGCCGACGACGATGTTGCGCAGCGCACGGTCGTTCATGTCCATGACGCGTTTCCAAATGATGCGGCGCACGTCAATGCGCAGGGCATTGCCCTGATGGACGTGGTTGTCAATCGCTGCCGCCAGCAAGTTGTTGGCTGCCGTAATGGCATGCATATCGCCGGTAAAATGAAGGTTGATGTCTTCCATCGGCAGGACCTGGGCATAGCCGCCGCCGGCTGCGCCGCCTTTGATGCCGAATACCGGACCCAGCGACGGTTCACGGAGCGCGACGACCGTTTTATGTCCCATTTGGTTTAAAGCCTGTGCCAAGCCAATTGTCGTCAGCGTCTTGCCTTCGCCGGCCGGCGTCGGCGTAATGGCCGTCACCAAGACGAGTTTGCCGTCTTTTTGCTTGGAAAGCCGTTTAATTGCGTCAAATGAAATTTTCGCTTTATATTTACCGTATAATTCCAAATCATCTTCCGAAAGACCGACTTGTTCCGCAATCTTTACAATCGGTTCCAGTGTTGTTTGCTGTGCAATCTCAATATCGCTTAATACCTTTGCCATGAATTGCTTCACTCCTTATTTTGTCCATAAAAAAACACCGACATTCTGGAAATCGCCCAGACGGTCGGCTTGGTATCTATCATGCTCCCCGTGGTATGCTCCACTTCCGTCAGTCACATGATTACGGCTTTATTATACAAGAACAGCCAAGGTCCTGTCAATGCAAAACCGCCGTCTTGTCGAAAGGAGCCAATTTCTATATAATGGAGAGTGTGCTTATATTTTGATGAGAGGTGACTATACCCATGAATTTTGATGAAGAAGCCATGAAGGTCCGCCGCGGCAAGCAGGGTATCCTGGAAACGATGCCCCGTGCCGTCCTCAAGACCCATGATGATTTGAGTACGTTGTATACCCCCGGTGTCGCACAGCCGTGCCGGGAAATCGCCAAAGACAGCGACTTGTCGTTTGACCTGACCTGCCGCGGCAACATGATTGCCGTCATCTCCGACGGTACGCGCGTCTTGGGGCTGGGAGATATTGGCCCGGAAGCTGCCATGCCGGTCATGGAAGGGAAATCGATTCTCTTCAAGATTTTTGGCGGCGTCAATGCCGTCCCTATCTGCCTGGACACCAAAGACCCGCAGCAATTTATCGAAACAGTCAAACGGCTGCAGCCGTCTTTTGCCGGCATTAATTTAGAAGACATTGCATCCCCTAAATGCTATGAAATTGAAACGACGCTGAAAAAAGAAATGGATATTCCTGTCTTTCATGACGATCAGCACGGCACGGCCATTGCCGCTCTCGCCGGAGTCATCGGCGCGTTCCGCCATGTCCATAAAGATTTGAAAACAGCCAAAATCGTCATCAACGGTGCCGGCGCGGCCGGTGCATCTATCGGCCGTCTGCTCGTCCGAGCTGGTGCCGCCAACGTTACTATGGTCGATAAAGCCGGCATGCTGTACGAAGGCATGGACGGACTGAATCCGGTACAGGCTGAACTGGCCGCTCTGACCAACAAAACCAAACAGCACGGCACGCTGGCAGACGCTGTCCAAGGTGCTGACCTGCTTCTCGGCGTATCCGGTCCGCATCTGTTTACCAAAGAAATCATCGCTTCCATGAACAAGGACGCTGTCGTCTTTGCCATGGCCAACCCCATTCCGGAAACAGATTATCAGTCGGCTAAAGCAGTCGGTGCCAGAGTTGTCGGTACAGGCCGTTCTGATTCACCGAACCAAATCAACAATGTCATGGTGTTCCCCGGCATTTTCCGCGGTGCCCTGGCCGTTCGCGCCCGCAGCATCAACGAAGACATGAAGCTCGCCGCTTCGCATGCCATTGCCTCTCTCATCAAAGACGACGAACTGACTGATGAATACGTCATTCCCGACTCCTTTGACAAACGCGTTGCTCCGGCCGTCGCCGCAGCTGTTGCTCAGGCAGCCATGGACAGCGGCACAGCCCGCATCACCGTAGATCCGGAAACCGTACGTAAAGAAGCGGCCGCACAGATTGACAGCCTGCATCATCTGCTGGACCAATTACACGGCTGATGCTGTCGGCCCGCATAAAAGATTTCATCACCATGCTCCATCTATTTCTTAATTAGGGTATCGTTGGAAATGGATAGGCTAGACACATAACGCCAGCACTATAAACTAAACATTACATGCTAATGGGACTGTAACAACATGAGCGTTTTTAGTTCATTTGTTACAGTCCTTTTACTATAGTTACGTGTATAGTTTGGAGTATTATCCTTCAAACTTCAAACTAAAACCGTTTAAAGGAAGCGCA
Source organism: uncultured Megasphaera sp. (assembly GCA_934193515.1). Lineage (GTDB taxonomy): Bacteria > Bacillota > Negativicutes > Veillonellales > Megasphaeraceae > Megasphaera. The sequence continues at coordinate 2,423 of CAKPVJ010000043.1, read as the reverse complement.
TGATACACGACAGCAAAAATCGGTATGTCACAACTCCTTTTTCATGCTGGCTTCTCCTGCGTATGCGGCACATACGGATAGAGGACGACACGGCCTTCGACATATTCAGCAATATACACGTCGCGCAGCGTATAACCCTGCCGCGCGATTTCACTGCCCAGCCACGCCGCATCTCTGCCAATCAATTCCAACACGTCTTCGTCCATTTGTCCGTCCAAGACAAGGGGAAACCGAATATTTTGTTCTCCATATTGGACAACAGTCAACTGCCCGTTTTGTTCCAACACGGCCCGCTTCACGTCCTGCACGCGGTACACACCAGCTGTACGCAGCTTGAGATGCAGCTCATAGGCCTGCACGCCGTAGCGCATGCAGGTTTCTACCCGAACGACGCCTTTTTCAATCAAAATGACCGGCTTGCCGTCAATCCATATTTTAGCCTGACGGGAGTTCATTTTCAAAAACTTCAGCAGCATAATCAGCAGCGTCCAGCTAACCAAAATCAGCAGGAATTGGACAATGCCGACAGCATCATTATAAATCACGCCGCCAATAATGCCGCCCAGTACGTAGTTCTGCACTTGATCCGTAGCTGACGTAGGAGCCAAGTTGCCTTTGCCCAGCAGATTGATCTGCAAAATGAGCGCTACCAGCCCCAGGCCGAGTTTGGCAAAAATCAGGGCATAATACATCAGCATGGCCTCATCTCCCTTCTTCTTTGTCAACAATCTTGATATCCTGATGAATCAAGTAAATCCGCTCCAGCCGATACGCCGCAAAATCAGAAGCAAAATCTACTTTGTAAAATGAATCCCTGTATTTGACAATCATGCCCTGCTTCAGCTGCCGGGAATTGACGGCCACGGCTTCTTTGGGAACGCGCAGCGTCTCGCTGACAGCCTGCACAAACACGACCATGCGGGAATTGGCTTCCATCGTATCCTGGTCCCGCGCATAATCATCCCAGCGGATGCCAAAGAAAAAAATAACCACCAGTACGAGAATAATACATAAATCACGGTATTTCGTCATGAGGCGGTTTTCCAAATACTTGACGCCGGCAACAAACAGCCCTACTAGAATCAAAAACGAAAGGGCATACTGCACCATGTTGTTGATGTGTGCCTGATTTTCAATAAAAGCATACGTATAAAATGACATACGCGTCTCCTTTATACTTCATCCCATTATCTGTTACGCTTAGTATAGCGAAAACCGGCGTCATACTGCTAGTATGCAAACGTATATATCGTAAAAAGACAGCACAAAAAGGGACTGCAACAACATGAGAATGGTTAGTTCATTGCGTTACAGTCCCTTGACTATACCGTTTTAAGTACAGCGTTTACACCATGACGATTCATTTTCTTCAAACTAAAACCTTTTAAGAAAAGAATATGATGCATAACAGCAAAATGATGTTACAACCTTTCCGGAAATCTTCATATCTAATCCATCGTCATGACGTTTTCTGCTTCAAATCCCACAGGCCCGCCAATGACGATGCGGCGAAGCTGTCCGTCTTCGACGTGGGCCATAATATCAATCGTACCGCCGGGCTGATGTATCGTACAGGATACGTCTTTTTTGCCCATACAAGCCAACGCCGCGGCGACTGCCGCCGAGCCAGAACCGCAGCTGTTTTCCCAGTACAGTGTATCCGTCGCCGTCACATACACTGCCGGAATCATTTGCAGCTGCTGAGGTGAAAAAAGTATTAAACCATAGGCTTCCAACGGTTCATCTGCCGCATAGTCCTGTACAGCCTGCCAAAATACGTGCGTATCTGCCAGTGCCGTATCATCAACAAAATGAACGAAATGAACGATGCCGGGCAGGGCAACGCGAAAGAAACGGCTCGGCAGTCCGCCTACGTCCATCAGAATGGCCTCTACGGAAAGAGGCAGGGGCATTTCGATATAAGCATCATACGTACGCGTTCCCCGCTGTACAGCATGGGCCTGCAGCACATGGTCACAGCCGGAACAGGAAACAGCATACTCTCCTTCTTTCTCGCCGGAACACATCAAGGCATACGCGGCCGCAGCCCGTGAGGCATTGCCGCAAAATTCGCCGCCCATCATGTCCACACGAATCGGTTGGTCCTGAGCCATAGTCAAATACCCTACCTGTTCAGCGCCTACACAATCCGGGCGCAGCAACTGAGCCGCCAACGAACTGCGCCGTGTCGGTGCGATCTGGCTGAGTACAAAAATAGTCGTATTCCCGCTTGGGTCTGCTTTGATATATCGTATGTCCATGAAAGGGCCTCCTTCACTTTAGCATAATAAAGTTTTCTTCGTACCATCATAGCATCAACCCTGCAGCCAGTCAACAAATCGTATAAAAAAGGGGCTGTAACGTAATAGTCCCATCAAAAAAACGGATTCAGATAACTGAGTCCGTTTTTTTTAGCAAAAGAG
>CAKPVJ010000042.1 GCA_934193515.1 uncultured Megasphaera sp. | reverse complement strand
TGGCGCTGACGGGCTTTCGCTTCCGCATCAACAGGAAGATAGTGCTTTCCAGAAGCATTACGATGCAGTTCACGAGATTAACGCAATATTAATATCCCGCTGTGTATTTTCCAACAATTTCGCCGCTTCTGCTACTTTGATAGAACTTACCTTGAAAATATGCTCTACGACAAGTTCATATACCTTAGCAATTTCATCACATACTTCCGGATTCATGCCCGAAACAATCTTGCGATATTGTTTAGGGTATGTACTTTATCACCCGGATTGATGCGTTCCGGCGAATACCCTACAAAAAAGTCCGTTCCGCAGGTCATACCGGAAGCCTTCTCCAATTCCCGAACACAGAGTTCTTCTGTAACACCGGGATATACTGTCGATTCATACGCTACAATTGTGCCACCCCTAAGGTTCATTCCCACCGTACGGCTGGACTGCTGTACGAAAGTCAAATCCGGCGTATGGTCTTCTTTAATCGGGGTTGGCACTGCGATAATAATAAAGGAAGCATCCTGCAGTTTCTTGGCATCAGACGTAAACAATGCCGTCGTTTCTTTCAATGCCTGGCTGCCTACTTCTCCCATCACATCTATGCCGGACTGCAGCATAGTGACCTTTTCCGGATTATTATCATAGCCAATAACACGAATTTTCTTCGCCAATGCCACTGCCAGCGGCAAGCCGACATACCCAAGACCCACCACAGCAGCACAACGTTTTCTATTTACCAGTGCTTCGTAAATTTCCACTTCTATCACTCCTACATGCAGATACATATTGCATATATTGATACACCACACACATATACAATTTTATGATACCGTTGAATACGGTACTTGTAAAGGGATTTCTTACCTTATTTATTTTTCCTGCTTAAACTGCCATATACTGCCGCATACAGACTCCTGACAGCAAAAAAACTGCACGCCGTATCTATCTGTTGCTCGATACGCGCATGCAGCTTAGTGTGACATGCTGTTATGTTTTTGCTTTTTCGATGGTAAACCAAAAGGTAACGCCGTCGTCTGTGTTGTATACTCCGTAGGTTTGTCCGTGCAGTTTGACGAGCTCTGCGACAATGCCCAATCCCAGGCCGTGACCGCCAAAGGTCCGCTGTACATTGCGGCTTCTTGCCGTGTCTACTTTGTAAAACGGCTCCCAAATCCGTTGTTGGCATTCTTCAGGAATTTGAATCCCTTGATTGTGTATAAACACTTTATAGACCGTGCCCAACTCTTCGCCGGAAACCGTTATTTCTTTGCCCTGCGGCGTGTAGTCAATGGCGTTGCTCAAAAAATTGCTCATGATGCAGTCTATTTGTTCCGGGTCGCCATAGGTTGTCATATCCGGCGGCAGCTTCCAAGTAATCCGAATATCTTTTTTGCGTACTGCCTGGGCAAAGCGGGCTTGTGCTTCATCCGTCAAGGCACCAAAATCAAAGGCCATTTTTTCCAGTTTAAATGCCCCGGTTTCCAGCCGTGACAGGTTGAGCAGGCTCTTGACCAGATTGTCCATTTTCACCGTTTCCGTTTGAATGACATGACAATAGCGCCGCCGCGTCTGTTCATCACTCTGCAGGCTGTCCAGGCCTTCGGCATATCCCTGGATAATCGCCAGCGGTGTCTTCAGCTCATGAGATACGGCAAAGATAAAGGATTTCCGCATATGTTCTACTTCTTTGGCCTTGTCCAGCTGCTGTTTTAATTGGGTATTGGATTTCTGCAGCTCGTCCAGTGCCTGATTGAGTTGGTCCGACAAAGTATTAAGACTGCGTCCCAATTCTCCGATTTCATCGGTATTGCTGCCGTGCCATTTTTTCGTAAAATTCAAATGTGTCATGGCAACGGATATTTTTTTCAGCTCCAGCAGGGGCTTGACCATTTTATTAGTCAGCAAAATAGTACCAATCACGGCAATCAGCAGCCAAATAATACCGCAGGTGAAGATAAAATGCTGTACAATGCCGATAGTTTTCTGCATCGGGGCGACGGGCTGGCTGATAAGCACATAGGACTGCCCGTCTATGCGGGAAATTAGATTAAAATACTGGAATGTTTCACTGGGACGATAGTGTTTGACTTTGCCCAGCTCGGCTTCATCAGGCTGCCGGCCCTGCAGCAAATCAATCATCTCTTGAATATGCTTGGGCTGTACAATTTTGTCCTGATGTGCTTTTGCTTCTTCTTCTTTGCCTACGGCAACGACAACGTCTTTTGTATCCGCTTTCGGCGGCCCAATAAAAATACGCCGTCCCGGCCGCGACGAATAGACAAGCTGGCTGTTGTCAATAATAAGGATTTCTGCACCCAAATTCTGGCTGATGAGATCAAACTGGCTTTCGCCGTCCATTTTCTTTTCTTTATAAATCGTGCTGATTTCCTGGCTGGCTTCTATCATGCCGTCTTTTTTGACAGAATAAAAGAATTTATTAAAGCCTACGCCAATGGCTATCATCAGCGTGATGATAAAGAAGAGCGTAAAGCCGATGACATACAGTCCCGATTTGATGCGAAGGGACAGCCGTATCATTTGGCATCGTAGCGGTATCCGTAGCCGCGCACGGTTTGAATATACTTGCCTTTATCCCCCAGTTTGATACGCAGGCGGTTGATATGGGTATCAACGGTGCGTAAGTCGCCGTAATAGTCGTAATTCCATACTTGGTTGAGAATCTGTCGGCGGCTGAGTGCTTTGCCGGCATTGGCAGCTAAATACGAGAGCAGTTTATATTCCGTAGGACTGAGGTCAATATTTTTGCCGTCCAATACGACCTGCCGTGCGTCCCGGTCAATGGATACGCCGTCGGCAGCAGATGCTAGTTCGGTTGCTTCTTTTTGCGTGCGCCGCAGCAGTGCTTTAATTTTAGCCACCAAAATTTTGGGACTGAACGGTTTGGTAATATACTCATCGACACCTAAATCATAGGCAAACAGCTGGTCAATTTCTTCGCCTTTGGCAGTCAGCATCATGATGGGGACAGATGATTCCCGGCGAATTTCCCGGCATACCGTCCAGCCATCGTATCCCGGCATCATGACATCCAGCAGTACCAAATCCGGATGCTGTTCATGATATAGTTTTAACGCTTCTTTACCATCGGCAGCTTCCAGCATTTCATAGCCTTCCGGCTTTAGAAAATCAACTACCAACTGACGCATTAATTGTTCATCATCGGCTATTAAGATTTTTTCCATGTTGTCTCCCTCTGTTCCAATCATCTCATACTATCCAAGGATTTTCTTGACATCCTGTACATCCGGCAGCTGCTGCAGCCAATAGGAAACAGGGCGGCCGCTAATGCATAGATCCGGCGCAATTTCCTGCAGCGGCACAAGGACAAAGGCCCGCTGCGTCACATAGGGATGCGGTATTTCCAGCGTATCCGTATGACTGATGACGTCATCGCTGTACACAATATCAATATCAATCGTGCGGGCTCCCCATTTTTCATGCCGCACCCGTCCCAGTTGTTGTTCTATCTGCTGACAGACAGCCAGCAAAGAGGGGCCGGAAAGAGCCGTTTCTACCGTACAGGCCATATTGATAAATACGGGTTGGTCCGTTTTTCCCCAAGGCGGGGTTTCATACAGGGATGAAACAGCCGTGACCTGCACTGCCTCTTGTTGTTTCAGCAAGGCAACTGCCGTCTGCAATGTCGCTTCCCGGTTCCCCAGGTTAGCTCCCAAACTCAAATAATACTTATGCATGACGGCTCCTTTCTATCGTCACAGCCGTATCTGCCAGGGGGCCGCCAATCGGCGCATGCGGCTTGTGTACGGTAATCGTCACAGCATCTACGGCAAATTGTGCCAGTACCGTTTCTGCAATAACTGCTGCCAATCGTTCAATAAGGTGGTATGTCCGTTTTTCGACAATTTCCTGAATAACAGCATACACTTTACTGTAATCAATCGTATCCGTCAAGGCATCACTGGCTCCTGCAGCCGTCAAGTCTGCCGTCAAAACAGCATCGACATAAAAGGGCTGGCCGTTTCGCTGTTCTTCCGGCAGGCAGCCGTGATAGCCATAAAACTGCATGCCCTGCAGCGTAATCGTATCCATCGCGTTATCCTTTCTGCGTATCGCCGCTGTGTTTTCCAGCCATCAACATATCCCAGGCTTCTTTATACGCTTCCGTGCCGGCTGCCAGACAGCCGCTGGATGAAGCCGTAATAATATTGGAATCTGCAGCCATGGCACTGCGCATCGTCAAGCAAAGATGCGTCGCCTGTACAATGACCAGTACGCCTTCCGGCTGCAGTCCCCTGTTAATAGACTGACAAAGCTGCTCTGTCAAGCGTTCCTGCAGCTGAGGCCGACGGGCCAAAATATCTACAGCCTGTACAAAATGGCCAAACCCAGCAATACGGCCGCCGCGCGGGTAATAGGCAATATGAGCGGTCCCAAAAAACGGCAGCAAATGATGTTCACACATGGAGTGAAAGCGAATATGCCGAACGGCTACCAAGCCATTAGTCTGCGTGATAATCGGATTGTTCCATTCTGCATCTGGATTTTCCCGCAGGCCGGAAAAAAACTGCCCAAATGCTTCGGCCACCCGATACGGCGTTTTTTCCATGCCCAAGGCCGCAATATCTACTCCTAATGCTTCCAAAAATTGTGCCATCGCCTTGACAGCTTTTTCATTAACAGCATTGTTGTTCATTAAATCTGCCATGTCCTGCTCCTTTTTACAGTTTATTTCACACACGTAGTCCTACGAACGGACGATTACAATACATAATAATATGCCAAAATGAAAATAAAGCCTCCGACAATAATAAAAAACGGACTGGCATACTGCTGCCAGATATTTTGTTCATGATACAAATAAATTTCATCCGGATTGGACGGATTATACCGCACATCGACCGCATCGCCGGCTACACTTTGCCATTCGGCATTACCAATTTTATATTTGCTTTTATAGGTTTTATTTTGGACCGTAAATTCGACAACGGGAAAATATAAACTGCCGCTCTTCATCTTCTTTTCTTCAAACCCAAGCAGTTTTCCCGTCGTCGCTGCCGTGCAATGCCGTGTCAGCGCCCGCAGTTTCCAGCCATGATACACCCCTACGGCAATAAACAATACGCCCAGCACCGCCGGTATATAATACAGCATACTCATTGTGTATTCCTCCTAAGCTACATAGTCAAAATTCATCGTGATGAATGGATTCGCCCGGCAATACGATAGGCAATCGTCCCGCCCAGTACGCCCGTAACCAGCTGCGGCCAGCTCATGCTCATGAGTATCATATGCCGCACTGCTGCCGGAAACTCCACACAACCAAATAACAGATAAAACGCGCCGTATATGGCAGCCATCTTGCAAACTGCCGCCCCATACACCCCCGGCAGCTTATAGGCACGCAGGCGATAGACAGCTCCTACGAGCACGCTGTTGCCGACAGCCACCGGGATAATAAACGGCAGAAAAGGCAGCATGCCTTCCAGCCAGGCAAACACAGGCGTAATGCAGGCAACCACCAGACCGGATTTCCAGCCGACCTTCAAAATGGCCAATATCAAGCAGGCGTTGACCAGCGAGCCAATTAAAAACATGCTGACCTGCGGCGGTATGGGAAGCAGCAGCCGTATTCCCTGCAGCAGCAGCGTCACTGCCAGCAGCAGTCCCGTCCGCGTGACGGTGTATAGCATCCTGTCATTCATCTTTTATATCCCTACCTAAATCTGTAAAATTTGTTATAATAAAGACATCTATTTATTATACCATAGAGTATCTTATAGATTCCATGTCTTATCATCAATTTTATTGTATAGTCAGAGGTGTCAGATGTCAAAACGTTTTATTCATTCCATTAATTATATGCGGGGTCTCTGCATGCTCGGCGTCATTGCCATTCATGTCGGCTCCGTCGCCATCGTCAATCCTGCGCCCAATTTGGGACTGATTGCGCTCTTGGAAATACTTTCCCGCTTTTCGGTACCGGCATTTTTCTTTCTTTCGGCGTTCGGCATGTTTTACAGCCAGCCTTTATCGCAGCCGTTCAACTATAAAGACTACTTGCACCGCCGGGCCCGTACTGTTTTTATTCCCTATCTGGTCTGGTCAGTTTTCTACATGTTCTATGTATCGGTCATCAGCCACACCTTCAGCGTCTTTCAGCCGACTGCGCTGGCTCGGACCCTGTGGTACGGCCTGGCCATGTATCATATCTATTTTCTCGTCATTTTGCTTTGGTTCTACGTACTGATGCCGCTGTGGCGTCCCCTGCTTCGTCTGATGAACCGCACACCCTGGGTGTCCTTTACGATATTGCTGGCAGCCAACATGGTCTTCAATTTCTATTCCAGCTATCTCTGGTCGGTGCCGCAGGACGCCAGCCCCTGGCTGAAAGATGCCTTTGCGTTCCGGCTCAACTACATCGTATTTCATTATCTCTTTATCTTTATGTTCGGTGCCTTCACGGCAGAACATTTTACTGCTGTCACGGACTGGATTCGCCGTCATGCCCTAGGGGTCAACGTCTTTCAAGCGTTGACGACGCTGGGCATGCTGGCCGCCTACTGGGGCGTCATGCACTATCTGCAATATGATGCCCTGTCTGCCGTCTTTACGATTCACCAGCTCAGTCCGATTGGCATGCTGTACACCTTGTCCACGATGCTCTTTTTGCTGTACTGGTGGGAATGCCGTACCGTACCCGGCTGGATGCACCGGCTTTTCTCCCTGCTTGGCAATGACTCCTATCCCATCTACCTCGTTCATCCCGTCTTTCTCAGCGCCTGCACGGGGCTGGCCGCTCATTTTCATATCTATCTGCGGTCCACATATATCGTGGCCATTTATTTCATCGTCGCCGGCTGTGCTGCTGCCTATGCGTCTATCATCAACCATCTGCCCCTGCCGCACTGGCTTTCCATCTGCCTCAAGGGGAAATAATATCGTTTAAAGAATTACACACTACATACAAAAAAAGCTACCGCTTCACGCGATAGCCTTTTTTTGTATGTATGCTGTGAAAAGAAAACTCATTTAGAAAACGGTACCATTAGCCGCCGAAACGGTAGGACAAACCAGTAACAAAGCCTTTATACGTAACACTGGGATCATTGTCGTGACGACCTGCTGTGTCTACATAGCGGTAGCCGGCATTAATATCCAAATCATTGGTAGCTTTGTAGGAAAGACCAGCTTCCCACGTCGTTGTATCTTTCGTGCCGATGCCTACTTTGCCATAGACATCGAGGTTGTCTGCCAACGGAGCTTTGCCGATGAGGCCTACTTGCGCTACATTATTGGTATTGCTGCCGCCATAGCCAAAATCATTGTCAATGCGGTTATAGCCTGCATAGGCAGCTACGTTATTATTCAACGAATACAATACATTGACTTCCTGCTGATTGCCTTTGGTGACATCATGGCCGTTGATATCGGTACTCAAGCCGCTGTACTGATACTGTACGCCTACTTTATCGGAAACGCCGTAGGTGACGCCGCCTTGGAAATTCCAATTCGAATCGGATTTTATGTGGCCGATTTCAGATTTAGCATTCATCGCGCCGACATCTACTTGCACTTGGCCTTCTTGGAAGGTCGTCTGCGGAGCTGCAAAAGCCGCACCGGATACACAAACTGTCAAAACTGTTAATGCTGCAAATATACTCTTTTTCATATAAATCAACCTCCCTTTACTACTTCACTGGTAGCTTTCTCTCTCTTGAGATTAACTACAGTATACCAGCAAACAAGGGATTTGTCACGTTTTCCGCATCGTATATCTATACTATTTTACAATTTTGTGTACACCTGTTTTTCGTCCTTATTTTTTCACGTATTTACTGGATATTTTACATATATCCAATATATTTCGTCATTAATTAATGCATTTTTATTGGTATAATTTCGTTTATTTATTCTCTTATAGTCATTTAAGCGCAAAGCTGTTATACAACTGTAACAAAACCGTCTTGATTTAGAAATAAAAAAACTGCGTACTCCCATCTGCAGAGAGTACGCAGTTCGTTTATCAAAGGAAAGAAACCTTAGAATGCATTGTGTGAGTATTCATAGTACAAATCAGCCAATTCATCCATCTTATCGTTCATAGCAACCATCAAATCAGATGCTGTATCATAATCACCAGCAGCCAATGCGGATTTAATGCGTGAAAAGATAGACGGGCGCTTTTCAGTGTCACGGCCCAATTCCGTGCGCAGTGCGTTAATCTTGGTCCAGCGTTCTACTTCCAGCGGATTGCTGTCGCCGTCGATATGCAGCTGTTTAGCACTAATGACTTTGGACAAATTGTCCGGAATCGTACGGAACTGAAGTTCCAAAGCCCAGCGGCTCAAAGCCCCTTCTTCGAAGGATTCCATCAAACGTTTCTGGAAGGCGTCGCAGGCGAGGTCATTCAATTTTTCCGGATACGTAGTAAGGCTCTTGAAGTTTTCCCAAACCGTGCGCGGTGCTTTGCCAAACATAGCGTCACGTTCGGCATCGGAGAAGACTTCAAATACATCGACTTCCGAACGATATGCACGGTCTTTTTCGAGGTAATCCGCAGCTTCGCCCGGTTTCTTGGACAATTCAGCCAAGAGTTCGCCTGTCGATTTGCCGCTGGAAAGAGCATATTTGATGCCGTCCAATGCACCCAAATAGCACATAGCAATCGTAATGTATGTGTTAGTGAACGGGTTCGGGGCACGAAGTTCAAAACGTGTTGCATTCGGGCTGGCAATATCACGAATCAAGCCGGCGAGGACAGAACGGTTACGTGTCGGAACATCCGGTGTTTCGCCGCCAAGAGCTGTAACGATGCAGACAGGCGCTTCAAAGCCCGGTTTCAAGCGGTTGAGGGAGTCTGTCGTAGCGGAAACAAACGGATTGATGACTTCATAATGTTTCAAGATGCCCATGATAGCGCCGTAGCCGATAGAGGACAAGAATTCTTTATTCATGTCATCCGGGTTGAAGAGGTTGACGAATTTGCCGTTTTTCAGGATAGCGCCAATGCCGAGATGTGTATGTTCACCGGAACCAGCAACACCATGAATCGGTTTAGCCTGGAACGTAACTTCAAGACCGTTTTCGCGGAATACTTCACGAACGATGATACGCGCCTGGATTTCGTTATCTGCTGTCTGTACAGGGTCATTGGAGAATTTCCAGTCCACTTCCAACTGTTCCAAAACGAAGATTAATTTACCGGAATCATCGATTTGCGCTTTGATGCCGCCAACTTCTTTATGGCCCATTTCCGGCTGCAAGCCGTATTTTTCAAGACGTTCTACGGTCTGTTCCAAAGCCGTACGAACAACGCCGTGTGTACGCTGCCAGTACTGTTCCTGCATTTTCTGGGATGCAGAAAGAAGACGTGTTTCTACGTCCTGGCTCGGTGTCTTAACCCAGAATTCCAATTCCGTAGCTGTCGTGAAGACGATTTTTTCAATGTCTTCCGGATCAACGGACAAGCCTTGGATGCCATATTTTTTAACTAAGGCTAAAATCTGTTCGCCGACATAATCCGTCGTGTTGCGCAAAATGGAACGGGAATCAATGAAGCCGGTTGCATGGCGCAGGAAACTGGGAATACGCAATGTGCCTACCGGTTTGCCTGTTTCCGGATCGATATTGCCGTCGTTGTAATCGACAAACCAGTTAACGCCCGGATCGGCTTTAATATCTACGCGCGCATTGGACAACGTAGCAATGCCCGGCAGTACAACAGAAGAACCATCTGTCTGGAACGCCGTCGCATTAAAGAATTTATCATATTCATCAAAGAATACAGAAATAGGAATTTTTTCATCCGTATCGTTGCCTGCCAAATCGACGCCAACGAGAGATACAAATTTAATTTCCGGGTGCTGTTCTAATAAAGCGAGAACACCTTCTTTACCATATTGACCTGCAGGGATTACATAAACTAAATCATCTTTAGTCATTCTAGTTTCCTCCTTTTGGTTAAAAAAAAGACTTCGATCCCCCAAGGCGTATTATTCCCTAGGAATTCGAAGTCTTCTTTGACTTTGTTTTCATGACTTATTTTGTTTTTCAAATCATGATAAAATCATACAATCAATCAGTTTATTTGTCAATAGATAATCTATAGAAAATCTAAAAAAACTAATTTTTTTGTAAAATTTCTCTAACAACTTGTGAAACAACTTTGCCGTCTGCTTTACCTTTGACCTGCGGCATTACAAGTTTCATGACGTCGCCCATCTTGAGGCCTGTCTTGCCGGCTACGGCATCATTAACAATCTGACGAATTTCGTCAGCTGTCAGCTGTTTCGGCATATATTTTTCCAACACTGCCATTTCAGCTTTGACTTGTTCCACCAAATCTTCACGGCCGGCTTTTTCAAAATCGGCCAATGATTCTTTGCGTTGTTTCATTTCTTTTGCAATGACTGCTCCCACACCGGCATCGTCTAGTTCACACTTGCCATCAATTTCAGTGTTACGAATCGACGAACGAACCATGCGAATAACAGACAAGGCTGTTTTTCCGGCTTCTTTTGCCCGCATTGCATCTTTCATGTCCTGAAGCAGTTCTTCTTTAAGAGACACGGTATCACCCTTCTTACTAACGACGATTATGCTCTGTACTTCCGTTTACGTGCTGCTTCGGATTTTTTCTTTCTCCGTACACTCGGTTTTTCATAGTGTTCACGTTTCCGAACTTCGGAAAGAACACCTGCCTTTTGGCAAGAACGTTTGAAGCGACGCAGTGCGCTGTCTAACGTTTCATTTTTACCAACTCTGATTTCTGCCATTCTATTATCCCTCCCTCCAAGGTATGATAGGGAGTGCTTTTATTGCACACAATGTAATTATAGCTAAAATGGTACTCTTTGTCAATCCCACACACGAGAGCAGCCGCGCAGTCAGCGGCCGTCATGCAATACATTATAAAGCTTTTTATTCTCGTATAAATTGACTGAATACATAATTGCCGTACCCAAGCCCCAAGTCACTGAGGCAGCATCCGTCCTTTGTCTTTTCCAGCAGTTTCTGCTGAAACAGCCGCTTCAAAACAGGGCCAAACTCGCGTTCTATAGTCGTGCCGAACTGGTTTTCAAAGGCTGTATACGAAATGCCGTCGTGCATGCGCAGAGCCAAAAAACAATAGTCTTCCTGGGCCCGCTTCTCATCAATAGGCACGCGCTCTGCCGTCACACTGCCGCGCCCGGCACGGCGTATATACGCAGGAATATTAGCAATATTGGCCCAGCGCGTCTGCTGATAAAACGAATGAGCCGATACGCCAAAGCCGATATACGGCACATACTGCCAGTACTTGCAGTTATGCCGCGACCGCCGGCCCGGCCGGGCGTAGCTGGAAATTTCATAATGCTCATAGCCCAAGCGATGCATGGTCTCATGAATGACACGGCCCATCGCTTCCACATCGTCTGCCGCAGGCAGGGAAAAGGCCCGCCGCTGCAGGCCCGCCCACAACGGCGTATGCTCTTCTACAATCAGCGAATAAATCGACGCATGGCACACAGGCAGAGCCGACAGCATTTCCATGTCCTGCTGCACCATTGCCTGGGTCTGATGCGGCAGGCCGTACATTAAATCAATGGATATATTTTGAATGCCGCCGCGCCATACGTCTTCGACGGCTTGCCTGCCTGCCGCAGCCGTATGTACTCGGCCCAAAAACCGCAGCATCCGGTCATCAAAGGACTGTATGCCCAGACTGACGCGGTTGATACCCAACGAAGCAATCGCCGCCGCATAGGTCACATCCATGCTGTCCGGATTGGCTTCCAACGTAATTTCCGCATCCGCTGTCAGTGAGAATGTCTGCTGCAGTGCGTCCATGATTTGGGACAGCTGGGACACAGACAGCAGGGACGGCGTGCCGCCGCCGACATATACCGTATCTGCCTGCAGTCCTTTCGGCGAAAAAGCTCGAATTTCCCGACAGAGAGCCTGTACATATCCGGGAATATACTGACGGACGCCGCCATAAGACGGAAAATCGCAGTACAGGCATTTATGCACACAAAAAGGGATGTGTATGTACAGCCCAATCATGTATCATCAACCTGCAGTACGGCCATGAAGGCTTCCTGCGGAATTTCGACCGTACCAAACTGCTTCATCCGTTTCTTCCCTTCTTTTTGTTTTTCCAGCAGCTTGCGCTTACGGGAAATATCGCCGCCATAGCATTTAGCCAAGACGTCTTTGCGAAGAGCTGCTACGTTTTCACGGGCAATGATTTTATTGCCAATCGCCGCCTGAATCGGAATCTGGAAGAGCTGGCGCGGTATGAGGCTGCGGAGTTTTTCTACGAGCGCCCGGCCGCGGCGGGCTGCAAATTCACGATGGACAATGACGCTCAGGGCATCGACGACTTCGCCGTTGATGAGAATATCCATCTTGACCATCGGCGATGTTTGGTAGCCATGCAGTTCGTAGTCGAGCGATGCGTAGCCCCGCGTTGCCGATTTCAATACGTCAAAATAATCATATAAAATTTCGCACAGCGGCAAATCGTAGACCAGCGACACACGGGTTTCATCCAAATAATCCATGGTGACATACTGGCCGCGGCGATTTTGGGAAATTTCCATGACCGTGCCTACCATATCCTTCGGAATAATAATCGTCGTTTTGACGAGCGGTTCTTCGATATGGTCGATCTTGGTCATGTCCGGCATGAGAGCCGGATTATCCACTTCCACCATCGTGCCGTCTGTGCAGTATACATGATAAATAACAGACGGAGCCGTCGTAATCAAGGACAGGTTATATTCCCGTTCCAAGCGTTCCCGCACGACATCCATATGCAGCAGGCCCAAGAAGCCGCAGCGGAACCCAAAGCCCAACGCACTGGATGTTTCCGGTTCAAATAAAAGGGCCGCATCGTTGAGGTGCAGTTTTTCCAAGGCATCGCGCAGGTTGTCATAGTCGTTGGTTTCGACAGGATACAGGCCGCAGTAGACCATCGGCACAGCCTTATGATACCCCGGCAGGGCTTCGAATGCCGGATTGTCCGCCAGCGTAACTGTATCACCGACACGGCAGTCCCGCACGTTTTTCATGCTGGCTGCCAAATAGCCGACACTGCCGCATTCCAGCGAAGGTACGGGATGCATCTGCGGCAGGAATACGCCCGTTTCGATGACTTCAAACTCTTTGCCCGTTGCCATCATGCGGATGCGCTGTCCCGGCTTGACGGAGCCTTCCATGACGCGGACGTTGGCAATCGCCCCTTTGTACGCATCAAAATGAGAGTCAAAGATCAAAGCACGCAGCGGCTTGTCCGGCGCGTCTTCCGGCGCGGGAATACGCTGTACGACCGCTTCCAATACGTTGTCTACGCCCAAACCGGTCTTGGCACTAATCATAATCGCGTCTGACGCGTCCAAGCCAATGACATCTTCAATTTCCTGGCAGACCCGCTCTGGATCGGCACTCGGCAAATCGACTTTGTTGATGACAGGAATAATTTCCAAATCATGTTCCAATGCCAAATACACATTGGCCAAGGTCTGCGCTTCGACACCCTGTGTGGCATCGACGACGAGCAGCGCCCCTTCGCAGGCCGCCAGGCTGCGGGATACTTCATAGTTAAAATCGACGTGCCCCGGCGTATCAATCAAATTGAGCGTATATTGGTTGCCGTCTTTGGCATCGTATATCAAACGGGCCGACTGGGCTTTGATCGTAATCCCGCGTTCCCGTTCCAAATCCATCGTATCCAACAGCTGTGCTTCCATTTCCCGTTTGGGAACCGTGCCGGTCATTTCCAGCATCCGATCAGCCAATGTCGATTTGCCATGGTCAATATGGGCAATAATAGAAAAATTGCGAATATGTTCTGTTGCCATGCTGCATCTCCTCTTTCATCTATAAAATCACGCCGCCGCCAAGGACACGTTCCCCTGTGGCTGCATCATATAATACCAACGCCTGGCCGCTTGTTACGGCACGCTGAGGCCGTGAAAAGACGACACGAATGGTCCCGTCGTCTTTCGGATATACCATGCAGGGAGATTCCTGCGCGGCATACCGTATCTTTCCCAACGCTTCAAACGGTTCAGCCGGTGCCGTTTCTACCCAGGATACGTCGTCGGCATGCACGGTAGCAGAAAACAAGTCTTTTTCTGCGCCGACAATTACCTTATTATGGGCTACATCCAAAGCGGTGACATAGTACGGACCGCCTGGGCCGCCGAGATTGAGCCCCCGGCGCTGGCCAATCGTATAGGCCGGAATGCCCTGATGCTGCCCGATAACATGACCCTGCCGATCTACAAAATCCCCTTTGCGGAACATCGTGCTGTCTTCCTGCCGCAGGAACCCCTTGTAGTCATTGTCCGGAATAAAGCAAATATCCTGGCTTTCCGGCTTGGCAAACACAGGCAGATTCCATTCTCTTGCCAGTTCTCGCGTATGTGTTTTTTCCAAATCTGCCATCGGGAAAAGAATATGAGGCAGTAATTCCTGGTTCAGCTGGTACAGGACATACGATTGGTCTTTTCGTCTGTCTGTGCCGCGGAGCAGCGAATAGATGCCCGTATCTTCATGATACTGAATCCGCGCGTAATGTCCCGTTGCCAAAAAATTTGCGCCGAACTGCTGTGCTTTTTCCCAAAGCAGACCGAATTTAATCCATTTATTGCAGGCAATACACGGATTTGGGGTCTTGCCATGCCGATACGAATCGACAAAATACGAAATGACATCACGGCGGAAAATATCTCTAAAATCCAGCGTATAATGAGGAATGCCCAATACAGCCGCAACGGCCTTCGCATCGTCTACTGCCGATAACGAACAGCAGGCATGTATGTTTTCCACTGCCGGTTTATGCGGGTCTTCTTCCCACAGACGCAGCGTAATGCCAATGACATCATATCCTTTTTCTTTTAATAATCCCGCTGTGACAGAGCTGTCTACGCCTCCGCTCATAGCGACAGCTACTCGTTTAGCCATATTATTCCTCCTTTGCCTTGACAGACTGCAGTACAGCCTGCATGCGGCAGATTGCTTCATCTATTTCTTCCATCGTATTCTCTTTGCCTACAGAAATGCGCAGACTGCTGCGCAGCCACCTATCATCCGTATGCATCGCCTGCAGCACATGGGATGGTTCGACAGCCCCGGCTTCACAGGCAGAACCGGCAGACACGGCCACACCCTGCATATCCAAAGCAATCAACAGTATGGCGCTGTCTGTACCAGCCATGCTGATATTTAAAATATTCGGCAGCGCATGCGCTATCGTGCCATTGAGATGCAGCGATGCGTTCTGGCAGACCAAGTTCTCATATAATCGCTGTTTCAATGCCGCTGCCTGCGCATACCGTGCGTCTCGTTCCTTGTCCAATAAGGCCGAAGCCATGCCAAAGCCTACAATACCGGCAACATTTTCCGTTCCGGCACGCAGCCGATGCTCCTGCGGACCGCCGTACGCGTCAGCCGCTACGTCTAGGCCATGCCGTATATACAAGGCACCGACGCCCTTGGGGCCATAAATCTTATGACTGCATACGGTCAGCATATCAATATGGTCTTCCAACGGGTGAATCGGTATATATCCATAGGCCTGAACGGCATCGACATGAAAGACGACGCCAGCGCGCTGCGCCAGCGCACCGATTTCCTTGACAGACTGTATCATGCCCGTTTCATTGTTGGCATACATGACAGAAATCAACACCGTATCCGGCCGCAGTGCCTGTTTGACATCTTCTAGGCGAACTCTGCCAGTTTCATCAACAGGCAGAATCGTCACATCATACCCCTTCTGCCGCATCGCTTCAAACGTCCGCAGTACGGCATGATGCTCAACAGCCGTCGTAATGAGATGGCCTCCCTGCGGATAATTGGCCCGCAGATACCCCAGTATTGCCAAATTATCTGCTTCGGTGCCGCCGCTAGTAAACACGATATCCTGCGGCTTGACATGCAGACACGCGGCGACCTGCCCCCGTGCCGTTTGGACGGCGGCCCGAGCCTGCTGTCCAAAATAATGCAGGCTGGAAGGATTTCCATACTGTGTCGTCAAATACGGCATCATCGCTGCCAGTACCCGTGAATCCAACGGCGCAGCGGCCGCATTATCCAAATAAATTCGTTCCATCTCAATTCCCCTTCTTTTACAAAAGCCTATTATGTATCATACCATAAACCCCTCACAGTGACTAGTACGCGTTGGCAGAATGTAGGGATGTATCCCTTTGACCCTCTTTTTTTCTTTCTTCGCAGTCAGAATACAGGGACGCTCCCCTTTGACCCTCATATGATTCTGTAAACGTGCCGTTTACATATGCTATATACTTGCGGTCAGAACGCTGGGAAGGGTCCCTGCACCCTCATGTATTCATTCTTTTTCGTGCCGCCGAAAAAGAAACACATTGTCCAAGGGAGCATCTCCCTATGCCCATTTTTTCTAGTAAACGTATCATTTACATATGCTATTCGCTTTTTCTTTCTGTGCGACCAGAATGCAGGGACGTGTCCCTCTGACCCTCTGTTATTCATTCTTTTTCGTACCGCCGAAAAAGAACGAATCAAGAAAAAGGCGGGTATGTCAAGAATTTTGTGTAAATTTCCTAGAAATCTTTGTCATATTTTTCCATCAATGGGCCCAGCCGTTCAT
>CAKPVJ010000041.1 GCA_934193515.1 uncultured Megasphaera sp. | reverse complement strand
TCAACGGACTTCGTTCAAGCCTTGTGTAAGCTGGTTTCGGTAACTACCGAGGCTGCGTAAAAGTTGTAAAGTGCTGTTATACTATGTAATATCTTCTTCGATGGTTTTCGTTTCTTCCAAGATAGTACCCGGAAGAAGAAACGCCGAGTTCAGAAAACACTCCGGACACCGAAAAACAGCGTTTTGCCTGACAGGCATTTGCGGTTTCTGCATGAACACTGTGATAGATAGCAATAGTCATTGTTCCAGAATGCTGATAGCTTTTTTAAGACATGCAGCGCATCCTTCGCATCCCGCAGTTCACGCCGCAGACGGGCGATTTTCTTGGCTTCATCAGATGCATAATTGGTCCTATGTCAAGATTTCGGACAAATTAAATTGAGGTTTTTCGCTTCTTAGATTCCCATACGCGTGTTATATTTCTGAAAATCAGCATACAGCTTTTCATAGTCGTTCGGTGACATATAATGGCAGTGACTATGAATACGTACGGTATTGTAAAAAGTTTGAATGTATTCAAACACCAACAGGTACGCTTGTCGATAATTTTGAATTTTAAACCGATTCAACCATTCCCGTTTAATCAAGGAATGGAAGGATTCGATGCAGGCATTATCCCATGGATAGCCTTTCTTGGAATAGCTGTGGCGCATTTGGGATGTTTCCTGCATGTATGCCTGTGAAACGTACTGACAGCCACGGTCCGAATGGATGACAAACAGCTGGTCAGGATTGCGGCATTGTTTGGCTTCTTGGAGCATCTTGACGATGCCGTCAATGTCCAGATTGCGAGACAGATTCCAGGCAATGATTTTCCTGGAGAACAAATCCATGATGCTTTCTAAATAGATGAAGCCTTCGGCTGTCCAGATATAGGTGATGTCGCTGCACCATACCTGATCCGGTTCTTCAGGATTGAAGTATTCCTGAAGAATATTAACCAGCGCCACGTCGAAATCGCTGTCACGGGTCGTTACGGTATAATGCTTTACCCAGCAGGCTCGAATGCCCATCTGCCGCATGTATACGCCGACTGTGCGTTCAGAGATACTGTCCCCGTTCTGATGCATGACTTGGGCAATCTTCGGGGCTCCGTAAATTTGCTTCGAATCGTCGTAGATAGTTTGAATCTTTTTCTTCATCTCCTTGCGATGCTGAGCCTGTTTCGACGGCTTGCGCGCCGCCCAGTCATAATAGCCTGAAGAAGAAACGTCGAGTTCAGAAAGCACTCCGGACACCGAAAAACGACGTTTTGCCTGATGGGCATTTTCGGCTTCTACTTGGACACTGCGATAGATGGCAAGGGTCATTTGTCCAGAATGCTGATAGCTTTTTTTAGGACATGTAACGCATCCTTCGCATTCCGCTGTTCACGTTTCAGGCGGACAATTTTCTTTGCTTCATCAGAAGCATAATTGCCAGAACCACGATACGGCATTTCGCCATTGTCTTTTAATTGTTTTTGCCAACGAGACAAGGTTTGTGGAGCAATGCCCAGATTGGTGGCACAGCCCATCAAACCTAATTCCCGATGATCATGATAATATTTAACTGCGTTGATTTTGAATTTTTTGTTGAATTTTGCCATACTGAGGCCTCCTTAGTTAATTCTATTGTATCACCTTTAGAAACCTCAGTTTGACTTGTCCTATTTATATACTAGCACCAATCACACATTTCCTGATGGCGAGAGCGCATTCATGATGGTATGCGCACGGCTTCGTCATGTCGTCAGCACGCAGTGGGTTTCCAAGAAGTATATGGATATGAAGCACCTTTACGGCATTGATGTCAATAATCTTCTTGACTAATTTTATTTACATCGGGATTTATGTATTTACGAAAAATGTTTGACATAGCGAGAAAAGAATTGAAACAGACTACCCATTGTCGAATTTTCGAGGTATAATGAATTCATCGCGTAACTCCTTTGAGATGATGTGTTTTAGCAGATTCATTATACTTCAAAGTGTGGTTACGCGATATTTATTTGTTCAAAAAGTTGTAAACTGCTGTATATATAATTCGCCGTTAAAAAAATGTTAGAAAGCTGTTATACCTGTATTCTATACTATAGACGTATACAAGGAGGTCTTTTATGATGGAACGTTGGCTTATATATGCCTTTTTATCAGCTATTTGTGCTGCTTTTGTTTCTATTTTCGGGAAAATCGGGTTAACTGGCATTGACAGTACAGCTGCGACGGCTATTCGTGCCGCCATCATGGCTGTTTTTTTAATAGGTGTCGCTGTCATGCAAGGTCATATTTCAGCTGTCCCGTCTATTATGGGGCATCCAAAAGCCTTGCTCTGCATCGCATTGAGTGGTATTGCCGGAGCGACTTCATGGCTGTTTTACTTTTTTGCCTTAAAAACAGGTAATGTATCCCAAGTAGCGCCGATTGATAAATTAAGCGTCGTGTTCTCTGTCATCTTGGCTATCATTTTATTTGGAGAACACGTCACCTTGATTCACGGTATTGCCATCGCCCTGATTGTGATTGGCGGTATTATGATGGCTGTCTTTTAACATACTGCGGCAGAAAAATACCGTTTCTTTATCATACATACAAAGCCCCCTGACTGTCGGTATATTATGCCAACCAGTCAGGGGGCTTTGCACTGTGCTGTTGATTTATTTTTACACGAAATTACATTTTTACACCGCTGGGCACAAAGCTGCGTGCCATGTGAGCGATGATTTTTTCATACTTATCTTTCTTATCTGTTGGATATTCAACAGTAAAGGCTGTATACGTTTGATTTTTTTCATTGACATAGAGTTCACGGTAATACGATTTTTTACCGGCCGTCCAGCCTATAGCATAACTTGTTTTCGTCCGAATATCCGTTGTCAATTCAGGAGATCCGTTCATGCCGATATACATGCTGCGCCATTCATCGACAGAAAATCCCATGGGGTTTTTAGCTGCTTCTGTTCTAAATACAGCTTTGTCTTTTGGATCTTGGAAGTAACATCCATCGCCATCTATCGTTGCATCGGCCTGTACGGCTGTTTTAGGAATATCGACGACATATCCATAGGCACTATTGTAGTACTGATAATACCCCTTTTCATTCGATTTATATACCATAACAGCTTCTACGTTATCTTTGTTGGCACTTTTAATCATCATCGTGTCAGCAGCCATTGCCGTAGAACCTGCCATACATGCCATGCCGGCCAATACGAGAGCTATTTTTTTCATATTCATAGGGCTCACTCCTTTTACGTTGCTTCTTCACAGAATGAAGCCTTTCCAAATTAGGGAAAGTAATTACTACGCCAAAAATGATATATATACAAGATAGCAGATATGGGGTCTCTCCCATATCTGCTATGTATTATACCATATTCATTTTTTAAAAGACAAGAAAACGGCTGCGCTTTTATGCAAACTGTGCCAAAGCTGTAACAATTTTCTTATGATAATTTTTTAATATCACCCAGCGGGCTGATCAGACTAAATGTCAAAGTCAGCAAGTGAATACGATTTTCTTTGACAGCCGGATTTTCATGCATAACCAACACATTGTCAAGGAAATCATTGATAGCCGCAATGCCTTCCGACAATACAGCCGCAACACCATTATAATCATAAACAGCATATTTTTCCGGAAGGTTGGCAGCCATTGCCTGGCAGGCACTGTACAAGGCCTTTTCTTCTTCCGTTTCAAACAGTGTCGTATCGACACTCGTATCCACAGCGTCTTTAATCATGTTGCTGACACGGGTAAATGCCTGCAGCAATTCTGTTTTGCCCATGATATTAGCATCAATCAATGCCTGCGCCCGTTTAGCCGCTTCTGACGCATTCAGTGTATCCGTATTCAAAACGCAGTCAATAATATGATAATCCATCTGTTTGTCTTGGAAGATATTTTTCAAGCGGAGTTTGAAATACTCATCCAACTGAGCCATGACGGCAGCTTGTTTATCTGTATCGACATGGAGCAGCTGCAAAATAAAGGCAAATACTTCATGGCAGTTCAAGTTCCAGCCTGCATCCATGAGAATGTTGAGAATCCCGATGGTCTGACGGCGCAATGCAAACGGGTCTTGAGATCCTGTCGGGACGAATCCCTGGCTGAACATACCGGTAATCGTGTCGAATTTGTCAGCAATCCCAAGAACTTTGCCCATCGTCGTCTGCGGCAGTACATCACCGGCAAAACGCGGCTGATACTGTTCATTGATAGCTTCGGCAACATCTTTTTCTTCGCCGTCAATCAAGGCATATTCTTTGCCCATAACGCCCTGCAGTTCTGTAAATTCCATTACCATCTGTGTAGCAAGGTCAGCTTTGGCAAGCAGAGATGCCCGTTTGAGAGAATCATCCGAAAGACCGAGGTCGAGTTTTTGATTGAGGAATACTGTAATCTGTTCCAAACGCTGTGCTTTGTCAAAGAGCGTTCCCAAGCCATCCTGGAAAACGATTTTTTTCAATTTTTCAGTATAATCAACCAGTTTATGCTTCTTGTCTTCTTCAAAGAAGAATTTGGCATCGTCAAGACGGGCACGCAGTACGCGTTCATTGCCGTGCTGTACTGTTTCCAAATGATAATCGTTGCCGTTGCGGACTGTCAGGAACAAATTCATCAATTTGCCGTCTTTGTCACGCATCGGGAAATACCGCTGATGATCTTTCATCGGCGTAATGATAGCTGCTTCCGGAAGCTGCAGGTATTCTTTGTCAAATTCGCCGCAGAGTGCTGTCGGATATTCAACAAGGTAAACGACTTCTTCCAACAGGTTGTCGTCCATGATAATCGTGCCGCCTTTTTCATCAGCCAATTTCTGCAGCCCGTCCAAAATCATCTGTTTGCGGACTTCCGGGTCAACAATCAGGAAATGTTCTTTAGTAACTGATTCATACGCGTCCGGACTGGGAATCGTGAAATCACCGGTACCCAAGAACCGATGGCCGCGGCTTACATTACCGGATGTAACGCCAGCGATCGTAAAGGGAATAACGGCTGTATCAAACAAGGCAACAATCCAGCGAATTGGGCGTACAAAATGGAAATCCAATGCGCCCCAATGCATACTTTTCGGGAAGTTGAGACCTGTGATAATGTCTTTGAGCATATCCGGCAGCAAGCCTTCTGTAGGCGCACCGATGCTGGTAACATTGGCATACACATAGCCGTCTTCAACGACTAAATCGTTGACGTCAATTTTTTGGCCGCGGGCAAATCCCATGGCGGCTTTTGTCGGCTTGCCGTCTGCATCAAATGCTATTTTTGCAGACGGACCTTTATGTTTAGAAGATACATCGGCCTGTTTTTCTGCAACGCCTTTCATCAGCAGCGCAACACGGCGCGGCGTACCGATTGTACGAATGGATTCATAGGCAATATTGGCTTCGCCGAATTTTTTAGCGGCTAAGTCCTTGACTTGACTGAGGATACTCGGCATATAATGAGCCGGGATTTCTTCCGTACCAATTTCGAGTAACAAATCTTTGCTCATTTATTTTTCCTCCTTTTTCAACATGGGGAATCCCAATTTTTCACGTTGTTCCAAATAGGCTTTCGCGCAGGCACGGGCCATGTTGCGGACACGGCCGATAAATGCAGCCCGTTCGCTGACGCTGATAGCGCCGCGGGCATCCAACAAGTTAAACGTGTGGGAACATTTCAATACGTAGTCATATGCCGGTAATACAAAACCTGCTTTGATGACGCGCATAGCTTCTTTTTCATATTCATCAAACAAATGGAATAACAAATCAGCGTTGCTCAATTCAAAGGCATACGTAGACTGTTCTACTTCGTTTTGATGGAAAATATCCCCATAGGTAACATCGTCCGTCCATTTCAAGTCGTATACATTTTCTACGCCTTGGATATACATAGCCAAACGTTCCATGCCGTACGTAATTTCTGAGGAAACCGGAGCAACATCAATACCGCCAACCTGTTGGAAATAGGTAAACTGCGTAACTTCCATGCCGTCCAGCCAAACTTCCCAGCCCAGGCCCCAGGCACCCAATGTCGGAGATTCCCAGTTGTCTTCAACAAACCGAATATCATGTTCCTGCGGATTAATGCCCAGCGTTTCCAAGCTCTTTAAATATAATTCCTGAATATTATCTGGAGACGGTTTGCAAATAACCTGGAATTGATGGTGCTGGTACAGACGGTTTGGGTTGTCGCCATAACGGCCGTCAGCCGGACGGCGTGACGGTTCTACATAGGCTACATGCCATGGTTCCGGTCCCAGCGTACGCAAAAACGTAGCCGGATTCATTGTACCTGCCCCTTTTTCTACATCATATGGTTCATAAATGATGCAGCCTTGGGAGGACCAAAAATTCTTCAATGCAAATATCATGTCTTGAAAGTTCATCTGTGTTTCCCTCCTAATAATACAAAAAGTCCCTGTAACATCATGATAATGTTACAGGGACGAGTATACTTACCCGCGGTTCCACCCTGGTTGGTCTATAGACCCGCTTCATTCATCAGCCATACACATCTTCTCAGACTTCCGGCTGCGGCCTTCAGAGCGCCTTCAGCATCAATGACAGGCTTTCACCTTCCCTGTCTCGCTAACGATATGCCTACTCTTCTCCTGCATCGCCTTGCTTCATGTCCCCTATCATAGCATAAATAGCACAAAAGAGCAAGGATTGTTTGCGCAACAATATATCCCAAATGAATGATATTACGAACACGTATCACTCGTTATAAATCAGGCTATGCACCGGATTCGCAACGAGCGCCTGATATGGACACCTTGAAGGAAAAAATATGACAATGATTAATAGGAAGTTTACGCAAAATTCTTGACATAAAAATAATTCCTCAAAATTTAAACTAATTCTAATCTGTTTTTAATCTTATTTTAATCTTCGTATTGTATACTGCACCTATAGTACCGAGCCTGTAAGTATGATACAATACAAGGAGGAATGTAAAAATGAATACGCTCAAACTCAACCGCATGAATGACTTTTATTTCAAGTACCTGCTGGGCAGCGAGCAGCGCAAGCATTTGACGATTCAGTTTCTTAATGCCGTGCTTTACGATAATGAAGAAACGCAGATTGCCGATGTCTGTTTTATGGACAAAGACCAAGACCCCAATTTTGAACACGAAAAATTGAGCAAGCTCGATATATTGGCGCAGACGAATACGGGCATACAAATCGACATTGAAGTGCAAGTGCTGAAACACGCCTATTTGTCCGAACGCTTTCTGTATTATTGGGCAGGCTTGTATAGCTCACAACTGAAAGAAAAAGAACGGTATACCCAGCTAAAACCAACTGTGTCGATTATTTTGCTCGATTTTGAATACTTACAGGAAAAAGCGTGGCATAATATCTATCACATTTGCAACGATATATCGAGACAACGACTGACAGACCATTTTGCCATGCATTTCATCGAAATCAAAAAATTTAAGTGCAGTGACATCAAAAAACTGACAAAACTGGGAACCTGGGCAGCGTATTTTTCCAATTGCAGTGCGAAAGAAATGGAGGTGCTGGCCATGAAAAATACAGCTATGAAAGACGTAGCCAAAGCAGAAAACGCTTTTACAAGTGACGAAGCCATGCGCTACAAATACATCCTGCGCGAAAAAGCTATCCGCGATTACTACTCCGGCCTGGCCGACGCCAAACAAGAAGGAATGGAAATAGGTGAAAAACGTGGTCGAAAAATAGGTATAGCTGAAGGCAAGGCACAAGGAGAACGAAAAGTGATTATTGGCATGCTGCGGGAAGGTATAGATATAGCCGTGATTGCAAGAATTACGTCGTATTCTATCAAAGACATCCAACTAATCGCCCAAGAGCATATGCAGCCGTAACGAATTGACCTAGTCGCTATTTAAATTTAATACGCATAAAAAATACGCAACGGATATTGAAATCTATTGCGTATTTTTTATGCGTATGCTGTATTTTATGCAACTAATTCGGTTGCACATGGGCTTACGAGTCTTCGTAAACACGAACACGCAGATGCAGTCCTTTTTCTTCACAGATAGCACGGCATTTTCGGATTTCTTCGCTGTCTTCTACGTGGTCTACGACAGTCAGTACGACGTTGGGAACATATTGTTTGCAGTGCTGGGCAAACTGCAGCATGGCATCGTAAGACTGTATGCCAAAGCGGCTGCGTGTCAGTGCCAGATACCGTTTTTTATTGGACGCATTCATGCTGATGGAAATCGTATCCAATATGCCGCCGCCAAAATCAGGGGCCGTATCCCGCTTATATGCCAAATCCGACAGGCCGTTTGTATTGAGCCGTGTTAATACGTCCGGGTGTGTTTCTTTTACATATTTCATCAGCGCCGTCAAATCGGCCAGGCGTTCTGTCGGTTCACCAAAGCCGCAAAAAACAATTTCTTTGACATAGTCCCACGTCAAGCCGTCGAGCTGTGCTTTTACTTCTGCTACTGTAGGCTCCTGCTTGAGCCAAAGCGTCTGCGTTTCGGCCATTTTTTTCATGCTGCGCAAACAAAACGTACAGGAACAGGTACAGCGGTTTGTCAAATTTACATACACAGACCGTTTGCCTTCCGGCCGTTCCTGCAGGCTTTCTGTTACAGGGATATATCGTCCCCCGGCTTCACACGTATATACAATCATGGTTTAGTCCTCCCTATCGCAAATCTGTCAAAAATTCTTCAAACGCCAGGCCGCAGTTATGAGGAAGCTGCAGTTCCTCCGTATAGACCATGGCTTTGCTGACAAAATCAGCTGCCGAGCGAACGGCTTCGGACAGCGTTTTCCCCTGGACAATCCGGCCGGCTGCAATCGCCGCAAATACGTCGCCTGTACCGGAACGGTCACTGCCAATTTTTTTCACACGTTGTATCTCCGGCTGTTTTCCTTTTTCATAAATATAATTCAGCAAATACTCACCATCATGCAGTCCGGTCATGACAAGCTGTGACGGCCCTTTATTGATGAGCGCACAGGCCATTTGTTCCAGCTGACCCGGCAAAACCTGCCCGTGGTTTGGGTAGGGAATATCCAGCAGGCGGCAGGCTTCTGTCAAATTGGGGGTAATCACATCGGCAACGGTCAGCAGGCGGCGCATTTTCCGGCACATTTCTTCTGTATACGACGGATATAATCTGCCATAATCTCCCATTACCGGATCGACAATTACTTTCGTATCTTTTCCTTTAAAATCACGAATAAATGCCAATACCAGATCA
This sequence comes from uncultured Megasphaera sp., assembly GCA_934193515.1. Classification (GTDB taxonomy): domain Bacteria; phylum Bacillota; class Negativicutes; order Veillonellales; family Megasphaeraceae; genus Megasphaera. Next base: position 9,236 of record CAKPVJ010000041.1, on the reverse strand, counting down.
CTTTGCCGAGCTGAACCAAGAAATCCTGTTAAAATACCATCAAAGGCAAGTCCATTCTCTTTCCAGCTGTTGATATATGCCGGCATGCGTTCCGTATAATCATCAATATAATAGTTCGGAAAGCCCGTATGCACGGATAAAACCGCTGTCGGCAATACACAGCCCTGTATTTTCAATGCTGAAATCAGCGGCAGTTCTACGGCAATAGAACAGCGGCCGTATCCCGTCACATCGTTGACGAGAGCCATTTTCTTTTGACGTTTCATATCCATTCCTTCTTTACTGCTGCCCGTTTAAAACGTACGACTGTTTGGCAGATGGCGCAGTGCCATGCCTGCGGCAAAAGCGACGATCATATTAATTACCCCTTCACCAATAAGTCCCGGAATCATGGGAAGTGCAGACGCTATGCTGCTGTACAACACAGCACCGGCTGCCGTATATGACACAACCATCCAAGCTGAAGACACGAAAAATGCCAAAACCATACGGGCTGACAGCAGCTTGCAGGGTGCCTTATCCGGCCGGACAATTAAGAATACAGCTTCTACCATCACCCATTTGATAATGAGCGTTGGAATAATCCAAATCGGAAAGCCGCCGATTAAATCTGCCAACGCCGAACCAATCGAAGCAGCAAAACAAGCTTCCCGCCGGCCGATAAACAATACCAGCAAATAAATGACAGCATCTCCCAAATGAGCATATCCCAGCGGAATCGGGATTTTGGGGACAAAAGTCATAATAAAGACAAAGGCTGCTAACACTGCCGTCAGGCAAAGCATTTTAGCAGAAACAGATTGGGTTTCTGTGTTCATATATACTCCTCCTATGCATAACATGTATAGTCGTATAAGCCGCTTGCTGCAGCGTATTCGTTATAACAAGCGGCTTATACGGCTAGATGTTAATCTGTACTCTATTTTATTATATTTATATCTTATCGTAAATGGGACAGATTTTAATTTTTCTGTCCTTTTACCGATTCATCTATCTTCCTGGCGGCAACGCATTGCCAAATATCCCCAGAGAGAGTACAATATAAGTATAGATTGTTCTTTTGACTTATAAATATATTTCACAGAACATATAGGAGGTCTTTTTGATGTCACATTTACGCAGCATTCCATTTGATGCATCTCATCCCATGGTTACGGTTCCTTTTTCAGGCGAAACCATAGAAGATATAGGCAACGCAGTCAAAACCGTGATGAAACAGCCTTTTGACATGTTGGAATTTCAAGCTGGCACGTTTAATGGTGTCATCAATTTTACGCAGCTTTGGGACGCACTGACTCGTCTTTCCATGGAAACAGACGAAGCGCCGATTCTCTTTTCCTGTGATATACACGCACTGCCGGAATACTATCAAACAGCTCGTGATTATGCGGATATCTTAGCGTTTGCTGTTCGCACGACACAAATCGATACGGTATCCATTGAATCATTCCTGCCGCCTGATACCATCGCTGATATTGCCGACAAATGTCTTGAATCGGACGTTATCCCAATGGTTACGATTCGTATTTCTGCGCATACCACACCGGATACGATGCTTGCCCAGCTGGAAGATATGACCGGTTTGGATGTGTCGGTATTTCATGTCGTCATGCCTGTTTCTTCCATAAAAGAAATTCAGCAGATGGAAGATACGGCAGCCGTCTTTATGAAAAAACACGACGGCACCAAAGTCATTATCCAGCCTGTCGGCACAGTCGCCAAAGAACAACTGCTCCAAGGAAACACCTTCCATTCTCCCCTGCTGTTTGCCACGGCAGGCGCAGAAACGGATACGCTCCCTACCAGCGCCGCACTGAAAGCAGCGTTGGAAAAATAATCAGAGGTTGGCGTCAGCTTCTACTTCTGCCTGTACCGCCAAGGGACCCAGCGTCTTTTTACTATATTCAATAAACGCCTTGACAGCTGCCGTGTGAATCTGATCTTTTTTCCAAACCAAAAAAGAACTGTTTTCTATCGGCGGCTCTATGGGCCGTTTACACGTATGGGGAACATCAAAATTAAAATCAAAGCTCAAAGCGACTCCAATACCTGCTTCTACAAGCAGGTATTTATTGTAAACGGACAAATTAGTATACACTGTCTTAAAAACATTAGGGTACGAGGCACCAAACCAATGCTCTAACCGATTGCGCACGGATTCACGACTGGCTAAAATCAAGTTTTGCCCTTCCAAATCAGTCGGCGTAATGATTTTTTTTGCCGTCAACGGATGTCCTTCCGGCATAATAACAACCCAAGGATCTTTTTCCGGCAATGGAATAAAACTATATTTACTAATGTCAACAGGAGCAATGACAATCCCAAAATCTAAAATACCTTGTTCAATTCGTTCTTTGACGTCGTCGGCAATGCCCGTATACAGCGAAAAATCGACATCCGGGTACTGTTTGTGAAATGCTGCCATACTGGAAGCGACATATTTGAGATTTACCGTTTCACCGCAGCCAATTGCGATTCGTCCCGAAATCACTTCATCTTGGTGAACCATTTCTTTTTTTGTTTTGTCGGCCAGCTCTACCAGTTCCTGAGCCCGACGGCGCAGCAGCATGCCTTCTTCTGTCAATCGAATACTGTGCTTGCTGCGGCGAAACAAGGATACGCCAAATTCCTCTTCCAGCTGCATGAGCTGCCGTGATAACGTCGGCTGCGTAATATGAAGCAGCTTGGCTGCTTTGGTAATGTTTTCTTCTCTGGCAACCACTAAAAAATAACGTAATACTCGCAGTTCCACCAGTATTTCCCCCTTTCGGATATACTGGTTTTATTATAGCACATAAAAAATTGGCTGTAACATAACGTTTTCGCTGTCAGGCACGATGCTCTTTCGTGAAACGTTTTTAGTTTTTTGTTTGTAGTTTGAAGAAAAAGCATCGTCATGCTGCAAACGATACACGTAAAACGGCATACTAATAGGACTGTAACAAAATGGGCTAAAAATTCTCATCTTGTTACAGTCCTTCGTTCTTTTACGTGCTTTGATTGTTTATTTGAAAGTGACTTGTCCATTCATCAGCAGTGGCAACAGGAAATCGCGCAGCTGTGTCAGATAGCAGTTTTCCACAACATTTTGTCCTTTCTTAATAAACATGTTCTGGACAATTCCACTAAATTTTTTGGCCAGTTTTTGATTGAAAGCAATGGGAAATGACATAATATGGGCTTTATCTCCACGTGGCATTTTAGTTCCTTTTGCCCCCTTTGTGTCATAATCAAAAAAAGTATCATTAGCTAATGATGAATATACAAACTCAGTTAAGGAATCTATATTAGCATGAAGTACCAATACATCAGGGCTACAGCCACCATTAAAATCAGCAAGCCAAATTTTCTTAAAATACGGTCTAATATTGCCAATCAGGATATCTCGTTTTTCAAATCCTATAATACTCCCTGCTGGGACATCATAGGTTGATGGGGTTACACCTTTCATATTTGGAAGCATATTATCTATACCAATATAATTTTCAGATAATACGACTTCCTTTAAGCTGTTATTATAATCAGCAATACTTTTTAAAGGTATTACTTCCCATCCTGTTGGTATTTCACGGCCTAATTCTTCGTTATAAGTCATGCTGCCGCCGCTGGTTTTATAGGGACGGCCGTGTTCATCGGGGAAATCGAATTGGACGAACCAGTAGTCGTACAAGGTTTTTGCCATGGCTTCCAGTGTTGCATTCATTTTGTTATTCAGTTGCATTTTTTGTTCAATAGAAAATAGCCAATCGCCTATCTTCTTCTGCTCGTTATAAGATGGCAACAATAAATATAACCACGAAAATATATCTTCATTAAAAGACGCTCGTAAAGTCATAGTAGCATTATTATCAATGATTTTCCTAAAATATTGTCCTCGTAAATAAAAAGCCATGTATTTAGCATAAGTGACATTCTTTTTCTTTGGTCGTAATCTTTTTAAAAATCCACTAAAGGTGGCATGAGGATAATTTTTAACAGCTACACTACTCATTGCTAACTCATCAAGCGTTTCACTAGTCCTTGTTAAAAATATATCACCTTCTTTTACACTGCACTTTTCCTGCTCTTTAACAGATGTATCCATTTTCTGTGATAACGTATCTGGCAGAAAATAGTTATTAAATACATCACTAAAAGTAACAAACGGTGCACCATGCCCTGCTTGTTCTTTTGTACTAGAAATGCCAGAATTAATATCGTATAATTCCGAAAATTTATAATCATGAAAATTATTTTTCATATTTCAACTCCCCCAGTCCTTTAAAGATTTCCTGTTCGAGTTGATGCCCTTCGTCGAAGAGTGATTGGAGCTGTGTTTCGTAGTCTTGCATTTTTTGGTTGAATTCTTCTGGTGTCAAGTCAACGTATTCGATTTTTACTTTAAAATACTGGCCGGCTGAGAAGGAATATTTTTTGGCAGCAATGTCTTTGACATCGACGAGGACGCTGAAATCATCCTGTTCTTGTTGTTGGTTGACCGTATCGACGATGCGCTGGCATTCAGACTGAGAAAGATAGGTACGCTGATTTTTTGTACCTTCTTTCTTTTCCTTGGTGCCTAAGTTGGAAGCATCAACGAGGAGGACTTTGCCGCCCTGCGGACCATCATTATCGAGGAAAAGGATAGAAACATTGGTACCCGTATTAGCGAAGATGTTGGAAGGCATAGAGACGACGGCACGCAAAATCCCCTTGCCTTCGTTGCTGTCGATGATGTGCTTACGGATTTTCTGCGCAATACTGCTGGCTGTCAAGAAACCCGTCGGCACGACGATAGCGGCGCGGCTGCCCTGCGGCTTCATAGACACGATGATATGCTGCAGAAACATCAAATAGATGGCCATACTGTCTTTCTTTTTCTTCGGAATGTTCGGCACGCCGGCAAAGAAACGCTTCTTGTAGTTCTCCCCTGCCAGCGTATTGCGCGTTTCGCTAAAATCTGTGTTAAAAGGCGGATTAGAAACGATGTAGTCAAACTGGCGGATGCGTTTGCCGTCCGGCGTCACATGGCGCGGGTTGACGAGTGTATCGGCTTGAATGACGTGAGGCAGCGAGGCGACGAGGTTGTTCATAATCAAGTTGAGACGCAGGATTTCGTTGGACTTTTGGCTGATGTCCTGTGTATAGACAGTGACGTTTTTTTCACCAATCTTGTCGGCCAACGTCAGGATGAGCATCCCGGAACCGGCAGCCGGATCATAGGCCGTCACGTTTTGGTCGCCGTCGGGCACGAGAATATTGGCAATAATCTGAGCAATCGTGTGGGGCGTGTAATATTCGGCATATTTGCCGCTGTCCTTGTTGTAGTCACCAATGAGGTATTCAAAAATATCGGCAAAGAAATCATATTTCTGGCCAAAAATCGGCTCAAATGACGCACCGACCAATGTGTTGACGATAGCACTGGCAAAGGCATCGCGCTTTTCCGGATCGACGATATAGTTGGAAATGGGCTCAAAAAGGCGCACGCGGTTGCCTTCGCCCGTAGTCACACCGAAAACGTTCTTGTTGTCTTCAGCAATCTGCAGCAGCGCGTCATCGAAGATTTTATGGAAGTTTTCCTGATTCCGCTCACCATAAAGGCACGAAAGGAACTGATGCGGATGCAGGCAGGCCACATGGGGCGGCAGGGCATCGAGGAGGTCTTCATATTCTTCTGTATCCAGTAAGGTCAGTTTCTTTTCGACAGCTGCCGTGTCGCTGACATCGACGCCGGGCAAATAGTCTTGCAATTCATCGACCTGCTTCAAGTGATAGAAGAACTTGTCATTTAAAAATTTATAGAGGAAAGCCTGGGTGATAATCTTGTATTCGTTGCCGGAGTTGCCCAGCCCATTATTCATGCTGACGGCTTTCAAGTTATCGATAATACGGTACGTATCAGCTTTCAATATGTCAAGATTCTGTATTTCAGTCATGGGAAAATGTTCCTTTCATTACAAGGTATATTCCTGATAGATATCGGTACTCAGGTCTTTCGTCAGGCTGCGGCGGTCAGCCAAGGGAATATCAGGGAATTCAGCCTTCAGGGACTTGCGGATGCTTTGGCGCAGGAGTTGCTGAAAAACGGCTTCATTTTCCAGCAGATGGGCATTATGCAGGAGCGTGTTATCCGTTACCTGCTTGAGTCCGGAAAGGACGCTGAAAAGTTTTGACGGCGAACGCAGCTGGTCGTTGCGGGCAAGCTTTTTATGCAGCCGCATGAAGCGATTGTCACCGTCATACTTATCAGCTAGGCGCTGGTTGGCAGCATTGATGCGCTGCATCTGCTGGCGGATGGATGTGAGCTGTTCGTCTTGCATCTTCATTTCGTCAAGGCTCATTTCGCGCATATCATGGTTTTCGAGGACGCGCCGCAGTTCGTCTTTGAGGGCGATATATTCGGGGTCCTTCGGATCTTGATTGCAGGCGAATTCTCCGAGCGTACGGTTTCGTTTTTCGTAGTAGCCGTCGGCTAGAGCCAGTTCCCCTTCAGAGACTTTATGGAATTGGATGGTCAAGTGCGAGCAGCTGGCTTCGATGAGGGCTTCCATATTTTCTGTACCATTGAGCAGATCCTGCTGATTCAAGGTCTCGATACGCAGGTTGACCATCTGCAGGAGCCGCTTGGCCTTCTCTGGTTCGAGGCGTTCAAGAATTTCTTGATAGCCAAAGAGTTCCGACAGATTGTGCAGTTCCTTGTAGAGGTTTAAGGCATGCCGCAGCTCATAGAGAGACTGTTTCTCTTCGATGGCGTCGATTTCCTGTTCGAATTGTTCTAAATTATTTGTATTAAAGGAAAAAAGCGTATCTTTGATTTTCGTCAGGTCTTTTTCGATTTCTTCTGTCGTTTTGAAGATGCTCGCATACTGGCGGTACGAATCGCCGAGTTCTTCCTGCAGTTCTGCCACGTAAGCCTTGTTAGTCTTGTCAAATTCCTGCCGGATGTCTGCAAAATCGACGACATAGCCGTAGCGCAGGCCTTTGTACGGACGGTTGACACGCGTCAGGGCCTGCAGCAGATTATGCGCCTTGATTTTGCGGCCGAGGTACATCTTCTTGAGCCGCGGCGCATCAAAACCTGTGAGCAGCATGTTGTAGACAACAAGGAAATCTGTTTCACCGCGTTTGAAGGCATCGCGCTTGGCTGTCAGTTCTTCTTTTGTCTCGCCAATCGTCGAAAGGATGAGCGCAGAGCTGAAATGGCGGCGCCGCGTAAGTTCTTTCTGTACAGCTTGAGCCTGTGCAGATGAATCGCAGACAATCATAGCACCGACGGGAGCAGCATGCTGCTCTTTAATGGTATCCTGTGTCATCAGGCGAAAGGCTGAAAAATCTTCTTCGATATAATCCATCAAGGGCTGCACATATTCAGGCCGACAGGTAACGTCTTGCTTTTGCAGCGAGCCCTTAGCTACCTGCTTTTCCAGCATATTGGCTGCGTCTTCGAGTTTCAGACGATATTCCGTTTTGATGCCTTCGCGGATGAGTCGCAGGGTATACCCGTCCTTGATGGACATATTATAGTAGTATTTATGGAGATAGTTGCCAAAAAGGTCTTTCGTCTTGACCTTGCCAATCAGCGGCGTCCCTGTGAGAGCAAACTTGATGGCCTGCCGATCTGAATTGACCAGTCGGATCAAGTACTCGCCGTTTTCCTTAAAGTCGCGATGGGCTTCATCAATGAAATAAATGCGCTGCACTTGGACATTATAGACAGGTGCTTTGGCGACAGCTTCATGAGAAAAGCGCTGAATGTTGACAACATTCATGACGAGACCGCCTGTATCCGTCTGATCACTGAGACTTTGAATATTTTCGATAAATTTTGCGCGGTTCTCTACTTCTACTACGTTGAGGCCGCGTGCTCGAAATTCGTTGGCCGCCTGCGTCATGAGGTCGATGCGGTCAACAATAAAGTAGAATTTCGTCACGATATGGCGTGCTGTATAATAATCCGACAAGATGTGAACGTTGTAATACGCAAGTTCTGTCTTGCCGCTGCCTTGAGTATGCCAAATGACACCCCCGCGAGCTTTCTTCGGCAGTGGAGTTTCGGCAACTATACCTAGTGAAGATGGCTTTGGCTGCATGTATCTTTGAGGCTGCTGCAGGTCCGCGACACAGTGCCGCATGGCCAAAGCAGCAAAAAACTGCTGGTAGCGCATGACATGTTTTTCTAGCTGCCGGACACCTTCGGCATTGGTGCGCGTCACATAGTTGAAGCCGTAATGGAGCAGGAAAAGCAGCCGCTCAGGCGAAAAGAGCGATGTCAAAAGACGGTTTGTCGGCGTGTTAGGACGCCGGTTCAGAGGATATTCAGCCGTACTGCGCAGGGCCGCCATATTCGTATCGCGCAGAATTGCCGTCTCTGCCGTTTCATCAAGGGGACGGACAACGCGTTCCAGATGCGGGTCTTCTTCGCGGAAATGACTAAAAAAGAGATGCCCATACGCAGCAGTCGCATAGAAAGCACCGGAAATCGGCACGCTTTCACGGTCATTATATTCCATATTGTTGGAAAAGAGCATGAGCTGAGTTTCATTGATATAGACGCGGAATTTTGTTTCCGTACTACGCTCAGTCATCCGCTGGTATTCGGCCTGCATCCCTTTGAGGTTATTCGGCTTCTTCACTTCCATGAAAGCCAGGGGCAGACCGTTGATATAAACCGTAATATCCGGTCGAAATGAAACATCTTCTGTGCCGCAAGGCATTTCCGTAACGACTTCAAAGGTATTAGTATCTAAATGGTTGAAATCGATGAGCCGCAGGATGTGGTCGTCGTAAGAAAAGTCCTGCTGCAGCTTCATAAAAAAACTTCCGGCCCAAGTCTTCACCTTGAAGCATATCGCCAAGTTGGCGGATGATGCGTTCTGCATCCTGCTCCGTGAGCGTCCGTTCTCCCAGTTCCGCTGCATTCAGCCGATTTAGGGCTGCCAAGAAGGACGTGCGGTAAATATTCGTTTCAAGATCCACACAGGGTCGTATTTTCTTCGTCGAACGATAGGTATAACCTAGCCTCGTCAAATGTACCAAGGCAGGAATCTTCACGCGCCCGTCTTCGCTGAACATGTTCTTTCTCATAAAAACTCCACTCCCGTCACAGATGCTCTCTATTCACACAAAAGGTATTTTTATTATACCATAGATTGAAAACAGATAAATGCTGCATATCCTAAAAGATAGTGTCAAGTTGTTGTGGGTATTTTATTTAACTGGAACTTGTTGGCAATAAAATCAGTTTGTTATTTATG
>CAKPVJ010000040.1 GCA_934193515.1 uncultured Megasphaera sp. | reverse complement strand
CTATTGCGTTAAGTATGGGAAAAAAGAGGACCGCAACAAAATGAACTAAAAAAGCTCATTTTGTTACAGCCCCTTTTGATGCCAAAATACAAATAAACCCTCCTAGTATACAGAGGAACGTTTAACAACTACATCCTATATGAGACGGTTTTGCCCATAAACGACATCCAGGTGTCAGTATATTCCATAAAGAAAAGCAAACAAATATAATTACTGCCTTGCGGCTGATTTTTATGCTGAAATTATAGTATATCCGTAATGCAGGTACGCTGTTTTTTGAAAGGCATATTTCTTTGTCATGCAAGCATATTCTCTTCTTAATTTAGATATAAATTTTTTGACATAGCGCATACTATGCTGCAACCTATATACCCCTAATAGTATTTGAAATACCCCGTGACCGTATATTACAACGGTGTAGAAGTGAAATCACAACAGGGTTTAAGTTATACGATAGTATGACTCGTACTGCAAGGAACAATGCTTCCTGTGCCGGATATCTTATGGATACACACAGAGAATCGTATCATTACTCTGCTGTTTCTGCTTCTTCTTCGTCAGGCTGAATAATGGCTGTAATGGTTGCCTTCGTATCTATCCTTTTTCCTAAACAGGAGTCATATTTTTTTACGGCAGCAGCGCCCAATAACAGACCTAGAATACCGCCTGCAGCAGCGGTGTATATTGTCATGCCTGCTTGATACCCTAAAGCGGCTCCCAATGCGATGAGCAGCAATGGCAAGATGAAGCAAATAAAGGCACTCATAATTAAATGATTATCCTGTACTTCATACTGCACGTCTTGTCCTTCTTGTGCCCCGACCGGGTTATATGCGGTTATAAACACACGCTCTGCTCCAAAACAAGCACTGCAGGCTACATATAAATGGTCGCGGTTTACGCGTATTTTTGCCAGTCCGTTACTGCGAATTTTTTCTACAGTTCCTCTTCCCAAACGCATATATATCCCTCCTTGATTCGCAACAAATAAAGATTATTTATTGATTAAATATATTATATCATGCGCCGCATACGAAATCAATACTTTTTTAGTAAACTTTATGTTCTTGCCTTGCATTTACAGCATGTTTCTACGTGGTCATCGCACATGCCGATGGCTTGCAAAAATGAATAGATAATAACGGGGCCGACAAATTGAAATCCTTGTTTTTTCAAATCACGACTGATTTGTTGTGATAAAGGGGAGGCTGCCGGCACGTCTGGCTCGGCAGCCCAATGGCCGCGTTGTACCTTACCACCGGTATATTTCCACAAATAAGCGGAAAAGCTGCCGTATTGGCTTTGGATATGCTGGATAGCCTGCGCGTTGGCGCGGACGGAATATACTTTGCGTCTATTGGCAATGACTTCTTTTTGGCGAAGTATCTGCTCTAATTCTTCATCTGTCATGACGGCGCAGTCCGCAATGGAAAATTGATGAAATGCTTTCTGATAGGCTTTTCTGCGCCGCAAAATCGTCAGCCAGGACAATCCGGCCTGAGCTCCTTCCAACGTCAGCATTTCAAACATATATCTGTCGTCATGGCTTGGCACGCACCATTCCGTGTCATGGTATTCCTGCAGCAAGGCATGAGAAGATGCCCAGGCACAACGTTTTACAGGTTCTTTTGGTACTGTCATTTTTTCATCTCCCGGATATAAGTATGAGGGCTGCTGTAATCAAACAGCTCCTTTTCAAACAGGTAGTTTTTATCTTATACATAAAGAAATTTTGAATTTTTTATGATACACTCTGCACAGCAAACCATAAAGAAAAAGAACCTCGCATGCTGTCAGAAACGTTCATGCGAGGCTCTTTAAGAATGAAGTTGTTATTTCAATGCATTTTCGAATACGGATTGGACCCATCCTTTAATTTCATCATATGTCTGCCCCGGCTGTGCTTCATACATTTTTTCATTTCCGATAAACATAGAGGGAACATAGTAGTACGAATGCCCCTGCACCATTTCCGGATGTTCTGATTCTTCGTACCAGTGCAGTGAAATGGCACCATACGCAGGATGTTCCTGGATTAATTCTTGGACGGCCTGCTTTGCTTTTTGGCAATATGGGCAGCCATGAAGGTAAAATGCAGTAATTTCTTTCATCAGTATCCCTCCCATCGTACGATTCTATTACAATATAAGTATATCATAGTACAGAAGAGACCGACTACAGGGACAATCGTATATATGCAGTTGCTGGCAAACCAATCTTGGCTGAAAAAGAGACGGATTGCTAGTCATGATTTCCGCAGCCATGTATGCCGCAGACATGTGGTTCAGTACCGTGTTCATGGTCGTGGTGGGAACAGTGAACGTTGGGATTATACTGTAAATTGCCGGCAAGCAAGGCTTTTACGGCATCGTCAGCATATCCCTGTACACCACCGTATACTGTAATATCGGCAGCGGCTAACGCAGTCTGTGCGCCGCCGCCAATACCGCCGCAAATCAACGTATTTACGCCGTGTTCCTGCAGAAAACCGGCTAATGCGCCATGGCCGCTTCCTTCTGTATCTACAATGGAAGCAGATGTAATGGCTCCGTTTTCGACATCGTACACTTTAAATTGTGCCGTATGACCAAAATGCTGAAAAATTTGTCCGTTTTCATATGTAACAGCTATTTTCATAAAAATCCTTCCTTTCGACGAAACGTTTTATATTTATAATTGACATATGTCAATTATAAAGCTAGGACAGCGATTTGTCAACAAAGAAAGACCTCGGGACATGCCGAGGCCTTTGCTGGATAGATAGTATGCTGTGTTTTGATGCGCGGATTATTTCAGCGAGCATTACTTGTCTTTTATTCGAATAATCCCATTTCTTCATATTCATTGAGACGAGCTAGACTTTCTGGATGATGTTCTTCAAAAAAAGCGGTTCTAATTTCTTTTTCTGGTTGTAATACGTTTCCTTTACCGTTGGCAAGATTGGCGAAGCGGCAGCTGTAAACGACTGGAAAATATTTGCGGATAAAATTGCCGTCTTCATGCGCTGTCAGTGCAATAATCTGAAACCCTAATTGCTGGGCAATAAAAAATACGGGATCGAGGATATGGTCACTAGATGCTTTGCCAAAGGGGTTGTCAGCAATGACGACGCGTGTATTATATGTTGTTTTCTTTATATGGCAGCGTTTTTCTGCTAAATAATTCAGACAGCCCAAGAAAAGAGCCATGTTTTTGCTCCACATTTCACCGCCAGACCACTTATTGGATGCTTCCCAACTATAAGGACGGTCAGCAAACAGTTCGGCACTCGTTGCTTTGCGGCATTTGACCTTGATAGTGTTGCTGCCTAAAATACGGCTGAGAATTTGCTGCGTCCGCAAAAATTTTTCCAATGCCTGACGAATTTTTTTGGTGTCTTCCCGACCGGATTCATCTTTATATTCAGCAGATTCCAGTCGGTCTGTAATCGAATTGAGATATTCTCTGAGGGCAATGCGATTTTCAGAATCTTTCCATTCCGGTACATAGACAGAATAGATTTGCTTAGTGCCTGTGTTTACTTTGATGCGGGTCTTGGCTGCAATTTCTAAAAGACCTTTGCAGATTTCCTGTAAATGGGAAGCCATAAAGGATATCATGTGTTCAATGTGCGTATAGTGCTCTTTTCGTTCTGATTCACAGATAGTAATGATTTTTTGCATATCCTCTGTACTTTTTTGCTTCCATGTGAGAAATTCTTCGTACGTTTCTTTGCTGCGAATGCCGTCAACGATATGACGGCGCATTTTTTCATTTTGCAGTGTTTTTTCGCAATACCGGATAAATTCATCTTTCTTTTTTTGGCTGCGGAGCTTTTGTTCATCTACGACTTTCAGTGTTTCATTCGCTTTTTTGAGAATGGGACGGATGTTTTTTTCTAAAATAATATAATCATTGCTTTGCTGTTCATGGGATAAAATGACAGGTGTGACAACTGGAATGGTAAATTGCAGACGTACATTGTGTTTTTCCAGCAAAGATTGCAGTGCTAGGAAACCATTTAATTGCGACTGGTTTTCTTTAATGCCCTGACGGCATGACTGCAATGCTTTGGTCAGCTGTTTCTTTTCTGCTGCAAGTTGTTCCTGTATATGAAGCAGCGTGTCTGTAAATTCAGTAAGTGAATCATATTGTTCAAAATACCGCTTTTTAGCAGATTGATATGCCCCATTGGCTTGATCAAATGCTTCTTTTGCAGCCGCATGTTGTGTGCGAATTTGTTCTACGCAGCTGCATAATTTTTTATGAAGTTGTTGTAATTCTTGTTCTTTATCTTTGCCGTTTTCTGGATATATACCGGATATATCTAGTGGTACGGGGCTATCCTCTTGAAGCTGCTGCATAGCTGCTGACAGACGTTGAATGTTCTTTTGCGCAAATTCGATATCTTTTTCAAAGCGGATACGGCTTTGCTGAATTCCATCCAGCCGATTTTTTAGATACCGCCTTTTTTCTGTTAATACTTCATACGTATATACAGAGGATTGGGGACAAACGGCCTGTACCTCATTATAGTAAAGCATAGATGTCATGTTTTGCAGTGTTGTTTGCAGCGTTGTGATTTCATTATCAAGAGAACGGCATGTTTCTTGCTGTGCTGCCTGTTGATTTTCCAATGTTTCTATATGCTGGGTTAGCTGCGCTTCTTGCTGGCGAAGGCTGCTTTGCAGCTGCAGTTCATGCTGATGCTGTTTCTGCAGGGTAAAATACTCAGCGGCTTGGCTGCACTGGCGCTGCAGTACGAGAAGTTGCTCTTTGGCAGTAAAAATCTGCTGTTTGAATTTTTCAATATTGTTTTCACATTGCCGTATCGTGTCTTCTCCCTGTTGAATATCTTTTTTTAGTATGCTGGCTTGTTCCTGTGCCGTATGCTGACTGCTGCACAACTCTTGATATTCTGCAAATGTGTTTTTGTGATAAAATTCCAGCAGATCCTGCCGAGTTTGCCGGAGTGTCTGCAACGTTAAGTTGTGTTGTTTTTCTTGTATATCAAAGCTTTCTGCTTGCTTTTTTAGTGTTTGCATCCATTGACTAAATGATTCCGGCAGCAGGAAATGCCAATATGATGGCACTATGTGCTGCTGCGGCAGGACATACGTATTGGTTAAAATGCTGCGCAGTTCTTGATCTGTGAGAATAAATACAGGATATGTGAACTCATCCGCTGTTTTTTGCAGTTGGGCAAATAGAGAGGCGGTGCTGTCTGCCGTTGTGATGACAGTGGCAGCCCAAAACGGATAACACTGCAGTAGTTTTTCTGCATCCATACTGTTACGGCAATATTCACGAAAAACGTCGGCACCGCTGCGCAGATAAGGATACTGTGGCTGCCAGGTTTCTATTTTTTCTTCTAAAACAGGATCTGCCGTAAATTGGTCCATTGTATCGTACATATCCAAAAAGCGGTGCGCTTTGCGGCATGAGCGCGTGATACTTTTATCCTTTTCTTCTTCCTTTAGGAGTACATCGCTTATTTGATTACTAATATATTCTTCGCGTTGGTATAGTTCTAATGTGGCAGAAGCCGTATTGGCACAAGCTGGCAGCATGTTAAGTTTGTCTATTATAAGGGCCGCGTGGCTGTCAATTTGATTGATTTGTAACGCCAGGGCCTGTAAATCCGTTTCTAATTGAACGGCATTCTGTTTCTTTGCCAGCAGTGCTGTTTGTGTTTTTTCTTTCTCTTCTGTATAAAATGAAATATTTTTTTGGTACCCGGCAATGCTGGCTGTTATATGCTGCTGTTCTTTCTGCCAACGCTGGTACTGCATCTGTGGTTCATAATGAAGGCTGTCAGGAAATAATTCTTGTTCTAATTTTTCCTTTCGCGTATAGAGCGTGTGAATTATGCCGGTTTTTTCGCCAATAGCCGCCGTGTTTTGCTCTTTTTCCTGCCGTGATTTTTTCAATTCTTGCTGACACTGGTTTAGTTGAGCAGTTAGTTCTTGTTTGTGCTGTGCAACTTGCTGTTTTTGGCTGCAGATGGCCTGTTCTTTACGCAGAAAACAATCATGAAGAAAAGCGCTGTTTTCTTCTAGTGCTTGTTTTAGCGATGCGGTGTCCGCGTTTTGGGCAAGCTGCGAGAGTTCTTGCTCTGCTATTTCTTTTCGTTGTTTTTCTTCGAATTGCTCTTTGCGGCAGCGGGCAAAACGGAGATTGGCAAGGTCAAGAGCGGCCTGGTCGCATTGACTGCAAACTGTTTGCAGCTGTTTGGATACGGTTTGCCAGACTGCCTTTTTTTCTTGGCAGATAGATTGGCTGTTGGCGACCTGCCATGCTTCTCGCTTTTTTGCATTTTCATTTTGCTTTTGCAGCAGTGTCTGTTCCTGCTTTTGCAGCAGTTCCTGTTGTTCCTGCCGCTGAGTTTGTGCCGTATTGGCCATTTGATACCAGGCTTTGAGTGTGCGATTTATATCCAGCAGCGTATTTTCAGCTTTGTATTGGTCATGGCGAACATTGGTATACAGTGATAATTCAGCAATCACTTTTTTCATTTCTTCAATTCGTTTTTGCAATATGCGCTGTTTTTTGAAATGTTCCCGCTGTTTTTCAAATAATTCGACAAACCCATTGTTCTTTTCTTTGCCGGATGCGGCGGTACAGCCTTCTTCTATCGTGGGAATCAGCAGTCTGTCTACCAGCTCGTTGGTTGTATGGCAGTTTTCGAAGTATGCTTCAACACCGCCTTCTGTTTCATTAATGGAAGCAATTTTATTCCATTCAGAAGCAATAATTTTAAAATTTTCTTCCAAGTATTGATAATAGGACAGTAACGAATCGTTTTCTGAAAAAAATCTGGCCGTCATTTTTTTTGCGGCGATTGAACGATACCAAGATGCCATTTCTTCTTTGGTAGCTGGTCGTTCCCGGCCTTCTTCTTTATGCGTAAAAGGAAGCGTATCCAGCCGGACCGGTGAAGAGGCGGTGTATTCCATGGCAAATTCTTGTGATGCAAGCGTATCGTGAGTATTCATAAACAAAGATACGGCTGTCAGGGCATACCGCCGCGGCTGTTCGCTTAAAATCCATTCTATGGCAATATGAGCAATATTATTATTGAGCAGCAGCGTTTCTTGGATTTTGCGCTGGGCCACTGTTTTTCTTGGCAAAACGGCTTGCAGTGCGGTCTGTACAAATACGGTTTTACCGGCACCATTTTCCAAAAGCAAAATACCATTATATCCGTCGAAGCGAAATGTTGTATCAAGATATCGCTTGTTGCCATTGTCGTAGATAATATTGGTGAAACGGATTCTACTGATGGACGGCATGATTGATCTCCTCCTTATGGTCTAGCTGATACATGAAATTCATAATGCCCCGATTATATTCTTCTTCCATATAATATGTGACGATAATTGTTTTTGCTTTTTCTGTGAGTACTAACTCATCATTGCCGACGTCGTGCAGCAGCTGCTGCCGAATCAGAAAATTTTTGGCCATTATTAAAAAACTCAGGCGGCTGTTGGTGCGAGCATCCTGCTTTTTTACAGTTTCTTTAATGCTGTCCATATCCGCCCATTTTTTTAGCAGAGAAATCCAGTTTATATTTTGTTCTGTTTCTGCTTGACGTAAGAGCACCGGATCATATCGCTGCAGTGTATCCATACGTTGATTCATTTCATCAAGCCAACGAGATAGGGAAACAAACTGCAGCGGTTCTGTAGACTGATAACTGTCATAAAAAATGCCAAACAGGACGATAATGGACAAATACATCAGATAAATATCCATGTTGACGGATTTTGCTGTCAAATATTCTTTTTTTATGGTATCGTTACGCATATGAAATGGGGAATCGACAGCAATGGGAACTAAATACAAATACACTGCATCATAAATAATGGTGCACTGTACGGCTTGGGCATAGGCATTGGTAAGTGAGCGAACTTCTTCATCGTCCAAATATCTGCCGCTTTCTGACTTTAAAATTTGCCCTTGACTGGCAAGTTTAGTGTAGATTTGAAAGGCTGTTTGTATAATTTCATCTGTATATTCCATTATGAATGAGTCACCACCTTGATAGTCATATTGCTGATAGTATAGGTTGCAAACTGTAGTATACCGGAACATTCTGTTACGGATATTTCCTGCAGCGAAGGAGAAATAGTGAGAATACCTGCATATATGGAGTTGGGTGTCAATTGGTCGCTCGTTAAAAGAAGTGTTCCTTTGCGATGAAGAAGCATCCAGAAGATATAGAATTGACGGTTATGGCATAATGACGGGTGATGGGTTTCTTCATACGAAAGAAACGCTTTTAACGTTGTTGTGCGCTTTTGCTGCAGATGAGCCAGCAAGTCTGCAGTAATAGCTGCATAGTGCTGCTGTATATTGTGCAGTATTTTTTCATTCCACTCTTTTTCTTCCCAATCAGGAAATTCTTCCTGTGTATTTTCCCGTTCCAGCCGTTCTAAGCGTTGGGGAAAGAAAACAGCAAGAGGCGACCAAACGGTACATTGCTCCAGCGGCAAAAAAGGTTCTATTACTCGGCGTGATGCCGTCAAAGGCAACGGAGATGCAAACATGCGGTTTGTAATTTCATCATTAAAATTGAAACTGTCAATGCCGGAAAAATATAACGCCTCTTCGGCAGCTGTCAAGGCAGAGGTTCCTAAATCGATACCGAGCTGCAAAAGACCGCGATGTGCGGCATGGACTGCATCCAATCTTCGTTCTACATCCAGAATATTTTCATACGCCCGGCGTTCCGGGTCTTTATCGACGTTGTCATGAATACGTTTTTTAGTTTCATTGATAAAAGATTTTAGCTCTTTAAATTCGTCTTCTTCGCTTTTTAGACGTTGATTCATATCCGTTACAATTTTACGATACCGCTGCAGTGTTTCTTCAGAAACGATACTGCGGTGAATTTCTTGTTGGATATGATGCATGCGGTTTCGCAGTGTTTCTACATCCAGACGCATTTCCTCTACTTGACGCAAAGCGAGAACAAACTGCCCTTTTTCCAGCTGTTTGCGTAATATAAGCTGATTGATGGAGAGCTGATATTCATTGAAATATTCTTTTGTAGCAAAAATGAGTTCCAACCCTTGCTCATCCAGCACGTAATATTGTTCATTAGAAGAAAGATTTGCCTTGTCTGCTTTTAGATACGAATACTGGACAGAAGCGGGGATGTGGTTGACCCAGTCATAAAAATGTTCCTCATTTCGTTTGCCTGTAGGCGGACGAAAGACGGCAATGATGTCGCGGGCTAATTTTTCATATGCTGCAAAATCAGAAAAGAGAGAAGAAGCCGTCTGTTCCTGTAAAAAGGCGGCTAAATCACGAATGCCGGCCTTTTTTTTGCCGTCCAGCATCGTTTCAAAAAAGAAAAGCAGCGTCATTAAGCCTAATTCCATACAAGATACGGTTGATGAGTTTGCTTGCGGCAGCCTGCGTTTTCCTAATTGGTACAAAGGTGCCATTAGTAAAATACGAGACATGCGTTCTGAAAAATTTTCAAGTTTCATAAGTAAGCTCCTTTATACATGGCAGCATATCTTGAACAGTCAATGTTTCCTGCGGATAGTAACAGCCGGTCTGCAGTATACGGCGAAACTGTTCTTGCTCATCCAATGAAAAATGTTGTAAAAAATCATTAAAAACGGATGGAGCTGGCTGTTGGTTTTCTTTGCCCTTGCTTGGCGTATGCGTCAAAAATTTTCGGTAAAATGGTACAGCCAGCCGAACGGTTATAGGAGATGACTGTTCGGCCAGCGCATGCCAGATACGCAGCCCTTCCCAGTCAAAATCGCCAAAATACCAGCAGATATGATGGGCCTGTGGCCAGCCGCATTGCTGCGGAAGCAAGCAAAGATTGCCGACGATTTTCCATCCATATCCCAAAATCAGGGATGTCCAATGCGTTTGAGAAAGCTGCGGAAGCAGGCGAAAATACGGTGCCTTATTTTCGACAATGAAGTGATATAGAGACGTTGAGGTATTCGGCATGGGATGAAATGCCAGCATAAGCGGGTCGTATTCGTCGATAATATGCAGGGAGGCCAGCGTGATTTGAACACGGCTGAGTAAAGAAATGCCCTGTTTTGTCAACAGTTTTTCGTCACCAAAAATATCATAAGAGCGCTGCTGCAGTGAGGCCGGCGGAATAGAAAAATGTGTTTTAAGATAGGTGTCTAATTTTTGAATATCCTGACAGTCTTGCTGCCAATAGGCAAGTGGTTTTGTGTAATACCAGGAAATGTCCAGAGAACCGGAAATATGCAGTGCCAATGCATCCGACTGGATTTTTTCGATAATGGGAGCGTATAACGCATGCGCGTTAATGGTGTATTTTCGGTATAATCCGTTGGCATACATCCCCTGCGATTTGATGCCTTTCAGGATATGCGTATTTTCTAATTCCCGTATTTGCTGTACAAAAAGGGTGGGAGATTCTGAAAAGAAAGCTTTTTCCAGCGTATCCAATGCAATTGTTTTTCTGGTATACGTCATTAAAAAATCCTGTATAGTCATAACGGGTGTCCTTGTCTAAATATATTACGTAATATTGGTTTGATTATAGCATGATTCTATGTATTATCCATAGCAATAGCCAATAACTTTTCGAAAGCCCGGTCTTCTTTTATAGCGTATATACATCGATGTATTGTATATATCTGCTTTCATATGGTACAGTACTAGGTATAAACAGTTTACGTTGAAGTAAAGGAGAGGGACGCATATGAATTTTAAAGTAGCATCCGACATATTTGAAAAAATCCCCAATTTGTATATTGGCGTCGTAGCTGCCAAAGGGGTCGATAATCACAGAGAGTATCCGGAAATTGAAGAAAAGCTCTGTCAGGCTGTGGCAGCAGCCCAGCAGCGGTTTGCTGATACGGCAGTCAAAAAGGCTCCGGAAATCGCGCCGTACCGGGATGCTTTTCGGGCATTGGGATTGAATCCCAACCGCTTTCCCTGCTCCGTAGAAGCCATATTTTCCCGTATCAGCAAAGGAAAAGACATGCCATATATCAATCCGTTGGTAGATTTGAATAATGCTGTATCCCTAGCGCATGTCATTCCTATGGGAACGCATGATTTGGGCCGTTCATCCGAAGATATTGAAATGCGGTATGCTGTGGAAGGCGACACGTTTGTGCCGTTTGGCGCAGTGGAAGCAGAAGCGGTACCGGCAGGCGAAGCAGTCTATGTTGTCGGCCACGAAGTACGAACACGGCGCTGGACATGGCGGCAAAGTGAATACGGAAAAATTACAGAAGATACGCAGTATGTGTTTTTCCCTATCGACGGCTTTACCGATGTGAATCGTGAACAAGTAGACCAGGTACGAAACGAATTGGCAGATATACTGCAGCATATATTTCACTGTGAAGTCATTACCGGTGCTGTAGATAAAGACCATCCAGTGTGCAGCTTGACACTGTAATGTAATACCCCCATAGCAGTAAAAAACGGGTTGTAACAAAATTTTTAGTCCATTTTGTTACAGCCCGTTTATTATTTATTTTCTTCAAACTTCAAACAAAGAACGAAAACGGCTATTCTATTCATTTAGCAGAAATAGTCAGTTTTTGCCGCTTAGTTTGGAAAGAATGATGGCTGTCATCATCAGCGTGCAGCCACAGAGTTCCTGCAGCGTAACGGCGTCTTGGTAAAACCAGACAGCCAGCAGAAAGCCAAAGACAGATTCCAACGAAATGAGCAGGGACGCATGCGCATCTGTCGTATACTGCTGGGCTATGTTTTGTGCCAAGAAAGCAAACGCCGTGTTGAAAAGGACAAGATAGGCGATGCCGTAGATGGCAGCTGTGTCGGCAGACAGCAAACCGGAAACATCGAGAAACGGAAGGGCGAGCAGGCCTGTAGTCAAAAACTGAATGCACGTCATGGCAAAGATATTTGCGTTTTTAACGAAATTTCCGACATACACGATTTGTACGGCAAAGCCAACAGCAAAGCCAAGGGAAAGCAGGTCGCCGGTATTGGGCACGAAGTTTCCCGAATGCAGGCACAAGAGCCCCAGGCCAACAAAGGCTAAGAGGGCACAGAGAATATCTCGCCTGCGGATAGCCTTTCGCGTAGCTATCCAAGAAAAAAAGGGAACAAAAATGACATACGCGGTTACCAAAAACGATTGCTTTTCTACAGTCGTCAATGCCAATCCCTTTAATTGAAACATAAAGGAAATATATTGAATGATGCCGATAATCACGCCAAATTGGATGTCTTTTTTGCTGCAAGTGCGAATGGCCGGAAAAAATAAAATCAGCAGAACGGCACTTGATAACAAGAAGCGCGTACTTAAAATGCCAAAAGGCGTCATCGTTGTCAGGGCTTCTTTAGCGGCAATAAACCCGCCGCCCCAAATGGCAGCGACGAGGAGAAGCGTAATATCGGCAGCAATCATCGCTGTTTTGGACGAACGAAATAGAGTCATTGTCTTTCACCTCAGACATAGATACTTGCGAAATTTGTAAGATATTACGACTATATCATGAATAAATTCTGAAAAAAAGAGTTGAAATAGACATAATGGGATGATATAATATAAAAGCTTGAATTGTGTCAAGCTCCTAACCCTTCTTAGGGAAGGGTCATATGTCCAAAAGAGGAGGTGATTTCGTGAACAAGTACGAAGTCATGTTTATTGCAAAACCGCTCGAAGAAACAGAAGTAGATCCTATCGTTACATTCGTATCTGATTTGTTGACAAAAAACGGCTGCAATATTGAAAAGGTAGATCGTTGGGGTAAACGTCATTTGGCATATCCTGTTAAAAAACAGGCAGATGGCTACTATGTATTGATTAACTTTGAAGCAGAACCTGCTACTATCAAAGAAATCGACCGCGTTATGAAAATCCGCGACGAAATCCTGAAACACTTGATCGTCAAGATCGACGAATAACCGGAGGCGCAAAGGTATGAATTCAGTACAATTATTGGGAAACTTAGCTCGAGATCCTGAAATTCGTTTCACGAAAACAGGCAGAGCCGTAGCAATGTTTACTGTGGCATGCACACGGACCTATATTCCGGCGGGCAGTACAGAACAGCGAGAATTAACTGATTTTATTCCTTGTGTTGCTTGGGGTAATTTGGCGGAAAACTGCGGCAACAGCTTGTCAAAAGGCAGCCGGGTTTTTGTACAGGGACGTATTTCCGTGCGTTCCTATGAAACACCGGACGGCCAAAAACGATATCGTACAGAAGTCGTTTGCGACTTAGTTGCCCAGGCGTTGGGAGCAGAACATGCACAGGCTCCGGCACAGCACGCAAGTGCTCCGCAGCCGAAACCAGCAGCACCGAACACCAGCTTTAGCAGCATGGGTTCTGATGCAAGTGATGAAGAAATCCCATTTTAATGTCAAACACAACCCTTCTAAATTTTGAAGGAGGAACTATACATGAGAAGAGAACGCTCAAGAAAACCGAGAAGAAAAGTATGCAATTTCTGCGTAGATCATGCTGAACAGATTGACTACAAAGATATTGCAAAACTTCGCCGTTTCACAACAGAACGTGGTAAAATTTTGCCGCGCCGTATTTCCGGCGTTTGCGCTAAACATCAGCGTAAACTTACTGTTGCTATCAAACGTGCAAGAGCTATTGCTTTGCTTCCGTATACAGCAGAATAATAACAGTATAAAAACCCATGAAACGATGGATTTCCGCGTTTCATGGGTTTCTTTTGTTTTTGGGGGTATATATTTCTTTCATAATTCTTTTTTTTAAATGTGTGTGAATATACAAACAGCCACATAAGGCAGTTGTCTGCATTTTCTTAATGCATTGCCTATATATGGCTGTTCTTTTTATTCATAGGATGTGTTTTGGTATTCAAGCACAACTTATTTTTTATTTGGTCGTAACGGCCCATAGAAATAGGAAGCCGTTGCGCCGCCGTCGATTAGAAAATCAGAGCCGGTAATGAAATTGCCTTGGCGGCTCATGAGGAGCGCGGCCACATTGGCTACTTCATCAGCTGTGCCGGGGCGTTTGGCTGGGCAGTTGGCAAACATGTTTTTGTAGAAAGCACCGCGAGGGCCGTTAAATTCATCTAATGCCAACGGGGTTACAATAATGCCGGGTGAAATAGAATTGATGCGGGCACCGCGGCTGCCCCATTTGACGGATTCAGCCATGACCCGTTTGACGTTGCAGCGTTTGGCAAGCTGATACGCATGGAGCGTGTCGCGAATAT
This sequence comes from uncultured Megasphaera sp., assembly GCA_934193515.1. Lineage (GTDB taxonomy): Bacteria > Bacillota > Negativicutes > Veillonellales > Megasphaeraceae > Megasphaera. The sequence continues at coordinate 4,270 of CAKPVJ010000040.1, read as the reverse complement.
GGCTGGGCTGCAGTATGTCGAGTGACAAAAGTTCTTCCGTTGGCGTCATGGCCAGCGCTTCGTCTTCTTCGGGCGTCAGGGCAGGCAGGCGATGACCGGACTGGCTGGAAATTGTGACGCCGACCCCGCCTTCAGCTATCACGCGGCCCACTTCTTCCAGTAAAACGGCTGTGCCGTATAAATCGACATTGAGGATGGTTTCAATAGATGCCTGGCTGGGAGATACGCCGGCAGCGTTGATAAACATCGTAATATTGCCATAGGATTGAGCACAGCGGAGCATATGTTGTATAAAGAACGGGATGAGATATCTATCTCCAATGATACAGTATCAAACCCGGCTTGTTCCATTATTTTAGCAGTTTCCTGAGCGTGACTGCGGTTTTTATCGCCAATGATAATCTTCATGCCGCACCCCATACGGCGGGCGATTGCCATGCCGATTTGACCGGCTCCTGTTAATATCATAACGTCTTTCATAATATAATACCTCCTGTAAATAAGTTGCCAGCAGAGCTCTTGGTGATGGTTGTATTGTATACAATTTACTGCGAAAGAGCAATTTCGTTTTATAATATATCGCATAAGAAAAACAAATGCGATTATAATATATCCATGTCATAATCAAAAATGGTGAATATATAATGAGCATATTGATTCTATGTTGATGATATTTATGGTATAATAACAGAAAGTAATCTTATACATTAGGAGGAAGTATATATGGGACATATACATATGATAGCTGATTTGCACACACATACGATTGCCTGCGGACACGGCTTCAGCACGGTTACGGAAGTCATGCAGGAAGCGGCAGACAAAGGATTATCAGCTATAGGGCTGACGGAACATGGCATTGGCTACCCCGGCAGCGTCAGCTGGAGTTATTTCAATACCTATCGGGATATTCCGCGGGAATTTAACGGCGTCAAAGTATACTGCGGGACAGAAGCCAATTATATGAATCTGGATGGGACATTGGATTTTACGCTGGAACAATTATCTAAACTCGATATTGTCATTGCCAGCTGTCACACGGACTGTTCACCGACAGGCAGTCGTGACGAAGTTACGAATATGTTGATTCAAGGGTTAAAAAATCCGTATGTAGATATATTGGGGCATCCGGACAGCCCTAAGTATCCCATTGATGTAGAGGCTGTCGTGCAGGCTGCCGTTCAGTATCATAAAGCCATTGAAATCAACGACAGTTCTCCACAGGCTCGCCCAGGCAGTGAACCCATTTGCAGAGAACTGCTGCGGGCAGTAAAAAAATATGGCGCACTGATCAGCATCAATTCCGATGCCCACTATCATAAACGGCTGGGGATTTTTGACTATGCGCTGCCTTTAGTAGAAGAAGCTGGCATTCCGGAAACACAGATTATCAACACTTCTATGGAACGGCTGCAGGCGTTTTTGGACAGTCATCATAAAGCATAAATAGAAAACGAAACAACCACACTAGACGATAAAAAGCTGCAGCATGCAAGCAAACAAGCTTCATGCAGCAGCTTTTTGTGTACTGTTGGGTTAGCTGTGGTGCAGTAGTAAATTACGCAGCATATATGCAATTTCTTCAATATAATAATTACGGTGTTCTTTCGTATTTTTATCATATTCTTCTTCTGCGTTTTGCTGTTCGCGGGAAAAAATCAAAATGCAGGGTGTCATGCAAACGTCGTCAAGCGTTACATGCTGCTGTGTACTAAGCGGTACATGTGAAGATATTTCAATATAACAGCCGCACTGCAGTAATTGGAAATTCATGTATTCGTCAGAAGATGCATGGCGCTGGTCGTTTACGATAAGGTCTGCGCCGCCGATGCGCAGCAGTGTATATAGTTCTTCATGTGTACCTGTAACGATAGAAAGCGAAATTTCCGGATACAGCTGCGAAAACTCGGCAATCGTTTGATGAGCAGGATTTCCCAATCTTTTTCCAAGGCTTGTATTTGCTGGGAAATAACAGATTGAGAAATATAACATTGATTGGCTGTTTCAGTGAAACTGTGATTATCGACGACAGATAAGAAGTATTGCAGTTGTTTAAACAGCAAGAAAATCACCTTATTTCTGTGCTAAGATGGATTCCATTTGGAATAATGTGTCAACAAAGTGAACCGTGCTGCGGCCTTGTGGGGTGAGAAAACCTTCATCCGTCATACTGTCTAATTGATTTTTTAAATATGCGTATACATTATTGATATTATAGATAATGCATGGGTTGTCGTGAAGACCCAGACGCGCCGCGGAAATCGCTTCTGTAATTTCTTCTAGTGTACCCAGCCCGCCAGGCAGGGCAATATAGGCATCGCCTAATGAGAGCATATTGGTTTTGCGTTCGGCCATCGTTTCTACTGTAATCAACTGTGTCAAAGCCGTATGTGCTTCTTCCGGTGTTTTTAAAAACGTTGGGATAATGCCGATGACCTTGCCGCCTGCCTGAAGAACTGCGTCAGCAACGATTCCCATCAGACCGGTCCGGCCGCCGCCATACACCAGCGTGTGATGATGCGTCCCTATCCATGTTCCCAATTCGCTGGCTTTTTTTCTGTATATGTCCTTGTTTCCTAAACTGGCACCGCAATAGACTGTGATATTCATGTAATTTGAGCCCCCTGATAGATTTGTTTTTATTATACCCTATAAAAGCGAAGAAAAGTGAAAAAGATGGTGGTAATTCCCTGGGGGAGCAGTTGTTTTCCGCTTTAGAGGAGCGTATAATATTCTTTTGCAAACAGGATGTATTCATTTATCATAAGGGAGCGACATATTGTGAAACGTTTAGTGAAAGGCATGATGATTGGCGCAATGATGGCATTGAGCGTGCCGATGATTTGCGCGGCAGAAGAGGCAAATGAAACGGCTGATGCCAATACGGCGACAGTAACCATTCAAACCGTTACGCCGGAAACAACGGATTTTCAGGCAGCGGCCTGGCTGGAACCGGCAGAAGGAGAATGGTACAGCATTAAAGGCAATTTGGTCATGACTGTACAGGGCAGTACGATTAACGGCTGTGCCGTAACAGCGGATAAAGGTTGTACGTATGATTATCCGCGGACAGGCCATTTTCAAGTAACAGAATCAGAAGGACAGCGGTCGATGAAATTGGATTTGTTGGGCCATAAATCCCACCAGTATCTGATTGTCGATGACAAAATGCCGCTGCGCCGGTCTGTACAGCCAGAATATAACGAATCCATAGGCGGCATATATATTGGCATGACTAAAGCCGATTTGGAAGCGGCATATCAGCAGCCGGATACTGTCAAAGAAGACCAAGGCATGGAACGCTGGGCATATGGTGCGCATCATATGGATGTATACCTGCAGGGCGGCATTGTTATGGCCATTCGCATGTATAAAGGCAGTGACTTAAAATTTGATAAATCCGGCTTAACTGCCGAAAGCACAGCTGAAACCTATGCGCAGACCTACGGCCTGGAATCCACCCCAAGCATTCCTACAGAAGCAGGTGTAGTATCTACGGCATATAAATTACCGCAAGGCGAATATTTGCGTTTTGGCGAAAACTTTGTACAGTTGGACGTTATGTAGTTCTGTACCTGTATAATTTCAAACACCCCCTCCTGCAGCTAACGAAGCTAAAAGGAGGGGGCTTATTTATAAGTGATTATACTAAAGTTTATAAGCACCGGTATAATAAAGTTTGGAATGGGAAATGCGGCACAAACGAATGAGAATGATAAAAAATGTATGAATGGAAAAATGAAATCTTGCCATCGTTTGTTTTGGGCGTATATATATTCTTGTTAAGCCTGATATGTAAGATCCGCAAGAAACCACTTGACGTTATGCAGGATAACAGATTATAATAAGCATAGAAAAAGACACTACAACGATAAACGGTTCTAGTGTCCCTATAATTTTGGTAAATAAACCGCCATTGTAGTAGCCAACTAGATAGGGCGGTTTATTTGCGTTTTAAAACGACAACTAAGATAATAAGCAACATCATAAAAATATAAAGCATGATGAACAAATTATACATAATCATCACCCCCATTCTATACAGAATGAGGGACACAAAAACCGCCTACCGTTACTTGTAGTGCCTTGAATATTATTTTACATGGATGCGGGTGTATATGTCAACTGATACAGAACAAGGAAAAGAATACCCGTAAAGATAGGTTAAAAACTATGAATACAATGATTTGAACGGCGGATTTACAATCTAAGTGCAACAATAACTTGAAATAAAAATGACACATGGATCTCTGCTATAATGGTGTTTGCA
>CAKPVJ010000039.1 GCA_934193515.1 uncultured Megasphaera sp. | reverse complement strand
GGACTTGACTTCGAGAATAGAAGGAACGTTAAGAAAGAATACTTTTTATGCAGTTGTCAGGATACGAAATCCTGAAACAAGAAATTCAGTGGCGATGGCTGCAGGGATCCACCTGTTCCCATGCCGAACACAGCAGTTAAGCCTGCAAACGCCGAAAGTACTTGGGGGGAGGCTCCCTGGGAGGATAGGAAGCCGCTGATTTACAAAGAACTCACACGAGAATGTGTGAGTTCTTTTTTTGTAGTATGTCTTTGGATACCAAGAAAATAACACGCGAGGTAAGGATGAAACACTGGATGCAGCTCATCAAGCAGTATTATTACTGGCAGCATAAAATCCGTATTCAGTGTAAAGCGCAAATATAAAATCAAAAGCCATAGACGTATGAAAAAGTGAACTGTCCCCTGAAAAATTGTCAGACCTAAAATCTAACGATTGAGGGGCATATCATCTTGTCCGTAAGTTCTATGGTTTTTCCTATAGAATGCCTTATTCTCTGCTTGTATTAATAACAAAAACAACCGTAACCTCAGGATATATTCCGTGAGGTTACGGTTGTTTATATGCGAGTATTATTAATCATTAGTTATAGTGCTGTGTTTGCTGCCGTAGAGTTTATAAATAAAGAATCCGAAAACCATCCATACGGCAAAGAGAATATGAGTCAGCGTGGACAAGGCATAAATTAAATAGCCGCAAACAATAATGCCGACGACAGCGACAACAGGCAGGCAGGGGCAGTGGAATTTGCGCGGAATTTCCGGATGTTTTTTGCGCATGTTCCAGAGGCTGATAAAATTAAGAAGAAAGACAGCGAGAACGCCTGTGTTGGATAATTCAACAATATGCATCAGCGGTACAAAACCGGCGATAATAGCAATGGTGATAGCACCGATGATAGTTACCAGATACGGTGTATGGTATTTAGGATGAATCTTGCCGATTCCAGCCGGTAACAGGCCATCACGGGAAACAGCGAAGAAGATGCGCGCCTGACCAAAGAGATAGACAATCAGCGTCGTAATGATACCGGCAATGGCACCGACGGCGACGAGATTCGCAACACCCGGCCAATGCAGTATACGCAGCGCATAGGCTACTGGTTCCGGCGTATTCAGCTGGGTGTAATTGATGGCGCCGGTCAGGGACAGCCCCATGGAAATGTACAAGCACATGCAGATGAATACGGAAAGAATAATGCCGATAGGCAAATCACGTTCCGGTTTTTTGCATTCTTCTGCTGATGTGGCAACGGCATCAAAGCCCATGTACGAGAAGAAAACGATGGCTGTGCCACTGAGTATTCCTTGGACACCAAAAGGCGCAAAGGGTTCAAAATTGGTAATATCGACATGCGGCGTTGCGATACAGACAAAGGAGATAATAGCAGCCAATGTAACAAAGACAAGAATAGTATTCAGCTTGGCACTTTGTTTTGTACCTCTGATAAGAACTAATGCCAGTAATAAAATAATGATGACTGCAGGAAGATTGATAATGCCGCCTTCTGCCGGTGTTTTCAGCAGGACTTCCGGAATAATATACCCGTAAGATTTGCAAATCCCTGCCAGATAGCCGGAAAAGCCGACGGCAACAGCGCTGCCTGTAACGGTATAGCCCAACAGCAGTGACCAGCCGGTCAGAAACGCCAGCCCTTCACCGAGAGAAGCAAAGGTGTAAGAATATACGCTGCCTGACGAAGGAATCATAGAAGCGAATTCACTGTACGCCAAGCCGACAAGGATACACAAGATACCGGCTAACGCGAAGGAAATGGAAATGGCCGGACCGGCGTACTTGGCAGCGGCAATCCCTGTCAGCACAAAGATTCCGGCACCGATAATACCTCCGACTCCCAGAAATGTTAAATCTAATGCACTTAGGTTTTTACTAAGGTTTGAATTTTCAGCATCTGCATGAAGCTGTGCAATAGATTTTGTACTAAAAAATGACATAACATCAACTCCTTTTGTTAAATAAATAATGAAAAATAATAGCCCCCTTTTCTTATTTATGGTTATGTTCAATTTAGTTTACTATAAAAACTGAATAATATCAATAAATTTATAAAAATAAAGTAAAATTATTTCGAATTTACCCCGATTTATATCTGCATTTATAAGTTTTTTATAACTTCATAAAAATAACATAAAACAGCGCATTATACAACTGTTTTCTAATTGTATTTTGAATACATAACATAAATATGTATGTGCTTGTTGTCATATAGCCTTGATTGTGGTATAAATGAGGAGTAAACATAAATGGGGAGTTGATTTTCATGGTAATGAGCGTAGCTGCACCGCAAGCTAAAGGTAAATTTGCTGAAGATAAGATTTTTGGTGCTAACAACCGTGCTGTGGCACTTGCTGAAAAATTAGGCAACGACAAAGTTATTAATGGTACTGTTGGTTCTCTTTTGGATGAAAACGGCGATTTGGTCATGCTGGATGTCGTTCAAAAGGCGTATAAAGAATTAACGCCTAAAGAAATTGTCGCATATGCGCCGATTCAAGGGTATCCGGATTACTTAAACGCTGCCATTGACCAGTGTTTTGGTGAATCCCGTCCAGACGGCTATATCCGTGCTTGTGCTACATCCGGCGGTTCCGGCGTACTGCATCATGTCATCCACAACTATTCTGAATGGGGCGACGAAATCCTTACGAGTGATTATCACTGGGGCGCCTATGGTTCTATGTGCAAGGATAACGGCCGGAAGCTTCGCGAATTTTCACTGCTTACGGCAGACGGCACATTTAATTTGGAAAGCTTCAAAGAAAATGTACAGGAACTCGTCGACAAACAGTATAATACGGTTATTATTATGAATTCACCAGCTAATAACCCGACGGGATTTGCTTTATCCGATACGGATTGGGATCATGTATTGGATTTCTTAAAAGAAGTCGTTAAAGGAAAAGATAAAAATATTATTTTTGTATCAGATGTTGCGTATTTGGATTACAGCGGCGAAAAACAGGAATGCCGCAAATTCTTCAAAAAATTCGGCAACCTGCCGGACAATATCTTAGTTGTTGTGTCGTATACCTGCAGTAAAGGGTTTACGATGTATGGCCAGCGTATGGGAGCGATGATTTGCGTAACAGCTAATGAAGATGTTGCCAATGAATTTGTAGCTATCAACCAATATACAAGTCGTGCTACATGGTCCAACTCCAATAGTGCTGCCATGAAAGCGATGGCCAATATCTGCAAAGATCCGGCTAAAGTCGCACAGTTGGATGCAGAACGTGCTAAATACTTTAAACTGATCAAAGAACGCGCAGCTATTTTTATGAAAGAAGCTACGGCATGCGGCTTGAAATACCTGCCGTATCTTTCTGGTTTCTTTATTACGATTCCTATGGAAGGCTCTCAGAAAGTCTGCGACTTTATGGAAAAGGAAAATATTTTCCTCGTACCACTCAACAATGGCATTCGTTTAGCTGTATGCTCTGTTTCCAAATCCAAAATCACGGGTTTAGCAGCTAAAATCAAAGCCGCTATTGATGAAGTAGGCGCAAAACAGTAAGAACATCATAAAGAAAATATAAGACAAGGAAGCCGGTATATAATGAAAAGATACCGGCTTTTTCTTTAAAAAGGAGGCAGATGAAACATGTTTAAGACGATTGGTATATGCGGAACCGGCAATATGGGAAGGGCGATTGCCAAGGGATTAGCTGCATCCGGGTTAATTCCGCCTGCTAATATATATGTATATAATATTCATAAGGCCAAAGCAGAAGCCTTGGCTAAAGAAACGGGCGTTACTGTTGTAGATACAGCAGCAGAACTGGCTGAAAAATCACAAGGATTGATTATGGCAGTCAAACCGTACGTCATGCCGGTTTCATTGACAGAAATAAAAGAACATGTGACAGACCATACCGTTGTTATTTCGATTGCTGCTGGGCTGACTATGAAACAGCTGGCATCGCATTTGCCAGCTCATATGAAAATTGTACGGATTATGCCTAATACGCCGTCGATGGTGGGAGAAGGCATGGCATCTGTATCCGTTAACGACCAGGTGTCCGCAGAAGAAACACAGGCTGTCCTGGATATTTTCAATAGCTTTGGCAAAGCAGAATTAGTAGATGAAAAACTGATTGATGCGGTATGCGGTCTCAGCGGCAGCGGTCCGGCGTATGTATATATGTTTATCGAAGCATTGGCTGATGGTGCAGTGCTGGAAGGCATGCCGCGCCCGATGGCTTATACGTTTGCAGCCCAGACAGTTTTGGGAGCTGCCAAAATGGTCTTGGAAACAGGAGAACATCCGGGAAAATTGAAAGATGATGTTTGCTCGCCAAGCGGGACGACTATAGAAGCGGTTAAGACGCTGGAAAACAGAGGTTTTCGGGCAGCCGTTACAGAAGCTGTGATTGCTTCAGCCGAAAAAAATAAAAATATGTAAAAAGAAGGAAGAGATACAGAAATGTTGCTGTGTCTCTTTTTTTTGACAGAAATTGGCAAATGCAAAATAAGATTGTAATCACAATATAGAATCGATAATAATTACCTAAAGTTATAGAAGAATGAGAAAAAAATAACAATATTAAAATTTTTATATATTGGCCCATTTATTAATAAAAATAAATTGTTACTATGCAGTAATGTAATAACATGACTATGCGCGATACGAAAGATATATGTCTAAAATGTGCAAATGTAATTTACACTTGAAGGGGAATAGAGTATAATAATACTCGAAAAAGGAAAGCTAAACGATATGTAGTATTAATCTAATGGCTTTTCTGTAAACGCTATTAGAGGTTTACACCTTAGCGCGGAATCATCAGGCTGTTATGTATTTATGTCTTTACACCGGTAACGGTTAAAGTGATAGATGTCAGTCCTTATTAAAATTCTTATTTTTGTTTGGAGGTTATGTATTATGGCAAAAGGTAAAGTTACCCCGGAAATGATTGAAGAATTTAAGAAAATTGTTGGTGAAAAATACGTATACACCGATGCTGATAAGCTCGAACCGTATTCCCATGACGAAGTAACTGATCCTCATTATGTAAAAATGCCGCAGGTAGTAGTTCTCCCGGCAACAACTGAAGAAGTAGCTAAAGTTGTTAAAGTATGTTATGACAACGACGTAGTTATGGTACCACGTGCTGCTGGTACAGGCCTTGCTGTAGGTGCTGTTGCAACATTCGGCGGCGTTATCATTTCTATCGAACGCATGAACAAAATCATTGAAATCGATAAACAGAACATGGTTTGCGTTACCGAACCGGGCGTTACGACTTCCGTTCTTCAGTCCGAAGTTCAAAAAGAAGGCCTCTTCTACGGCGGCGACCCCTGCAGTGGGGATTCCTGCTTCATCGGCGGCAACGTTGCAACGAACGCTGGCGGCAACCGTGCTGTTAAATATGGCGTAACTCGTGACCAGGTTATGGGTATTGAAGTTGTTACTCCGAGCGGTGAAGTTGTTACTCTCGGCGGTAAATTCCGTAAAAATGCTACAGGCTACATGCTCATGCATTTGTACATTGGTTCTGAAGGTACACTTGGTATTATCACAAAGATTTACCTCAAATTGGTTGCTTTGCCGAAATATCAACAGGACCTCTTGGTTGTATTCGACAACCTCGACGATGCTATCGCTTTGACACCAAAAGTTATGAACGCAGGTATTACACCGGTTTGCGTAGAATTCATGGATAATGCTTCTATCAAACAGGTTGAAGTATTCTTGGACGAAAAACTGCCAAAATCCGATATCGGCAACTACATCATCATTCAGATTGCCGGCGATAACGAAGACGTATTGATGGATCAGTGCGAAAAAATCGTTGAATTGGCTGAAGAAAACAAAGCTATCGACTCCTTGGTTGCTGACCCGGCTGTTATTTGGAAATCCCGTAAAGCATACCTCGAAGCTGACCGTGCTCGCAGCTTAGTATTCTCCATGGAAGATATCGTTGTTCCGATGACAGATATTCCGCAGGCTGTACAGCAGATTTCTAAATTGGCTGCTAAATATGACATTGCTATGCACTGCGCAGGCCACTGCGGCGACGGCAACGTCCATATCGATATCTTGAAAGATGATCTCTCTCAGGAAAAATGGGAAGAAGTTCTTCCGAAAATCCAGGACGAAATCTATGCTCTCGTTTACAAACTCGGCGGTCGTCTCTCCGGTGAACATGGCATTGGTTACAAACGTGCAGCTAAATTAGCTCACTACACCGATCCTGTAGAACTGAAATTGATGAAAGCTGTTAAACTTGCTTTGGATCCGAAGAATATCATGAACCCGGGCAAAGTTGTCAGTGTCAACGAAGAAGTTCCTGTAGAAGAATAAAATATAACGTTAGTTATATGTATAAAAAGTAGTATACGCAGTAAAGGGTAAAGCTGAAAAGCTTTACCCTTTCTCTTTACAAATTTTTTGTTGGTTATACGAAATTATTTACAATAGCTATGAATAATTTCACGAATATATGCATATCGCGAATGTTGACGAAATTGAGAAACGATGAGAAAGGTGGTAAACAATATGCAAAAATTTTCTGTACCTTTTGGCAAAGAACAAGTTACGTTTGAACTTCCTGAAAACCAGGTAGCTGGTGTGTTGGTATCTCATGCTCACGAATATAAAGCGCCCAAATCAGAAGCGGAATTAGTAGCCGATGCCTTAGCAAACCCTATTGGCAGCCCTAAATTAAGCGAATTGGCAAAAGGCAAGAAGACCTGCACGATTATTTCCAGCGACCATACGCGTCCTGTACCAAGCCACATTATTATGCCGCAGTTGTTGGCTGAACTTCGCAAAGGAAATCCGGATATTGATATTACGATTTTGATAGCAACTGGGATGCATCGCCATACGACACATGAAGAACTCGTTGCCAAATATGGTAAAGAAATTGCTGAACATGAAAAATTTGTTGTTCATGACAGCCGTAAGGATGAAGATATGATTAGTGTCGGCACACTGCCGTCTGGCGGTGACTGCCGTCTTAACAAAGTTGCTGTCAATACGGACCTGCTCATTTCGGAAGGCTTTATTGAACCGCATTTCTTTGCAGGTATGTCCGGCGGCCGTAAATCTATTTTGCCGGGTGTTGCCAGCAAAGTAACCGTCTTGGCTAACCATTGCTCGGAATTTATCAATAGTCCTAACGCCCGTACGGGTATCCTCAAAGGCAATCCGATTCATGAAGATATGCTGTATGCAGCGAAAGCGGCTAAATTAGCATTTATTTGCAACGTCGTTATCGATGCAGATAAAAAAGTTATCGCAGCATTTGCCGGCAATCGTGAAGAAGCCCATTATGCAGGGGTTGATTTTGAATTGAAATTAGCAGGCGTTAAACCGATTCCTGCTGATATCGTCGTTACGACCAACGGCGGCTACCCGCTCGACCAAAATATTTACCAGTCTGTAAAAGGCATGACGGCTGCAGAAGCTACCTGCAAAGACGGCGGTGTTATTATTGATGTATCGGCTTGCTCGGATGGCCACGGCGGCGATGCATTCTACAATACACTGAAAGCTGCTACAGATGTTCAAAAGGCAATGGATGAAATATTGGCCCGCAAACGGGATGAAACCATTTTTGACCAGTGGGAATCGCAAATCCTGCTTCGCATGCTTTTGAAATATACTATTATCATGGTAACGAAAGCACCGCAGCAGATGGTAGAAGATATGCATTTGAAATATGCCAAAGACATTCATGAAGCCTTGGCAATGGCCCAAGACATTATGAAAGCTAAGGGCGTAGCAGAACCTAAAGTTACGGTTATTCCGGACGGCGTATCTGTTATTGTCAAATAAGTATCACATCGTATTACTATACATTAAAAACTGCAAGCAAAAAGGGTTTGTCGCTTCGTGCGGCAGACCCTTTTGCTTGTATTACCTATCTTTTTAGCTTATAATAGGGCTAATGTATGAAAAGGAGGATGTATGGTATATTGGAAGCATTAGAAACGACATTGTTGTTTGATGTTGGTATGATTGCTCAAGTGATATTAATTGATTTGGCATTAGGCGGAGATAATTCTATTGTCATTGGCATGGCAGCCAAAAATTTGCCCAAGCATTTGCAAAAGAAGGCTATTTTATATGGGACCGGCGGTGCCATTTTGCTGCGGTTTATTATGGCTTTCATTGTTTCTTGGCTGTTTCATGTACCGTTTTTAAAGACTGTAGGCGGCTTGCTATTAGTATGTATTGGCATTAAGCTTATTGGGGCGCCGGAAGAGGAAGAAAACGTGCATGTAGAAGCGAAAGAAACATTATGGCCGGCAGTTCGTACGATTATGCTGGCAGACGCGCTCATGAGTCTGGACAACGTATTGGCTATCGTCGGTGTCACGGATAACCATTGGGGTCTGCTGATGCTGGGGATGCTCATATCTGTGCCTATTATCGTATTTGGCAGTACAGTAGTGGCCAAAGTCATGAATAAGTTCCCTATATTGGTCTATGTAGGCGGCGCTATTTTAGGATGGGCTGCTGGCGGCATGGCTGCGTCCGATCATTATTTGGCGCAGTATATTACGGTTGCAGCGGATAATCCGCAGGAAATTAAAATTGTCTTGCTGTGTATTACACTGGCAGGCGGTTTTATATGGAAACGGATTCATCAGTCCAAAGCTGCATAAGTTGTACAGAAGAAGCTGTGACAGCATAGAAAACGTACGCCCTTTCATATTGTTAGATTTCTAATCTAACGTATGAAGGGTCGTTTTTGCATGCTGTGACAGGGTTTGGTTCGGGAAAAATAAAAAAAGTTGGATTTTTTAAAAAAGTTGTAAAAAATTCGTTGACTTTTGGTGGAAATATGGTATTATATAGAAGTCGGTTGACGGGGCGTAGCGCAGTTTGGTAGCGCGCTTGGTTCGGGACTAAGAGGTCGCAGGTTCGAATCCTGTCGCCCCGACCACATTTACACATTGGATGTTCATCCCGAGGACATCACGAACTGAATAGTGAAACAATGTGTAAGCCATGGAGAGCTGTCCGAGCGGCTGAAGGAGCATGATTGGAAATCATGTATAGGGCTAACGCTCTATCGTGGGTTCAAATCCCACGCTCTCCGCCATAAACGTAGAAAGAACCTACCAGAGTAGGTTCTTTTTTTATACCTGAAATGGATTACTTGACAAGAAGGCAGTCGGTTATGGAAGACAGATATATAGCATTTATCATAGATTGCCTGATATATAATAAGGTATATTACCATATACAACGCGTACTATTGAAACCAATTTTTATAATTTTTCTATATTCTTTGAAAACACATAAAAAATTACGAATATGTTTAAAATTATCTGCATAACTCATTGACAATGTAAAAAAATAATGATAAACTTATGCTGTCAACTTGATATGATTGCAATGAAGAGAAGAGTAAGCGGATGGAGTTGTTCCAGAGAAATTCCCGGCAGGTGAGAGGGAATGCAATGAATTTCGGTGAAGATGGACTCTGAGCAGATTGGTCGAATTGTTAGACCGTCCGGGCGTGCCCGTTATAGCACTATGGTATTCAAAGCATTTTGGCTTGCGTACCTGAAGAGGCTGAATTTGTGAAAATTTAGTAAAATTGGGTGGTATCACGGTGCTTCCGTCCCTTAGATGAGGGATGGAAGCTTTTTTTTATTGCAATGATTTCAGGCGTCTTTATAGTTCTATTATTTTATGTAGTTTACTGTGTAGGAGGTAGTGGTATTATGGGTAATGGAAACAAAGGGGCAATTCGGTTTCGGGATATACTCATTTTAGGGTTTGCCTTTTTTGCTACGTATTTTGGTGCCGGCAACTTAATTTTTCCGCCGCAGTTAGGTCTTAACAGCGGCAGTGACTTTTTGTCTGGTTTGGCAGGTCTTACGCTTTCTGGTATTTTTCTTCCTATTTTTACGTTAATTATTATTGGCTTAAATGGTGATGTGCATCAAATCACAGATCGTGTCGGCAAATATACATACAATATTTTATTGGCAGCTTTGATGATTGTATGTACGTTTGTATCTATTCCCAGAACGTGTGCGACAGCCATTCAGTTAGGCATTCAGGGGAATATCCCGGCAGCTCCGTTTATTCCGCTTGTCGTTGCTTATTTTGTCATTTCCTTTTTCTTTGCATATGACCAAAATAATGTCATGGATCGCATGGGGAAATATTTAACGCCGTTGCTGGCATTGATTTTGGTTGTCATCGCGTTCCTCGGTATTTTTAATCCCTTGGGCACGCCCGTTGCGCCTGCAGTGCCCCAGCCCTTTGTCAATGCCTTTTTAGGAGGCTATAATACAGGCGATGTATTGGTAAGCTTTATTATGGCGACAGTATTTATTAAATCTATTTATGCTAAAGGCTATGTGCAGATTGGAGAACGAAACAAGACATTGACATACTGCGGTGTTGTTGCCTTTGTTTTATTACTGATTATATATGGCAGCTTGCTGTACATGGGTGCCTGTGTAAGCGGTGATTATCCGCAAAATATAGGCCGTCCTGAACTTTTGGTGGCAATTATTCAGCGCGTTGGCGGTGCCGTCATGGTGCCTATGGGAATTGCCGTTGTATTAGCCTGCCTGACGACAGCTATTGGGCAGATATCTGCTGTATCTGAATTTGTAAATACGATTAGCAAGGAACGTATTTCCTATAAAGTAGTCGCTGTTGGCTGCTGCGTATTGTCGGCATTGACTGCTTTGCTGGGCGTAGATGGCATTGTTACCTACATTGGCTGGATTTTTGGGGTATGTTATCCGCCGTGCCTTGCATTAATGGTCTTGGGCATTATTGGCAAAGCTGTTACAACGAACGGTGGCCATAAAGGAGCTGTATATTTGGTTACGATATACGCATTGCTTGAATCCTTACCGGGATTAAGCAGCTTGCCGTTTGCTAAAGCGATTGTTGCGATGACACCGCTCTCGACATATGGTTTTGGCTGGGTGCCTGTTTTCATCGTCGGTTTCATCGGCGGCCTGATTATTGGCAAAATATATGACCGCAACCGGGCTGATGTACCGGCATATAAATAAAGAGAGTACGGGGGTGTTGCTGTAAAGCGACAACCCCTGTTTGTTTGCAGCTGTTAGTTTATAGTTTGTAGTATTATTGCCATTTTAGAGAAATGGTATATCATGACGAAATACTTCATGCGATAATCCCGTTCAATAATGTTTTCGTAACGGCTTGACATACGGTAATGGAAATGATACAATAATTTGTGTTGAAAACAAAGCAGAAGCTATCCGCTTCTCACCTTACATGGCTTTTGTGTTACTAAGGTTTATGACGGAAACGTACGAGCGGATAGTGTATGCTATCCGTTCTTTTTTTTGTGGAGGTGAAAGACAATTAGTAAGGAATTACGTGTCAACGATCAAATTAGAGCCCGTGAAGTCCGCGTGGTCAGTGATTCTAATGAACAGCTTGGTGTTATGTCTTTGCGTTCTGCTCGTCAAATTGCAGAAGAACGCCACTTGGATTTGGTAGAAGTAGCACCCAATGGCAAACCGCCCGTATGCCGTATTATGAATTATGGTAAATACCGGTATGAACAGCAGAAACGGGAAAAAGAAGCTAAGAAAAAACAAAAAGTCTTGACGCTGAAAGAAGTAAAGCTGCGTCCGAATATTGAAGACCATGACTTCTATGTCAAGATGAAAGCAGCACAACGCTTTTTAGGCGATGGCAGCAAAGTAAAGGTTACCATTATGTTCCGCGGCCGCGAAATGAGCCATCCGGAATTAGGGCGGGACTTGCTGATGCGCTTTGCTGATGAGCTCAAAGAAGCCGCCCATGTAGAAAAAGAACCTAAAATTGAAGGCAGAAACATGACCATGGTCATCGCTGCCAACAAAGCGAAGTAATAGGAGGAATATATATTATGCCGAAATTAAAAACCCGCCGTGCAGCGGCAAAACGTTTCACTACAACTGGTACTGGTAAAATCAAACGTATGAAACCGTATAAATCTCACATTTTGGAATCCAAATCCCCGAAACGTAAACGTAACTTGAGAAAAGCTACGCTCGTTTCCAAAACGATGACGGAATCCGTTCGCAAGATGTGCCCGTTCATCTAATAGCAGTATAGAGTGTTTTTTTAGATATAGATTTGGAGGAATTGACTAATGGCTAGAATTAAAGTTGGCGTTACAGCACACGCTCGTCATAAAAAAATCTTAAAAATGGCTAAAGGTTATCGTGGAACCCGTAGCCGTCTTTTCAAAAAAGCTAACGAAAGCGTAATGAAGGCTCTCTTCTACGCTCGTCGTGACCGCCGCGCTAAAAAACGCGAATTCCGTAAATTGTGGATTGCTCGTATCAATGCAGCAACTCGTGCACAGGGCATGAGCTACAGCCGTTTCATCTGCGGCCTTACTAAAGCTGGCGTTATCGTAGACCGCAAAATGCTCGCTGACCTCGCTGTCAACGATGCAGCTGCTTTTGCTAAACTCGTAGAAGTTGCTAAAGCACAGTAAGAATTACTAAACAGAAAGCCGAGGATATGTGTCCTCGGTTTTTTTGTACCATTTTTACTGGGACAAGAAAGGAGAAAACGGCAGGATGCGGAAGTGGCGAAACATACTATGGATATGCATATGCTGGTGTATATTGGGAAATATAAGCAGTTTAGCGGCTGCAGCAGAACGTAATAAAGGAAATGCACTGCGCCCTGGAGACACCATTGCTGTTGTATCACCTGCAAGCCCTACAGATGAAGCCGACAGACAGCCGACAGTAAAATTGCTGCAGTCTTGGGGATACCATGTCGTACAAGCTCCAACGCGGCACTATGGGTATTTTGCCGGTACGGATGAAGAACGAGCGGCAGAACTGAATCACTATTTTAAAGATGATCATGTGCAGGCGATTCTGTGTGCCAATGGCGGATATGGCTCGGCGCGGATTTTAGATAAACTGGATTATTCCATGATTGCCAAGCATCCTAAACTCTTTATCGGCTTTAGTGATATTACAGCGCTGCATACGGCACTGGGAGAAAAAAGTCATCTTGTTACGATTCATGGGCCAATGGAATGTACGTTAAATCCGGCTGTTTCATCAGCATATACCTTGCGGCAATTTGCCAACGGCCTGTCCTCGCGGCAGCCATTGGGACAAGTTCCTATGCCACCAGGCAAATCACTGCAAGCCGTAGTTCCGGGCAATGCAGATGGGATGTTAGTGGGAGGCAATTTAGCCATACTGGCCGCTGCTGTGGGTACACCGTATGAACTGCAGGGCGAGGGTGCTATCTTGGTGTTGGAAGAAGTCGGCGAAGATGCCTATCGAGTAGACCGCATGATGCAGCAGCTTTGGCAAAGCGGCGTATTGCATCGCATTCGAGGCCTGGTATATGGCGAGTTTGTCCAATGCGGCCATGATCCCGGTGATTTTACGACAGAGGAAGTTCTCCAGTATTATGCCAAACTTGCAGGAAAACCGACAATTGCTGGTCTGCCTGTGGGACATGGAGAAGATAATCTTTTTTTGCCGTTAGGCGTGCACGCACGAATTGAAAGCCGCAGTGACGGCAGTGCAGCTATGTATATAGATGAAAGTCCCGTAAAATAAAACATGCCGGGCCGTATCGCAGTATCATATGATTTTTGTAGCGGCAGGGCTTTCTTTCTCCCTAGGATTAATATATAATGAAAATTAAGAATGATTTAATAGATAGGAGAGAGATAGTATGGGATTTTTTAGCCATTTATTTCATAAAGAAGAAGGGCCGACAAAGTACATTTATATTACAGGCATGGTTTGCCAAAATTGCTCTGACCATGTCAAACAGGCACTAAAAGCCGTGCCGGGTGTGGCAAAAGTCAAAGTGGATTTGCCAAAGGGGCTGGCAACGGTTGTGTTAGATGGTGAAGTCAGTGATGATACGTTGTTTAAAACGGTCGTGCAGGCAGGCTATACCGTAACGGATGTGTTGGCACAGCCCAAATAATCCATAGGTACATACAGGCAGGCTATTGCTGTATGGTGCAGAAGGGTTACCATTTGTTGTTATGGTAAAGAACTGCGCGCAGTATGGGAGAAATACCTGGCTGTAGATACGGCCAGAGAGGCATGGCAGGAATAAGTAAAACGCAATGAAGAAATACAGCGTGAAAAAGAAAAAATGCTTGACAAGGTTGTTATATATCTGTAGAATAAATAGGTAAGCTTTTTACTTGGACTCCACTTAGCCCCGGAGAAAAAGAAACGAAAGCTTGGTTAGTTAGTCGTATCAGGGAGGAATTATACAGCATGAAAACCACATTTATGGCTAATGCAGGCAACATCGAACGTAAATGGTTTGTTGTTGATGCTGAAGGCCAGACATTAGGCCGTCTTGCTGCCGAAGTAGCCAAAGTTCTTCGGGGAAAACATAAACCAACATTTACCCCGCATGTAGATACAGGCGACTATGTTATCGTAGTCAACGCAGCAAAAGTTAAATTAACTGGTAAAAAATTAATCCAGAAAACATATTTCCGTCATTCCGGTTATCCCGGCGGTGCTAAATTTACACAAGCCGGCCATATGCTTGAAACACGTCCGGAACGTGTTGTAGAAATGGCTGTTCGCGGCATGTTGCCGAAAAATAAATTGGGTGAACAGATGTACCGTAAACTCAGTGTTTACGCTGGTGCAGAACATCCGCATCAGGCACAGAAACCTGAAGAATTAAAATTGGATATTCGTTAATCATACCGGGAGGAAGATTTCATGGCAGTAGCACAGTACTACGGCACTGGCCGTAGAAAGACATCCGTTGCCAGAGTTCGTCTGGTTCCGGGTCAGGGTAAAATCACAGTAAATAAAAAAGAATTGACTGAATATTTCGGCCGTAAAACGCTCGAATTAATCATCAAACAGCCGCTCGTATTGACAGGCGTAACTGAACAGTACGACGTAATCGCTGACGTAAAAGGCGGCGGACCGTCCGGCCAGGCTGGCGCAATCCGTCACGGCATTAGCCGTGCACTGTTGGAAGTTGATGCAGATTTCCGTCAGTCCCTGAAAAAAGCAGGTCTCTTAACTCGTGACCCGCGTGAAAAAGAACGTAGAAAGTACGGCTTGAAAAAAGCCCGCAAGGCTTCTCAGTTCTCAAAACGTTAATATTTCGTATATTTTCGTCAAAATCTATGCATATGAAAACCCGCACAAATGCAATGTTTGTGCGGGTTTTATTGTTGTTGCCCATATATTTGATATGCACCGAAATGAATAAGAATGAGTACGAATCGCCTTGTAATACACGTATAATATACACGTAATCTTATATTTTATTCTTCTTTCAGATTTTTGACAGCCATAAATGCTATCTTTAAAGACTGACGTAATATTTCTCTGCTTTTATCCGTAAGATGGATAACATTGCCATCAAAAACAATACTTTCTTGTGAGAGAAATTGAGTCATGTCATTAGTTGGTGTAGGTATGCGATCATTTCCTAATAAATAATCTGTTGTTGTATCTAAAATTTTTGCCATATTTAATAAAGCATTGCCAGTGGGTTCACGTGTGCCAAGTTCATAAAATGAAATTGCTTTTGGTGTTAAATTAAGTTGTTCTGCTAACGTTTTTTGAGTTAGGCCTTTTTCTTCACGTAAACTTTTCAACCTTTTTCCATTCATTAAATCACCATCTTATAATTTAATTATATCGGTACTCGATATTCACATCATATCAAATTTTTCCTTGATATTCTACAAACTGGTTGTGATTGTTTGTATATGCGTTAAGCAATGGTAACATCGAAATCATGGATTTATTTCTGCCCAGTTTTTTGGCAATGTACGTAAGCGTACATCCTTTTGCTAGAAAAAATAGTAGCTTTTCTCGTTCGGATAGTATAAGATGGTGGTAGTGGCGCATGGAATCACTCCTAACGTAATGTTGTCGTTGCAAACACCATTATAGCAGAGATCCATGTGTCATTTTTATTTCAAGTTATTGTTGCACTTAGATTGTAAATCCGCCTAAAATAAATGGTCTTACAAAATATTTTATGGTATACTAAGGCTCGTAATGTTATGCATAGGAGAAACATATATGAAGCATCATGAAAACAATAGAGTGAAAAATAGAATATTGGCAGTACTATCAGGCGTTCTTTGCCTGTTGATGATTTGTTTTTGGACAGGAAAAGATGAAAACGCGGTCAGCACAGAAGATGTCAAAGCGGCAGAAGATGTATCACAAAAAGAAACAGAAGTACTGGCTCATAACGCTGCGCTAAAAACGATAGATGGACGTGATGTACAGATGAGAGATTTGTATAATAAAAAGCCCGTCTATGTGTTTTTTTGGATGCCATGGAGTGAGGACAGCAAGAAGCAGCTGTCTGTTATGGAACCGATTTATAAAACGTATGGGAAGGACGTATATTTTGTCATTGTTTCTTTAGGAAGCACTGAAAAAGAAGCCCAACGTTTTTATAAAAAAAGCTCGTATACGATGCCGTTTTATACTTCAGGATTGGCAATGGCCAGCGATTACAATGTGTATGAAGTGCCGCAGTCTATCATGATTGCACGAGGCGGCACGATAAAAAAACGTCATATAGGTACGTTGCCAGAAAAAGAATTGGCATATTTCATTGTGAAAAATATGAAATAATGCAGAAAAAAATTGGAATAGAGATATACTGTTAAAGAACACATCGTCAATACAAACGGCGATGTGTTTTTTGCAAACAGAGCGATGGGTATAACGGGGAAAAAGAAACGACGGCGCAGTATGTAACTAGCTGTTAAGAGTACAAAAAAAAGAACGCCACTACTTATATAGTGACGTCCCTTGCACGAAAATATGAATTTGGTGGGCGATAATGGATTCGAACCATCGACCCCCTCGATGTCAACGAGATACTCTAACCAACTGAGCTAACCGCCCATGAACATCTCCGTGCGACTTGTTTAGTATACAAGAATGCGGCGTGTTTGTCAAGCGTTTGTCCCATAAAAAAGATCTATGGTATACGCATAAAATATGATACAATAAAACCAATTAAGCAAACAGCATACAGGAGGCAAACGGTATGAAAACAATTGGATTTATTGGTGTCGGAATTATGGGAAAACCCATGGTGCGGAATTTGATGAAAGCCGGTTTTTCTTTACATATTTATGCTCGTACCAAAGAAAAAGTTGCTGATGTCATAGCAGAAGGCGCAGCATTTTATGCGACGATTGCAGAATGCGTGCAGGGCTGTGACGCTGTCATTACGATGGTAGGATTTCCGCCGGATGTAGAAGAAGTCTACTTTAAAAAAGGCAATATTCTGGACAGCGCCGCACCGGGGACGTATTTGATTGATATGACGACGACGAGCCCGACGCTGGCAGAGCAAATATATGCCAAGGGTACGGCGGCAGGATTTCATGTGCTGGATGCCCCTGTTACCGGTGGTGACACAGGCGCTATACAAGGTACGTTGTCCATATTGGCTGGCGGTGACAAAGAAGATTTTACAGCCTGCCTGCCGCTGTTTCAAGCAATGGGGACGAATATTAACTATCAGGGAAAAGCAGGAGCTGGTCAGCATGCTAAAATGGCAAATCAAATTATGATTGCCGGTACGTTGTCCGGCGTATGTGAAGCCTTTGCCTATGCGAAAGCGAAAGGATTGGATTTGGAAGTGCTGCTCCAATCCGTAGCGACTGGTGCGGCAGGAAGCGCACAGTTAAATGCGTTTGGAGAAAAAATTATACAGCATAATTATGCGCCTGGTTTCTATATGAAGCATTTTATTAAAGATATGAAGATTGCCCAGGAAGAAGCTGTGCAGTCTCATCTGCATTTGCAGATATTGCAACAGGCGTTGAAAAATTATGAGGACTTGGCAAAAAAGGATGCCCATAACGAAGAATTAGGTACACAGGCCTTGATTACACATTATACTGGTACTATATAAAGGCAAGCGATCGGTTCCGAATAAATCGGGACAACAACGGAATGCGCGTGTAACACACAGCGTGAAATAACAAATAGAAATGGTGAAATAACGATGATGATTCATATAAATGTGACGGCTGTATTTGCATTAGTATGGCTTTTATGGTATTTGTATACATTGCAAAAACGATGGGTGCCGAAAATCAAAGAAGCCATTTATACTGTATGGCGTGATAATGGTGTAGAAACAAACGATGACGACGAAGACGAAGCGCGTGAAGAAGAATTAAAACGGCGGGAAGAAGTGGCGCAGATTGATTCGTTTTCCCTGTTTTCAACTCGAACTATTTGTATACTGTTTGTTCTTGTATTTGTCATTTTTGAATGCATTGATATTGTTGGCATGATATGTGCGCAGCAGACCGTTGCGACTGTACGCAAGGAAGCCTTTGCCCTGCATATTATCATGGGGATTTATGTTTGTTACCTCATTTTTCAGGGGCAGTTTATCCTGCGCTACATACAGCGATTTTATAACCATGATGTTGCATTTTCAGTCATGTATCGGTATGCGCAGATTTTCAAACCGCAAAACTATCTTACTGACATCAAAGATATTTGTATGGCCCTGGTAGCTCTGCGGCTGCTGGCAGCGGCTGTTTCTAGTTAGTATGTTAAAGAAAATGCCATTATAATAAATCTAGCTTTTTTTGAAAATAAAAAGATATTCATGGGCAAGCAATAAAAAATTATATTGCAGGCTGCGCGTTTTCCAAAAACCAGTAGCTTTACAATTATGTTGTTCTTTTATAACAATTTCTTTGATAGTAAAACCTTGTTGTATGAATCGATTCATAACTTGAAAACCGAGAGGAACGACGCAACCATTTTTACGAGTATCCCCCATGAGAATGGCGCAATATTTATTAGGCTTAAGAAGACGGTAGCATTCGGCTGCCGTCGTTTCTATTTCATTTAAAAATTGAGGAATATCGTACTGCGATAAATCACCAGGTATGGTATGGCTATATTTAATAATATTGGCATATGGAGGATGAGTACATATTAAATCAATGCTGTTGTCTTTTAAAAAAGGCAATGAACGAGCATCTCCTTGTCTTATTATGATTTTACTAATACTATCGAAGTTAAAATTACATTTTTCATGACAACGCTTTAATGCTAATGGATTAATATCTATGCCAATACAATGACGTTGCAATAATTTAGCCTCAACCAAAGTAGTACCGCCTGGGTATGTCAAGAATTTTGTGTAAATTTCCTAGAAATCTTTGTCATATTTTTCCATCAATGGGCCCAGCCGTTCATC
>CAKPVJ010000038.1 GCA_934193515.1 uncultured Megasphaera sp. | reverse complement strand
CAACGGACTTAGTTCAGGCCTTATGTAAGCTGGTTTCGGTAACTACCGAGGCTGCGTAAAAGTTGTAAAGTGCTGTATATATACTAAAGTATATATTGCGAATGCTTTATTCCGGATATCTTGCCATTCCTTCCACATTATGCTATAGTAAAATTATCATAAAATGTAAGGAGGTGAAAATCATGTATCCTGTCCAACTGATGATTTCTTACTTTACAACTAGTTTTACGGCTATCATGCATATCGGCAGAGAGGTGACGGCTAAACAATATACGGGGGGGGGGGTATTTACAAGATAGTAAAGGCACATATATAAAAAAACAGGCCCAGGAATGGGCGCGTCTTGTTTCATATAGATATAAAGAAGGACAGTGTAGGCATATACTGTCCTTTTTGGCATGTTTGCATTCGTTTGTTATTTCCAATTACTGGTTACCACCTGTCTGCCATTCAGTATGGAATGACAGGAGCATGACCATGTTCGTATGAAATGTGCTGTTTGCGGCAAAGAATTTACTCCGACCCGCAGTACCCAGCGATACTGCGGATATACCTGCAGGAGGTATGCCAATCACCATGGAATCAATGATAACCGTGTCGAAGGGCCTCTTTATGCTCCCGTTATACGGGAATTTACGTGTCTGCGGTGTGGTAAACACGTGCGGGTAACAGATGGCAGAGACTGCCGTACTAAATTCTGTTCACAGCATTGTGAAAAATTATATTGGAAACATTCCAAAAAAGTATCTTCAGTAGTAATGCATCGAGAATTTACTTGCCGGGAATGCGGGAAAATCGTCATCGTTACGACACCCGAAGACCGGCGCCGGGCTTTTTGCTGTGATGACTGCCGGAAACGCTGGTTTAACAAACGCCGGAAAGTTTCGTATGAACAAAAATAATACCTGAAAAAGTATATATAAAAGAAGGAGGATATCTATATGAATAAAGTATTCAAAGTAATTTGGAGTGATGCACGCAGCGCATACGTTGTTGTGTCCGAAATCGCGAAAAATCATGGCAGTAAAAGCTGCTCCACCAAAAAGCTGTTGACAATGCTGATTGCAACAGGTGTTATGACCTGTGCAAGCATGGCTCCGGCGATGGCTGCTAATTTGGCACCGACAGATACAAAGATTGAAGTTGGCGATGGTGCAAATGCTAGCGGTCAAGGCAGTGTTGCAATTGGCAATAATGCTCAAGCAAGCGGCTTGGTTGGTATTGCTATTGGTCGTGATGCTATTGCAAGCGGAACTGACTCTATCGCAATCGGTAGCCAAACCAAAGCAGACCAAACTTTTAGTGTTGCTGTAGGTAATGATATCAAGTTTACCGCTTATGCCGGTACTGCTGTAGGTCAGCAAGCTTATGCAAGTGGTGATAATGCAACTGCAATCGGTACCATGACTAACATTGATGCTGATTATAATAGAACCCATGATGACTGGAGAAAAGCTGGTGCGCAGTCTACTGCTATCGGCGCATATGCAGGTTCTTGGGGAACGGCTTCTACAGCTGTTGGTTATAATAGCCAGGCAAATGTTGATTATGGTACTGCTTTAGGTGATTATTCTGAAGTAAAAGCAGGTTGGGGTGTTGCAATTGGTGCCTCCTCTGTTGCTGATAGAGAATCCGGTGTTGTTGGCGCTTTTGCTCCTGAAGGTGCGGACAGCCTTGCCTGGAAAGCAAATGCCGGTGCTGTATCTGTAGGCAGCGAAAACCTTACCCGTCAAATTACCAATGTTGCAGCAGGTACTGAAGCTACCGATGCTGTAAACGTAGCACAATTGAAGGCTGCAACTGAAGATGCAGGCTGGAATCTTTCTACCGGAAAAGAAATCACCCACCCGACTAAAGTTACATCCGGTGCTATCGTTGACTTCAGCGGTGACGATGAAAATATTACCGTAAGCAAGGAAGAAAACGATTTTGCTACTCTTGTTAATGTTAAACTGAACAGAAATCTTAATGTTGACAGCGTAAATGCCGGCGATTACTTCATGAGTGCTGAGAAGGGCGTTGGCTTTGGCGGCGAAGCTTACATCACCCAAAGCGGTCTGAATGCTAACGATAAAGTAATTACCAATGTAGCTGAAGGTACTGCAGATACCGATGCTGTAAACGTAGGCCAACTGAAGAACAGCGCTTGGAAGCTTGCTGCTAATGGTGTTCTGACCGAAGCAGAAGAGGTAAAAGCCGATGATTATGTTGACTTCAATGGTGACCAGAATGTCAGCGTAAGCAAGGATGCAAAAGACGGCGTTAAAACTGTTAAGGTTGAACTGAACAAAGATCTGAAAGATATCGAATCTATCAGCAATGACGGTGCAAGCCTTACTCTGAACGGCACAGCAACCGAACTGACCAACGGTAAAGGCGCAGCTATTACCCTGTTTGGTGATACTACAACCATCAACAATAAAGTAACCGTATACAATGACGGTCGTATTGCAGGCGTTGCAGCAGGCGTAGCTGGTACCGATGCTGTAAACGTAAGCCAATTGAAGGCAGTAGGTGCAACTGCTAACATGGGCTGGAACCTGGCTACCAATGGTGTTGCAACCGAAGCAACCAATGTTAAACCTGGCGATTATGTTGACTTCAGCGGCGACAAGAACATCAGCGTAAGCCATGACGGTACTAAAGTTCAAGTTGAACTGAACAAAGACATTGATGTAAACTCCGTTCAGACCAACGCTCTGAACTCCAAATACAACCTGTCCGTAGGTACTGCAAATGAAAACGGTATTATGCCGTTCTTTGTAAACAGCACCGGCGCATTCTACGCAGCACACAATAAATTCTCCGTAGATAAAGACGGTAAAGTAACCGCAACTGCAGGTGAAATCGGCAACGTAGTTCTGAACAACGGCGTATTCTACAAGAACAGCGCACTGCGTGACGGTGAATTGTTTATTGGCGATGCAGACGGCAACTACAGCCAAATCACTCCGAAATCCGCTAAACTTGGTCAGGTAACCATCGATGAAAAAGGCAACATTGCCGGTGTAAACTCCATCCAGACCAATGCACTGAACGCAAAATACAATCTGTCCGTAGGTACTGCAAATGAAAACGGTACCGTACCGTTCTTCGTAAACAGCAACGGCGCATTCTATGGTGCAAACGGCAGCTTCGTAGTAGATAAAGACGGCAAAGTAACCGCAACTGCAGGCGAAATCGGCAACGTAGTACTGCAAAACGGCGTATATACCGGTCATTCCGCACTGCGTGACGGCGAACTGTTCGTAGGCGATGCAAGCGGCAACTACAGCCAAATCACCACTAAAGGTGCTAAGCTTGGTAAAGTAACTGTTGCTGCAGACGGCAAGATTTCCGGCGTAGCAGCAGGCGCAGTAACCGCTGATTCCACCGATGCTGTAAATGGCAGCCAGCTGCATGCAGTAGCAACCGAAGCAGGCAAACACAGCAAGGTTGTAAACGGCTCCAACATCAATGTTGAAGAATTTGATAATGACGGTCAAAAGATTTACAAGGTTAACCTGAACAAGGATATCATGCTTGGCGATTTGACCGGCAAATATGTAAGCATCAGCGGTACTAACGGTACTATCGAAGCTACTGGCGCTATTGCAACCAAAGATTGCGTATATGCTGATAAGGGTGCAAAACTGGCAGATATCGACGTAACCGGCAACAAGATTTCCAACGGCGCTTCCTCCATCGTTATGGACGGCAGCAATGTTAAGGTTAACGATAAGGTTACCATTGACCAAGACGGCAAAATCAGCGGCGTAGCTGCAGGCGAAATCAGCAGCACCTCTACTGACGCTATCAACGGCAGCCAACTGAAAGAAACCAATGACCGCGTAGCTGCAAATGAAACTGCTATCAAGAATAACACTGAAGCTATCTCTAAGCTTGATGGCCGCGTAACTGCTAATGAAACTGCTATCAAGAATAACGCTGACGCTATCGGTAACCTGAATACTCGTGTAGATGGTGTTGAAAAGCTTGCTAAACAGCACACCACTGTTGCAGCAGATGACAACATCACTGTAACCGAAGACACCAATACAGACGGTGGCAAGGAATACAAGGTTGCTCTGGACAAAGATATTAAACTTGACAGCGTAACTACCGGCCAAACTGTAATGAACAACGATGGTCTGAAGGTTGGTAAAGACGTAAGCGTAACCGCAACTGCTGTAACCGCAGGTCAAACCTCTATCAGCAATGACGGCTTAAAGGTTAATGGCAAGACCTATGTAAGCGATAGTGGTCTGAATGCTAATGACCAAAAGATTACCAAAGTAGCTGATGGTGATATCAGCGAAACCTCTAAGGACGCTGTAAATGGCAGCCAACTGTATAAAACCAATCAAGAAGTTGCCAACAACGCAACCAACATTTCGTCACTGAGCCATTCTATCAGCAATCTCGACAACCGTGTCAACAAAGTCGGTGCCGGTGCTGCGGCTTTGGCAGCATTACATCCATTGGATTTTGATCCGGATGCGAAGTGGGACTTTGCGGCAGGCTATGGCAACTACCGCGGCACCAATGCAGCTGCTGTTGGGGCATACTATCGTCCGAATGAAGACACGATGTTCTCTGTAGGCGGAACCTTTGGTAATGGGGAAAACATGGTTAATGCCGGCGTAAGCTTCAAACTAGGTTCCGGAAGCAGTCATGTATCAACTTCTCGTGTAGCGATGGCGAAGGAAATTAAAGAACTGCGCGGTGAATTGGAAGCTATGAAGTCAGCTATGCTCGATGCCAATGCAGGTAAGAAGATAGATACATCCAAACTGCAGCTCTTCCCGGATGTACCGCAGAATCACTGGGCTTACGAATACGTAGCACAGCTGGCCGGCAACGGCATGATCGAAGGCTATCCGGATGGCAACTTTGCCGGAGACCGTCCGATGACGCGGTATGAATTTGCAGCTATCTTGTATCGTGCTATGACGAAAGGCGCAGTCTTGTCTGACAAGATCCTCAGCGAATTCTCGCATGAATTAGAATACTTCACTGTCGATACAGTTGCCAAAGACAAAGCAGGCAATCCGACGATTCAGCGTGTTCGCAC
Organism: uncultured Megasphaera sp.; assembly: GCA_934193515.1. Lineage (GTDB taxonomy): Bacteria > Bacillota > Negativicutes > Veillonellales > Megasphaeraceae > Megasphaera. The sequence goes on along the minus strand of CAKPVJ010000038.1, from coordinate 14,953 downwards.
GGTCAAAGCCAACACAAATAAATAAAGTACACAGACAACTGAATACGTGATATCAAGGGAACGGCAGCATGAGAAATAGTTTCTCAATGCTCCGTTCCCTTTTTGTTGGCTTGTTCACCGTCAAATTTTAATCTAATTCTAATCGTATTTTAATCATCCTTTAATCTTCGTATGCTATACTGCTCGTATAAAAATAGTGCCGACACGCTAAATATGATACAATACAAGGAGAAACGCGGCGATGAATACCCTCAAGATTAACCGAATGAATGATTTTTATTTCAAGTATCTATTGGGCAGCGAACAGCGTAAGCATTTGACGATTCAGTTTTTAAATGCCGTGCTGTATGAAAATGAAGAAACGCAAATCGAGGAAGTCATTTTTTTGGACAAAGACCAAGATCCCGATTTTGAACATGAAAAGTTGAGCAAGCTCGATATCCTGGCTCAGACGAACCGGGGAACACAAATCGACATTGAAGTACAGGTGCTGAAACATTCTTATTTGTCCGAACGATTTTTGTATTATTGGGCCGGTCTGTATGGCTCGCAGCTGAAAGAAAAAGAACAATATACGCAGCTGAAGCCGACCATATCGATTATCTTACTGGATTTTGACTATTTACCGGAAACGGCATGGCACAACATTTACCATATTTGCAACGACTTATCAAAACAGCGTCTGACAGACCATTTTGCCATGCACTTTATAGAAATCAAAAAATTTACGTACAGTGACATCAAGAAATTAACGAAATTAGGAACCTGGGCAGCGTATTTTTCCAACTGCGATGAAAAGGAAATGGAGGTGTTGACCATGAGCAATACAGTCATGAAAGACGTAGCCAAAGCAGAAAACGCCTTTACGAGCGATGAAACGATGCGCTATAAATACATGCTGCGGGAAAAGGCAATCCGTGACTATTATTCGGGATTGGATGATGCCAGACAAGAAGGAGTCAAACAAGGATTGGAACAAGGATTAGCACAAGGACGAGAAGAAGGACTGGCACAAGGACGTGAGCAAGGATTGGCGCAGGGTGCGCAGCAGGAAAAAATAGCAAATATTCTAGGGATGCTGCGGGAAGGAATCGAGGTTTCCGTGATAGCTAAGATTACGTCTTGTCCAGTGGCAGAAATTCAACAGATAGCCAATGAACAATCCCAATCGCAGTAATACAGAGGTGTTGACCATGAGCAATACAGTCATGAAAGACGCAGCCAAAGCAGAAAACGCCTTTACAAGTGACGAAACGATGCGCTATAAATACATGCTGCGGGAAAAAGCCATCCGTGATTACTATTCAGGCCTAGACGATGCTAAACAAGAAGGCATAGAAATAGGTGAAAAACGTGGTGAAGAACGCGGCCGCAAATTGGGTATAGCTGAAGGCAAGGAACTAGGCATAGCGCAAGGACGAGAACAGGGTTTGGCGCAGGGCGTGCAGCAGGAAAAAATAGCAAATATTCTAGGGATGCTGCGGGAAGGAATCGATATTTCCGTGATAGCCAAGATTACGTCTTGCTCAGCAGCAGAAATTCAACAGATAGCCAATGAACAATCCCAATCGCAGTAATACAGAGGTGTTGACCATGAGCAATACAGTCATGAAAGACGCAGCCAAGGCAGAAAACGCCTTTACGAGCGATGAAACGATGCGTTATAAATACATGCTGCGGCATCATTTGGAGCCTGGATCTATTGCACAAATATTGCATTGTCCTATTGAAAAAGTAGAAAGAATAGCCAAAGAGTGTCAGTTGTAATCAAGTATAAGCAAACAATTGTCGAACTGAAGAAATGGACACATTGTCTATGAATAACATAAACAGAAAAGACGTATCTAAAGTAGGGAAAAATAGGTATGATTGGTAGTTTTTTTTGTATTTCTCATGTATAATACAGTGTAGTAAATGGCTCTCATGCTGGGAGCCGTTTTTTATGGCATGGCGATATTCGCGTATGCAAATAACGATTACGTGTATTTCAATACATCGGAAGGATGGTGTTGAACAGAATGATGTCATCCAAGCTGCAGTATAAAACGACACTGCGGATTGTGGCGGAAGGACGGGCATTTGGTCCCGGCGTTGCTATGGTGCTGCAGGGAGTACGGACGCATGGATCTTTGGCAGGGGCAGCCAAACAGATGCATATGTCGTATTCCAAAGCCTGGACAATTATCAAAGGGGCAGAACAAATTTGGGGATTTCCCTTAACGAGGCGGCATGTCGGCGGCAAAATGGGCGGATCTTCGACGCTGACTCCACAAGCAGAATGCATTTTATCGCGATACGAAATGATGCAGCAAGTAATAGATGAAGTGGCTAAGGAAAAGTTTAATGCTTTTTTTAATGACGAAGAGCTGGAAAAAATGAGAAATATGGCTGTTACTGATACAAGTAATAAAGGAGATAGGAAGAAATGAAAAAAATGAAAACAGAAGAAGCCGTAGGACAGGTACTTTGTCATGATATTACACAGATTATCAAAGGCGTGACTAAGGGGCCGGTATTTCGCAAAGGCCATATCATTCAGCCGGAAGATATACCGGTACTTCTTTCTGTAGGCAAAGAGCATATCTATATTTGGGAAAACGACGAAACGATGCTGCATGAAAACGACGCAGCCTGTATCCTGCGGGATATTTGCATGGGTAGCCATATGCATGGCAGTGAAGTGAAGGAAGGAAAAATTGAACTGATTGCAGACTGCGACGGCGTGTTGACTGTGGATAGGGAGCATCTGCAGGCTGTCAATGCCTTGGGTGACATGATGATTGCTTCCCGACATGGCGGTTTTATGGTCCATGCTGGCGATAAGCTGGTTGGGACGCGGATTATTCCGTTGGTCATTAAAAAGGAAAAAATGGAACAGGCCAAGAAAACGGCGGGGCCCCAGCCTCTGTTTCATGTACGGCCTTTCGTCATGAAGCGCATCGGCGTAGTTACGACAGGCAATGAAGTCTTTCATGGACGGATTCAAGATACATTTACGCCGGTTATTGAAGAAAAGCTGGCTGCATTCGGCATGCAGATGGCAATGCATGTCACGCTGGCTGATGACCCGAACCAGATTACGGCGGCGATTAAAGACATGCTGGCGCAGGGGATGGATATGGTAGTCTGTACGGGCGGTATGAGCGTGGACCCGGATGATCAGACGCCGCTGGCCATCAAACAGACGGGTGCGCAGATGGTTTCCTATGGAGCACCGGTACTGCCGGGAGCGATGTTTTTGTTGGCATATACGAAAGACGGCCGTCCTATTGTCGGACTGCCGGGATGTGTGATGTATGCTAAACGGACTATTTTTGATCTTGTGCTGCCATCGCTGGCCGCTAAAGTCCCCATTGCGTCGCAGGATTTATCCCGTCTTGGCGAAGGGGGACTGTGCCTAAACTGTCCGGTATGCACGTTCCCTAACTGCGGATTTGGTAAGTAGGTGAGAGTATGAATTCATTTACACATATAGATGCCAACGGCAATGCTGTTATGGTGGATGTCAGCGGCAAAGCGATTACTTCCCGTACGGCTGTAGCAAGCGGGCGGATTCAGATGAATCAGGCATGTTATGAGGCGGTCCGGCAGGGAACGATGAAAAAAGGAGATGTGCTGGGCGTTGCCCAGATTGGCGGCATTATGGGAGCCAAGCGAACGAGTGACTTGATTCCCTTGTGTCATATTTTAAATTTAACCCAATGCGGCGTGAACTTTTTCTTTCACGATGAAACGCAGGAAATAGAAGCCCAATGTACTGTTCGCTGCGACGGTAAAACCGGGGTAGAAATGGAAGCTTTGACAGGGGTTTCAGTAGCGCTGCTCACCGTATATGACATGTGCAAAGCCGTGGATAAACGGATGTGTATCCGAGATATTCATCTTGTGGAAAAAACAGGCGGTAAAAGCGGCCATGTTCAGTATGAATCGAGTACGGATACGCCATGATAGATACCTGGGGCAGAGAGATTAATTATTTGCGGATTTCGCTGACAGACCGCTGCAACATGCGCTGTCAGTACTGCATGCCTGACGATGTGCCCAGCGTGGGGCATGATGAAATCTTGCGGTATGAAGAAATACTGCTGATTTGCCAGGCTGCGCTGCAAGTCGGCATCCATCGCTTTAAAATTACAGGCGGCGAACCGCTGGCACGAAAGGGAGCTATTTCTTTTATGCAGTCACTGCGGCAGCTGCCGGGCGTACAAAGCATGACGCTGACCACCAATGGACTGTTGCTGCAGCCCCATATCGCAGCGTTGAAACAAATGGGGGTAGATGCGGTCAATATCAGCTTGGACAGTTTGCATGCTGACCAATTTCGACAGATTTCCGGCGTAGACGGTCTGTCTTGCGTGCTGCAGACGCTCGTGCAGACTGTGCAGGCCGGGATTCGTACAAAGGTCAATGCCGTACTGCTGCAGCAAACGAGGAATCAGCTCTTGCCATTGGCCCGGCTGGCAGAAACTATGCCTGTCGCTGTGCGGTTTATTGAAATGATGCCTATCGGGTATGGCACGCAGCAGCAAGGCTGGTCAGCCGATGACGCACTGGCCGTGCTGCAGTCGGCGTATCCGGATTTGCAGGTTGACGCACGGCGTCATGGCAACGGCCCGGCTGTATATTATACGAGTCAAAAACTGCAGGGCTGTTTGGGAATGATTGCTGCCAATACGCACAAGTTTTGCCGGCAATGCAACCGTATGCGCCTGACGAGCACCGGCTTTTTGAAGCCTTGTCTTTGTTATGACGACGGCGTGGATTTGAAAGCTATCGTGCGGTCTGGTCGTACCGATGTGTTGGCAGCGCTGCGGCAGGCGATTGGCTGGGCTGCGGCTCAAAAGCCGGTAGGGCATTGTTTTGATACGGCCGGGCAGATTACAGAAAACAAAACGATGAATCAGATTGGAGGCTGAATCGTGGGAACAATAGAAGCCGTATGTATCAGTACGCAGAAAGGCACGCAGAAACGACCTGTTGCTGCGGGACAGTTCATTGCGGACTGGGGTATTGAAGGCGATGCGCATGCCGGCCATTGGCATCGGCAGGTCAGTCTTCTTTCGTTGGAAAAAATAGAAACATTTCGCCGCCGCGGCGCGCAGGTCGCCTATGGCGCGTTTGGAGAAAACCTCGTTGTCAGCGGCATTGATTTCTCATCGCTGCCAGTAGGAACGCTGCTGCAGTGCGGCGACGTACTCTTGGAAATGACGCAGATTGGCAAAGAATGTCATCAGCATTGTGCGATTTATCAGGCTGTAGGTGACTGTATCATGCCGCGGGAAGGCGTATTTGCCAGCGTTCTTCACGGCGGCATGATTCGTCCGGGTGATACGATGAAAATCGTGCCGCGGCAGGGAAAGCGCCCGTATCAGGCGGCGGTTATTACGCTGTCTGATAAAGGCAGCCGCGGTGAGCGCATCGACGAAAGCGGCCCGGTGATTGTGCAGGCGCTGCAGGAACGCGGCTATGATGTGGTAGAAACGCTGCTGCTGCCTGACGGTGAAGACGCGTTAAAACGGCAGCTCATGCGGCTGGCGGACCAACGGCAGCTGGATCTTATTTTGACGACAGGCGGCACGGGACTGGGGCCGCGGGACGTGACGCCGGAAGCCACATTGGCGGTGGCAACGCGGCTGGTGCCGGGGATTGCCGAAGCAATGCGCAGCGCGTCACTGACCATTACTAAACGGGCTATGCTGTCACGGGCTGTGAGTGTAATTCGCGGTAAAACATTAATTATTAATTTGCCGGGCAGTCCCAACGCCTGTCGAGAATGCATGGCTGTCTTTTTAGATACCATTCCGCACGGCATGGATTTGCTGCGCGGCGATGTAAGCGATTGTGCAGCAAAATAAGTTTCCCATTGGAGGGCTGTAAAAGGAGACATCTCCTATAATTACAAAAAGGGGGCGTACACATGAATTGGAAAAAAGTAGTAGGGTTGGCGTTGACAGCGGCACTGGCTGTCGGTATGCTGGGAGGCTGCGGCTCAGATACGCAGGAACAAAAAGCGGAAAGTAAAGACAACGTGCATTTGACCGTCTTTGCAGCAGCCAGCATGACAGAAACGATGAATCAGATTGCTGAGAAATATCAAAAAGATCATCCAAATGTAGAAATTACGTTTAACTATGATTCGTCGGGAACGTTGAAAAAACAAATTCAAAATGGCGCAGAATGCGACTTGTTCATTTCAGCGGCACAAAAGCAGATGAATCAGCTTGATGCGTCTAAAGATGAAAAAGCCAATCCGGAAAAACTCGATATGGTAGATACGAATACACGTGTCGATTTATTGGAAAACAAAGTCGTCCTCGTTACACCGGAAGGCAATCCTAAAGGCATTGCCAATTTCAATGATATGGCGGTAAAATTGAAAGACGGCACGATACGGCTGGCTATGGGCAACAGCGACGTTCCTGTCGGTCAGTATACCCAGAAAATCCTCAGATTCTATAATTTGGATGAAAATGCCATTGCCGGTGCCGGTCATATTACATACGGCTCCAACGTAAAAGAAGTCACGACGCAGGTCCGCGAAGGCAGTGCAGACTGCGGCGTTATTTATGCGACAGATGCGTACAGTGCCAAATTAACGCCTGTTGACAGTGCGACAAAGGCCATGTGCGGACAGGTTATGTATCCGGCAGCTGTTTTGAAAACAAGTAAAAATCAAGAAGCAGCTAAAGAATTTTTACAGTATCTGCAGAGTGACGAAGCGATGCAGATTTTTACCAGCGTAGGGTTCAGCCCGGTAAAATAAGGATGATGAAGCATGGATTGGTATCCTCTTTGGAATAGTCTGCGCATCGCAGCTATTTCCAGTGTAATCGTATTTTTCAGCGGTATTGCCATGGCGTATTATGTAGCCAAAGCGCCGCGGCTTTTAAAAGGCATACTGGATGTCGTTTTGACACTGCCGCTGGTGCTGCCGCCGACGGTCTGCGGCTGGCTGCTGCTGCTCGTTTTTGGTCTGCGGCATCCCGTAGGCGTGTTTTTGCAGCAATGGGGGATTCAGTTTGTCATGACGTGGTACGGCGGCATTATCGCTTCGGCGGTCGTCGCCTTTCCGCTTATGTACCGCACGGCCCGCGGCGCATTTGAAAGTTTTGATGAAACCCTGGCCTGGAGCGGCCGTACGCTGGGCTTGTCTGATACGTTTATTTTTTGGCGTATCCGCCTGCCGTACTGCAAGCAAGGCATTATTGCCGGTATGGTGCTGGCGTTTGCCAGAGCGTTGGGTGAATACGGCGCTACGAGTATGCTCATTGGCTATATCCCCAAAAATACAGCGACGATTTCTACGACAGTCTATCAATTATGGCGGACCAATGACGAATACAGTGCCTTTATCTGGGTACTCGTCAACATTGCCATCAGTGCGGTCGTACTGCTTACGGTCAACATGTTGGAAAAACGCAGCCGGGAAAGGAGCGCATGGTCATGAGCTTAGATACAGTTATTCAAAAAACGTTGGGAAATTTTCAGCTGGATGTGGCCTTTCAGACGCACGGCGGCGTATTAGGGTTGCTGGGCGCGTCCGGCTGCGGCAAAAGTAAGACGCTTCAATGTATTGCAGGTATTGAATCTCCCGATGCAGGGCATATTTCACTGGATGGGCGCGTATTTTTTGACAGCAGCCGCCATATCAACATGGCCGTGCAGGAACGGCGTGTCGGGTATTTGTTTCAGCATTACGCCCTATTTCCCAATATGACGGTAGCAGAAAATATCGCCTGCGGTATTCGCCAGTCTGTTGCCAAGCAGGAACGGAAAGAAAAAATCTATACGATGATGGAACGGATGCGGCTTACCGGCATGGAAAAGCAAAAGCCGTCCCAGCTTTCGGGCGGCCAGCAGCAGCGAGTGGCGCTGGCACGAATTTTGGTCAATGAACCGGATATTTTGCTTCTCGACGAACCGCTTAGTGCGTTGGACAGCTATTTGAAGGAACAAGTCATGGCCGAACTGAAAGAGCTGCTGCGCCAATTTCAGAAAGACAGCATTGTTGTCACCCATAGCCGTGATGAAGCGTATCAGCTGTGTGATGCGATTGCTGTTCTCGATAACGGGCAGCTGGAAGTTATCGGGAAAACGGCAGCTGTGTTTGCCCAGCCGCAGACCAAAGCGGCCGCTGTGCTGACTGGCTGTAAAAATATCGTAGCTGCCCAAAAAACAGGAACCTATGAAGTATTTGTTCCCGATTGGGGCATTTCCTTGACAACGGAACAGCCTGTGGGCGATACGATATGTGCCGTCGGCGTGCGCGGCCATGCGTTTCATCAACAGGTAACGGCCAATGTGTACCCGATTCGCGTGATGGAAGAAATAGAACAGCCTTTTGAATGGATTGTCAAATTCCGCTATGAAAATCAGCGTGCAGCATCGCCGGCTGTTTGGTGGCGGTTTGCCAAAACGGACAGGCCGCCACAGCTGGAAGCGCCTCTGGGTGTACGGCCGCAAGACGTACTGTTGTTATATAAATAAGGATAAGGTAACATACTATGGAAGATGTATTTGAATGTCTAAAACGAGAATTAGAAGAAGGACGGCATGCCGTTCTCCTTACGGTCATTGCCAGTACTGGCTCGACGCCGCGCAGTGTCGGCAGCCATCAGCTGGTCTTGGCCGATGGAACGACTGTAGGAACGATTGGCGGCGGTATTGCAGAGTATAAAGCCTGTGAAGAGGGAAAACATGTCCTGCAGACTGGCTGTTCGACGATAGTATCTTATATATTGCATCCCAATGATGCCGCAGATATTGGGGCCGTATGCGGCGGTGAGACGAATGTGTTCTGCCAGTTTTTGTCACCGTCCCAACCCAATGTCTTGTCGTGTCTGACTCAAATCACAGCAGCACGCCGGCAGCATATACCGTCCTGGCTGGTATTGGACGTGACAGTGCCGCAGCAGTGGGCGATGGGATGTATTGGCCAAACGCTCTGTGTTTGCGGTGCCGATGAAACAAGTCGTGATTTAAGACAAGTATTGGAAAAAAGACCCTGTTGGCTGTATGAAGGAAGCGGCTTGGCAGAAAACGAAGATGCTTGCTGGTATCGGGAACCACTAGCGTATGAAGGCCGTGTCTTTGTCTTTGGCGGCGGCCATGTAGCCAAGGCGCTGGTACCCGTACTGACGCAAGTTGGCTTTTCCTGCGTTGTCGTTGATGACCGGGAAGAATTTGCCAACGCCGTGCAGTTTCCTCAGGCAGAACAGACCATCGTAGCCGATTTTAGCGATTTGTCTGCCGATGTGCAAGTAACCTGTCATGATTATGTATGCATTATGACGCGAGGCCATATCGGCGACTATGAAGTACAGCGGCAGATGCTGGCTTGTCATCCCTATTATCTAGGAGTCATCGGCAGTCGGACTAAACTGGCTTTTGTGCGGAATAAACTGCGCAAGGACGGCTTTACAGATGACGAAATCGATGCATGCCATGCCCCAATTGGACTGCCGATATCAGCGGCGACGCCGGAAGAAATTGCTGTCAGCATTGCGGCCGAATTGATTGCTGTACGGGCCCGCCGGGAAGGCCGTGAAAAAGGGGATGCCCGCCAATGGAGGAGTGCTGATGTCCCATCTGTACGTATACCAACATAATACACTGATGGCACAGCCGTCACTTTGGCAAGGTATTGCTTCGATATGTACGGTACTATGTTGGCATACTCCGCAGGTTATATCCTTCGTGGGTGCCGGAGGAAAAACGACTTGGATCTATGCATTGGCCCAAGAACAACGAGATATAGGAAAACGAGTACTTATCGTGACGACGACACATATGAAACGTCCGACGCGTTGGGGTGTCTTGACGGGAAACCGTAGGGATATTGCTAGACAGCTGGATGCTGAAGGAATTGCTGTAGTCGGCATTCCGTGTGAAAACGGCAAGATTACCTATATCGGCGATACCCTTTTTCAAGAAGTATCTCCATTAGCCGATAGTATCCTTATCGAAGCAGATGGCTCCAAACGGATGCCCTTGAAAGTATTCGACATTCACGAACCGGTGATACTGCCGCAAACCCAACTTATTTTGTGCCTTGCCGGTATATCGGCATTCGGGAAATCGGTTGCCGATGGATGTTTTCGTTGGCAGAAAGGACGTGTCCAGCCTAAAAGCATACTGACACAGGATATATTTAGCATGATATGGAAACAAGGATGTTTGGATATTCTTGGCGAACGCTATACGCAGCCGATCATTCCTGTCATTAACCAATGCGATACGATAGAACAGATGCAGCAAGCCAAAAATATATTGCACCAATGCCACGTAACAAACGGACTAATTACAGCATTTAACGAAACGGAACGGGAACCGCGATGACAGATATTTCTTTAATCTATATGGCATCGGGCAGGGGCAAACGGTTTGGCAGCAACAAATTGCTGACGCCTTTGCAGCACAAGCCGTTGTACCAATATGGATTGGATACCCTTTATGCCGTGGGGCAAGCCAGCCATTGGCCGCTGCTTGTCGTTACAGCCTATTCGGAAATAGCCTCATGGTGCCAAAGCAAGCAAATACCCGTCATCATGAACAATCAAGCTGATGAAGGTATGGCTGCATCACTGCGCTTAGGTGTACAGCACAGCCCCGATGCCGCTGCCTGGGCATTTTTTCCGGCAGATCAGCCTCTTTTGAGCCAGAAAAGCATAACACAATTCCTGCAGGGATTTCAGCAGTCCCCTTATACTTTGGGAGCCATGAGCAACGGTATACACCCCATGAGCCCGGCTGTCTTTGCGAATCAGCATAAAGATAAATTGACAGCTCAAAGAGGAGATACAGGCGGCCGTCAAATCCTGCGGCAGTATACAAACAGCATCTATCTGTACCGAACCAATCCGGATGAATTGCTGGATATCGATACGTTGGAAGATAAGAAAGCATGCCTTAGCAAGATGCGGGAAAGATAATTTCCTGTCAATCTATGTAACATTCATTACATAAGACGAAAAAGCCATGAACGTATGCGTTGCGCATATGCTCATGGCTTTTTATATATGAGGATTTATTTTATGTTTTGTTTGGGCGGGGGCTTTCATTTTACACGTGACACTCTTTAGCTATCTGTTCTATTTTTTCAACGGGACACTGCAAAATTTGTGCAATATATTCAGGCTCCAAATGATGGCGCAGCATACCGATAATCGCCTGCTGTTCGCCCTGTTCTCGTCCTTGCGCTATGCCTAGTTCCTTGCCTTCAGCTATACCTAATTTGCGGCCGCGTTCTTCACCGCGTTTTTCGCCTATCTCTATGCCCGCTTGTTTAGCATCATCCAAGCCTGAATAGTAATCACGGATTGCTTTTTCCCGCAGCATGTATTTATAACGCATGGTTTCATCACTCGTAAAGGCGTTTTCTGCTTTGGCTGCGTCTTTCATGACTGTATTGTTCATGGTTAACACCTCCACGCCATCATGACTAGGATTGTTCATTGGCTATCTGTTGAATTTCTGTCACTGAGCAAGACGTAATCTTGGCTATCACAGAAATATCGATTCCTTCTCGCAGCATGCCTAGGATATTCGCTATTTTTTCCTGCTGCGCGCCTTGTGCCAAACCCTGTTCTCGTCCCTGCGCCAATCCTTGTTCACGTCCCTGTGCCAATCCTTGTTCTAGTCCTTGCTTTATACCCATCTTGCGGCCGCGTTCTTCACCGCGTTTTTCGCCTATCTCTATGCCCGCTTGTTTAGCATCATCCAATCCTGAATAGTAATCACGGATTGCTTTTTCCCGCAGCATGTATTTGTAACGCATGGTTTCATCATTCGTAAAGGCGTTTTCTGCTTTGGCTACGTCTTTCATGACTGTATTGCTCATAGTCAACACCTCCATTTCTTTCTCATCACAGTTGGAAAAATACGCCGCCCAGGTTCCCAGTTTCGTTAGTTTTTTGATGTCACTGTACGTAAATTTTTTGATTTCTATAAAATGCATGGCAAAATGGTCTGTTAGGCGTTGTTTCGAGATATCGTTGCAAATGTGGTAGATGTTATGCCACGCCGTTTCCGGTAAATAGTCAAAATCCAGTAAGATAATTGATATGGTCGGCTTTAGCTGTGTATATTGTTCTTTTTCTTTCAGCTGCGAGCCATACAGGCCAGCCCAGTAATACAAAAATCGTTCGGATAAATAGGAATGTTTCAGCACTTGCACTTCGATGTCGATTTGTGTTCCCCTGTTCGTCTGAGCCAGGATGTCGAGCTTGCTTAGTTTTTCGTGTTCAAAATCGGGATCTTGATCTTTGTCCAAAAAGACGACATCCTCGATTTGTGTTTCTTCATTTTCATACAGCACATCATTTAGAAATTGAATCGTCAGATGCTTACGCTGTTCGCTGCCCAGAAGGTATTTGAAATAAAAATCATTCATTCGGTTAATCTTGAGGGTATTCATCGCCGCGTTTCTCCTTGTATTGTATCATATTTAGCGTGCCGGCACTATCTTTATACGAGCAGTATAGCATACGAAGATTAAAACAAAATTAAAATACGATTAGAATTAGATTAAAATTGGACGAGTATGTATTGAATGACGGCACCTTCTTTTTGTATGTTTTTAAATTTACACTTGACAAAATCCAACTCGTTGGGTAATATAATAACATATCAAGTGTAAATTACCAAACATACAAGGAGGGAAATATATGATACGATTAGGAGATGTCGCCGATATTGTGTCTGGCTATAATGTTGTGCGGTTGTCAGACGAGGAACAAAAACGGAAATATTCTAATGATAACTTTGAACATGATTTTTATCGGATGAAGCTGGCTGCACCGACGAATGACATTATATATCGTCAGTCTATATCCGACCGTAACATGTCGGCAACGATTATTTCCAATGAAAACAAAGACAAACGTATTAGCCAGGTGTTTTCCATCATGAAGGTCGATACCCAAAAGATAAATCTTTGGTATCTCTGTTACCTTCTCAATGAATCGGATGAGATTGCTAGGCAGAGCAGTGTCCTTTTGCAAGGCTCTGTTATTGCGCGCTTGTCAGCGCAGCAGCTGAAACAAATAGAAATCCCCGTCATTCCGCTGGAAAAACAGGAAAAGTTGGGATGGCTGTATGTGACGGCTTTGTATCAGTATGAGTTGGAAATGACGAAAGCAAAAATGAAACTGCAGGGCATCCGCTGGATGCTGCACGATCAGGAACATAGCTAAAGGAGAGAATAGTATGAATAATGAAGAAAAGAACCTTGAACAAGTCTTATGGGATTCGGCCAACGTTATGCGCCAAACGATGGGCGCGGCTGATTATATGGATTATGCCTTGGGTCTCATTTTTTACAAGCATTTATCGGATAAGATACTGGAAGCCGCGGCAAACGCCTTGGTTGATGCCGGCGAAGTAGAAGAAAGTGATGTCGCTACGGAAGCACTGCGCCAGGCCGTGTATCAGGCGTATTATGATAATCCTGATTTTCATGCGGACTTGTTGAGTACTATGGATATGGACTATGCGATTCAGCCGAAGTTTACGTTTACAGCTTTTGTTGCGGACATCGATGCTGGAACCTTTCAGCTCGAAGACCTGAATCAGGCATTCCGTGACTTAGAACAGTCCAACGCCAAGTTGCTGGAACATCTTTTCGATGATGTGGACCTGCATTCGACCAAATTGGGTTCGACACCGCAAAAACGAAATGACTTGATTGCTGATGTCATGATGGCTCTGGCACCGCTCAACTTAGACAGTCATAGCGGCGATGTTCTCGGTAATGCCTATGAATATTTGATTAGTAATTTTGCCTCTGATATGGGGCAAAAAGCCGGTGAATTCTATACGCCCCAGTCCGTTTCGACACTTTTGACACGCGTCGTGACGAATGGGCAGGAAGAAAAGAAAAACTTTACGGCTTATGATCCGGCTATGGGTTCCGGTTCACTGTTGCTCAACGTTCGTAAGTATATGAAAAAGGCAGATTCCGTAGAATACTACGGCCAAGAAATCAAGACGTCTACGTACAATTTGGCCCGCATGAATATGATTCTTCATGGTATATCTGCTACGAAACAGCATTTGCGCAATGCCGACACCCTCGATAAAGACTGGCCGGCCGATGAAGTAACGGACTTTGATGGCGTTATGATGAATCCGCCGTATTCGCTGAAATGGAGTGCGGACAAGAAATTTTTGCAAGACTCGCGTTTTTCCGATTATGGCGTATTGGCACCCAAATCAAAAGCAGACTATGCATTTCTTCTGCACGGACTTTATCATTTAAAAGCGACAGGTACGATGGGTATCGTCTTGCCTCATGGCGTTCTTTTCCGCGGCGCGGCTGAAGGTAAAATTCGTCGGAAATTATTGGAAAAAGGGATGATTTACGCCGTTATTGGTTTACCGGCAGGTATATTCTATTCGACGGGGATTCCAACCATCATTATGGTACTCAAAAAAGACCGTCCCGGTCGGGATGTCTTGTTTATCGACGGGAGCAAAGAATTCGTTAAAGGAAAACCGCAGAATACGTTGACACCTGCCAATATTGACCGTCTTTTCCAAGCCTATCAAGACCGCAAAGATGAAGACAAATTCTGCCACGTCGCTTCGTTTGAGGAAATTGCGGATAACGACTTCAATTTAAACATTCCTCGCTACGTCGATACGTTTGAACCGGAACCGGACGTCGATTTGGCAAAACTCAATGCCGAAATGGCTGCGACCAATGAAGAAATCAAGCGCAATGAACGGGAACTACTCGCCATGATGCAGGAACTGACTACAACAGATACCAAGAAAGCCAAAGACTTACAGGATTTCCTGAAGCTCTTTGCGTGAGGTAAGGCTGATGAAAAAAGAAATAAAGAAGGTTCCGACCATACGTTTTAAAGAGTTTACAGACGATTGGGAACAGCGTAAGTTATTTGATTGCATTGAGAAAATTTTGGATTTCAGGGGAAGAACCCCGAAAAAGCTT
>CAKPVJ010000037.1 GCA_934193515.1 uncultured Megasphaera sp. | reverse complement strand
CAAAGAAGTTCCTTCTTTTTTTATATGTTCCTCTTTTTAGCCTAATAAAGTTTTCCCACAATTATTTTACACTAACATCCTAAAACATGAGATACTATTTGTCAAAAATGGAGATCTATCACACAAAAAAACGGGACTGCACAAATGAGATTTTTATCTCCTTTTGTTGCAGTCCCGTTACTATGCAGTTTTATGTGCATAGTTCGTCGCAGCATAATACTGAAACACGTTATGTGACAATCCCGTTTTCTGAAATTATCGTATCTTATTGGATATAGCTTAAAACGACGTCTGTCATTGTCGTTGTATCGGCTTTTTTAAATCCTTCTTTATATAAATCTGGTGTACGCCAGCCAGCAGCCAATGCCTGATCGACAGCTTTTTCAATGCTGTCTGCTGCAGCGTCTTCGTTAAGCGAATACCGCAGAAGCATAGCTGCTGAGAGAATCGTGGCACATGGATTGGCAATACCCTTACCGGCAATATCCGGAGCCGAACCGTGAATTGGTTCATACAAGCTGGTCAGTTCACCAATGGATGCAGACGGCATCATGCCGATAGAACCGCCGAGAACGGCTGCTTCGTCACTTAAAATATCGCCGAACAGATTGCCCGTTACGATGACGTCAAACTGTTTCGGATTCAATGCCAACTGCATGGCACAGTTATCTACATAAAAATGATTCAGTGATACATCCGGATAGTCTTTTGCTGTATCGATGACAGTACGCCGCCACAAGCGAGACGTTGCCAAGACATTTGCTTTATCTACCGATGTAACTTTATGACGGCGTTTCTGCGCAGCCGTCATGGCAAACTTGGTAATACGCTGTACTTCCGGTACGCTATAGTTTTCCAAATCCCAAGCCCGTTCTACGCCGTTATGCATTTCAGATTCGCAGCGGTCGCCAAAATAAATGCCGCCGACAAGTTCACGCACGATGAGGACATCCGTTCCTGTAACGATTTCCGGTTTAAGCGGCGAATATTCTGCCAATACTTCCGGTACTTTGACAGGACGCAGATTGACATACAGTCCCAATGCCTTGCGCAGTCCCAAAACAGCTTGTTCCGGACGCAGTGTAGGTTCGACGTGGTCCCATTTATCACCGCCAACAGCCCCAAACAGAATGGCGTCTGCTTTTTTAGCTGCTTCAATCGTATCTGCCGTCAAAGGTACGCCGTATTTGTCATAGGCCGTGCCGCCGGCATCTTTCGTTTCAAACGTCAAGCCGATATGATATACATCATCTATTTTTTGCAGTACTTTGACTGCTGCATCTGTAATTTCTTTGCCAATTCCATCACCGGGAATTACTACAATATGTTTAGCCATTCTTATTTATACTCCTTTACATAGTTGATTAAGCCGCCTGCTTTAGCAATATCCTGAATAAAGCCCGGCAGCGGCGGTGCCTGAAAGGTATCGCCTGTGGTTTTATCGATGATTTTTCCTGTCGATAAATCGACGGATACGATATCGCCGGCTTTAATTTTTTCGACGTCATCGCCAATTTCCAATACCGGTAAGCCTACATTAATGGCATTGCGGTAAAAAATACGGGCAAAGCTGGCTGCAATAATGACGGAAATGCCGGATGCTTTGATAGCAATCGGCGCATGTTCGCGGGACGAACCACAGCCAAAATTATGGCCGCCAACCATGATATCTCCTGTCTTGACATTCGGTGCAAACGATTCATCAATATCTACCATGCAGTGAGATGCCAATTCTTTAGGATCAAAACTGTTTAAATACCGTGCCGGAATAATTACATCTGTATCTATGTTATCGCCGTAGCGCCATACTTTTCCTTCTAAACTCATCTTAGTGTACCTCCTTTGGTGCTGCAATCTTGCCGAGAACAGCACTGGCAGCCGCTACCTGCGGACCGGCCAAATATACTTCACTGTCTACATGTCCCATACGGCCGCGGAAGTTGCGATTCGTTGTTGACACGCATTTTTCACCGGCAGTCATAATACCCATATAGCCGCCCAGGCAGGGACCGCAAGTCGGGGTAGATACAGCACAGCCCGCCTGAATAAACGTTTCAATATACCCAGCTTTCATCGCTTCCATATATACTTGCTGGCTGCCAGGAATGACGATGCAGCGTACATTGGGATGTACTGTATGTCCTGCAAAAATTTTCGCGGCAATCTGCAAATCTTCTAAACGGCCATTCGTACAGGAGCCGATGACAACCTGGTTAATCGCTATATCGCCAAACGTGCCGATAACCTTCGTATTTTCCGGTAAATGCGGAAAGGCAACGACAGGTTTTAAATCTGACAAATTAATTTCAACCGTACGGCAGTATACAGCATCGTCGTCTGCTGTTACGATATCATAGTCTTCCGTTACACGGCCTTTTTCATAGGCAATCGTCTGGTCGTCTACAGGGAAAATGCCGTTTTTAGCCCCGGCTTCAATAGCCATGTTGGCAATCGTAAAGCGGTCCGTCATATCCAATGCCTGTACGCCTTCACCAGTAAATTCCAATGATTTGTACAATGCGCCGTCGACGCCAATCATGCCAATCAAGGTCAGCATGACGTCCTTTCCGGTAATGTCATCGGGCTTGCTGCCTGTCAAATGTACATTGATGGCTTCCGGTACTTTCAGCCAAACTTCTCCCGTCGCCATGGCAACGCCCAAATCCGTTGAGCCAACGCCTGTCGAAAAGCCGCCCAATGCGCCGTATGTACACGTATGGGAATCAGCACCAATCGTCAGCATGCCCGGAGCGACGATACCTTGTTCCGGCAGCAGAACATGTTCAATGCCAACACGGCCTACTTCATAATAAAATTTGATCGCGTGTTTTTTAGCAAAATCACGAACGATTTTGGCTAATCCTGCCGATTTGATGTCCTT
This sequence comes from uncultured Megasphaera sp., assembly GCA_934193515.1. Lineage (GTDB taxonomy): Bacteria > Bacillota > Negativicutes > Veillonellales > Megasphaeraceae > Megasphaera. Next base: position 17,992 of record CAKPVJ010000037.1, on the reverse strand, counting down.
GTTCGGTGTAAAATGGTCGGGAATCAACGCAATCTTATTCTTATCAAATACAGGCTTGCCAATTTTTTCAAACTCTTTAATCGCCGGCGGAGCCGTAATATCATTAGCCAATACTCTGTCTACTTTGCAGGTAATCAAATCCCCTGCTTTGACGGCAGGGACTCCGGCATGTTTAGCCAGAATTTTTTGTGTCATTGTCATTCCCATATTGTGTATTCCTCCATATGCTGAACTTGTCCTGTAATTACTACAAGACAGTATTATAATACTATTTTTTACTATAGAAAACTTAGTGCTGTCCTACAGAAGCTTTAAATTCGCCGATTTCTTCCGGATTGGATTTCAATGCCCGGAATGTAACTCGCTGTTTGATGCCGTCCATCCGGTTGATAGCCGTTACAAATGCCAGGATAGAAGCTGTAATCGTATCGGTATCGACACCAGCGCCCCACGTCGTATGTCCTTCTTTATCGGTCAAGCCAAAGTATGCAATACCGCGGGAGCTGTCGGCCCGGTCCAAATCATGTTCGCTGTATGCCAAATTTTCAATTTCAATGCCGTATGCCTTGCAAATGGCATTGCTGACCGCATTGAGCTGGCCGTTGCCCGTGCCTTCCAAGACCACTTCTTCTTCATTGGCTTTCAACAAAATCTTACCGGACCATTTGCCGTTTTTCTTCTGCAGGGAGAAGTTTTCGATTTTTAACGGCGCATCGGTATTCAAATAATTGGATTCAAATACATTGTAAATTTCAGCCGGCTTGAGTTCCTGATGCTGATGATCCGACACTTCTTTGACAAAGTAGCTGAAATCTTCGCGCATTTTCTTCGGCATGTCGATGCCGTAGTTTTGTTCCATGATGAAGCCTACGCCGCCTTTGCCGGACTGGCTGTTGATGCGGATAACGTCCGAATCGTACGTACGTCCCACATCATGCGGATCGATATATAAGTACGGGCACGTCCAATACTGTTCGTTGTTTTCTTCGCGGAAATGCATGCCTTTGGCAATCGCATCTTGATGAGAACCGGAAAATGCGGCAAATACCAGCTGGCCTGCATAGGGCTGGCGGGCATGTACATGCATGCGCGTCACTCGTTCGTATATTTCCACTAATTTAGGCATATTGGAGAAATCCAGCTGCGGGTCAACGCCCAGTGCAAACATATTCATGCCAATCGTAACAATGTCGGCATTGCCTGTCCGTTCTCCATTGCCAAACAACGTTCCTTCTACACGGTCCGCACCGGCCAGCATGGCCATTTCTGCATCGGCTACACCTGTGCCGCGGTCGTTATGCGGATGAACGGACAATACTACATTGTCACGATATTTCAAATGCTGTGACATATAGGCAATCTGAGAAGCAAATACATGCGGCATGGACATCTGCACCGTTGACGGCAGGTTGATAATGGCTTTTCTGTCGGCTGTCGGTTTCCATACATCCAATACGGCATTGCAGACTTCCAACGCGTATTCCGGTTCTGTGCCGGTAAAGCTTTCCGGCGAATATTCAAAACGGTAATTGGCACCAGCTTCATCGGTCAGGCGCTGTAACAATTTAGCGCCTTCCACGGCAATTTCCTTGATTTCCGCTTTGGATTTACGAAATACCTGCTGCCGCTGGGCAAACGACGTCGAATTATACACATGAACAATCGCGTTTTTGACGCCTTTTAATGCTTCAAAGGTCTTGCGGATAATGTGTTCACGCGCCTGCGTCAATACCTGTACAGTGACATCATCAGGAATCATGTCGTGATCTACTAAATACCGCAGAAATTCATATTCTGTTTCTGACGCTGCCGGAAACCCTACTTCGATTTCTTTGAAGCCCATTTCGACAATTGCTTTATAGAATTCAATCTTTTCTTCCAAGCTCATAGGAATAATGAGTGCCTGATTGCCGTCACGCAAATCAACGCTGCACCATACAGGGGCTTTGTCCGGATATTCTTTTTGGGCCCAAGACATATCGACAACAGGGGGCATAAAATAACCTTTTTTATAATGTTCTACATGTTTCATACTACATCTCTCCTATGATTATGGAATAAATTTGAAATAAATTAATTACACAATCAAAATAAAAAAATCTTTCGCCTCCTGCAAGAGACGAAAGATTATACTTACGCGTTACCACTCTAATTCATACTCAATGTATGCACTCTATAGGTACGGACATGCTGTCGATACCCTCCTGTTTATTAACGGCCAGGCCCCGGCTCCACCTACTCTGTATTTCAGCGAGCTGCTTAGAGACGAGTTCAGTTCCTTTCCATTGCTGCTTTCCACCTGCCAGCAGCTCTCTGTAAATTTTCAGAAACGTACTAATTCTCTTCAACGCATTTTTATTTTGACTTGTTGATACGTATGTTATCACATGAAATATGCTTTGGCAAGGCATTTTTTAAAATTTTTTGTAATATTTTTAACTTAAACCTTTAACTTTGAAAGTATGCCTTGAATAATTATTGTGATACACTACGGTAAAACGTTAAACTTTTCAGCCAGCTGAAACATGTTTTTTCATGCCTAGCGGTGGTACTGACGGCAAAGACCGGACAGCCATTTGGCCGTATCAAAGCGAAGCATGCCTTCTTCCAGCTGCCACTGCCAGTTGCCTTCCGGCGTGCCCGGTATATTCATGCGACATGATGACGGCAGGAACAGGGCATCCTGCATGGGAATGATGACTGTTTCGGCCTGACGGCTGTATACATAGGCCACCAGAGCTGCCACTACGTCCTGCGGCCGTGCCGTATCCGGCATCTGCAGCGTCTGGCGCAGCCGTACCTGCTGGACCGGCGTCAATTCTTCTTCATACCAGCCCAGACTGGTATTGTTGTCATGCGTACCCGTGTATGCCAGGCAGCTGGGTTCCGTATCGAAGGTGTATCTGCCGTCAGCCCGTGATTTCATGTGAAAATGCAGCACGTTCATGCCCGGCAGCTGCAGGTTTTCTTTTAAGGCGCATACGTCCTCTGTAATCAGCCCCAGGTCTTCTGCGACCAGCGGAATGGGCCCCAAGGCACAGTATACGGCTTGAAAGAGTTCTTTCCCCGGGCCGGGAATCCATGTGCCTTCTTTGGCAGTCTGCGCATCGGCGCGGACAGACCAGTACGACGCAAAACCGCGGAAATGGTCAATGCGGATTTCATCTACTTGCCGCATCAGATTGCGCAGCCGTTCTATCCACCAGCGATAGTCGTCTTTTTTCATTTGGTCATAGTCATACAAGGGATTGCCCCACAGCTGACCGTCTTCGCAAAAATAGTCGGGCGGCACGCCGGCAACGGCTGACGGATTGCCTGCGTCATCCAGCTGGAACAGTTCCTGATGGGCCCAGCAGTCGGCACTGTTGTGTGCGACAAACATAGGCATATCCCCTAGGACAGAAATGCTGTTTTGCCGCGCATAGGCATGGATTTCCTGCCACTGCCGATAGACGATGTACTGCAAAAACTTGTAATGCGATATAGAACCGGCCAGTTCTTTCTTATAATATGCCAGCCCCTGCGCAGTATGGCGGCGAATCTTATCCGGCCACTGGGTCCAGGAAATCCCGCGGAAAAATTCGCTGACAGCGCGAAACATCGCATAGTCATCGAGCCAGTAGGCATTTTCCCTGCAAAATGTTTCGTACGGCTTCCAATGAATGCGCAAATGCGTATTATGCGACAACGCCCACAAGGCCTTCTTCTTGCACTGCCACTGCGCTTCCGCTGTCGCTGCCTGACGGGCACCGGCGTGGTACGTTTCCAGGTCTTTGGCTGACAGCCAGCCCCATTCATGCAGTACGTCCATGGAAATGAGCCGTTCATTGCCGGCAAATGCCGAGCTGGACAAATAGGGCGAATTCCCCAAAAGCGGCGGCGTCAGCGGCAAAATCTGCCACACGCTTTGGCCGGCTGTTTTCAAAAAGTCTATGAACCGGTACGCTGCCGTTCCCAGTTCCCCGCTCCCGTATGGCGAAGGCAGCGACGTCGGATGCAGGAGAATGCCTGCCCGTTTGTGCCGGCTTTCTGCGCACTGCCATACGCTGACTGCCAATGGTGCCAGTGTCAGTGTTACATTTCCATTTATAGTCTGTACCGGCTGCGATGCGCCCAGCAGCGGCGTCAGCGTGCCGTACAGCAAGCCGTCCGTCTGTATAGCAGCCGTCTGGGTTGCTGTCGGGCTCGTATTGACGACTACCAAGAACCGCCCGTCCCGGCTTTCCTTGCCAAATACGTCTTTGCCGCCTTCTATGGAGCGAACATAGGCAAACACCGTATCGGCGGCGTATACGGGAATAAATCGTCCGGTCCGGAGCGCATCATGGGCATGACGCAGATGCGTGCATTGCTTGGTCCACTCCAGCAGTTCCATATCTTCCTCTCCCCAGGGATAGGTGCGACGGTTGTCCGGGTCTTTGCCGCCTGTCACGCCGGCTTCGTCACCATAATAAATGCACGGCGCGCCGGGCATGGTCATCTGCCACGCCGTCAGCAAGGCAACCCGTTTCTTTCCGATAGCTGCTGCCGTGCCGTCCGGCGTCATGACTGTCAGGATACGTGCTATATCATGGCTGCTGATTAAATTGAGCATTGCGTAAAAATGTTCTGCCGGATAGTTTTCAATGAGATGCATCAGCTCCCGCTGCATCTGCGCCGCATCAGTATGTCCCAGCAAGAAATTCACGGCAATAGTCCGCAAAGCATAATTCATGGCACTGTCTATGTCATGGCCGCAGAGATATTCCCGCTGTTCGCTATAGCTAATCTTATTGGACGCATCTTCCCATACTTCCCCAATGAGCACGGCATCGGGATTTTCTTCTTTCAGCGTCTGATAAAAATCCCGCAAAAACGGCACGGGCAGTTCGTCAATGACATCCAGCCGCCAGCCGCTGATGCCCTGCCGGAGCCAGTATTTGAGGACGCTGTTTGTATCATGAATGATGAAATCCATATAAGACGGTTCTGTTTCTTCTACATTGGGCAAGTCCGTCACGCCCCACCACGATTCGTATTCATCGGGATAGTCTGTAAACCGATACCACGGATAATACGGCGATTCCTTCGATTCATACGCGCCGACGCTGTCATAATGATGAAACCGGTTGAAATAGATGCTGTCCGCGCCGGTATGGCTGAATACGCCGTCTAAAATAACGGCAATGCCCATTTGTTTTGCTGCCTGGCAAAATGCGGCAAATTCTTCATTGGTTCCCAAAAACGAATCAATACGGTGATAATCTCCCGTGTCATAGCGATGATTGCTAATACTTTCAAAGACAGGATTCAGGTATATCGCCGTAATGCCCAGATCTTTTAAATAGGATAATTTTTCTTGTATACCGGCAATATTGCCGCCAAAAAAATCATAATACAAGATGTCCCCATTTTCCGCTTTCCAGTATGCCGGCTTGTCCTGCCAGTCACTATGAATGACGGCGCTCTTTTTGCCTGTCAGGCTGGCCTGTCCTGCGTCACTGCGATAAAACCGGTCCGGAAAAATCTGATAGACCACAGCATGCTTAAACCAATCCGGTGTTTTTGTGTTTTTATCATATACGGTTATTTGATACGACGGCGGTTCGTGGTCGTATGTCATGCCTTCGCCGCCCAGCTGTTCTTCATTGTTGCCATAGTACAGCGTATAGTCCTCGCCGCTGATGATAAAATAATACCACAACAGACAGCCCGTCGCGGGCATTTCCAGCGTTGCCCCAAAGGCCCGGCTTTCGGCATCCCAGGTCATCGGCACCAGCGATTCGCCGGTGTGATTCTGCCAAAGCCGCACGGCGGCATGCCTTATCTGCTCCGGATGCTGTGCCGACAGCCGCAGCGTGACGACAGCGTCGGTCGGTGCCGCGCCAAAGACTGAGCGGTAAAAAAACAGTTGTGAATGATGATATAATCCTAAATCCATAGATAACTCCTTTGATAAAATCCCCTGCAGCCGTATGCTGCAAGGGACTTTACATGTTTCATTATTTTTTCAAAACGGCTTGATACAAATTCATATATGCCTGGGCTGACTGTTTCCAGCTGTAATCGCTTTCCATGGCATTCTTGACCAGATGATCCCAAACCGCCGCATCTTCATAATATCCCAATGCCCGTTTTGCCGTAAACAGCAGTTCATGAGCATTGAAATTGGGGAAACGGAATCCATTTCCCTTGCCGGTATGTTTGTCAAAAGGAACGACGGTGTCATTCAGACCGCCTGTTTCCCGTACGACAGGAATGGAGCCGTATTTCAGGGCAATCAGCTGGCTCAGGCCGCAAGGTTCATAGCGCGACGGCATAAGGAAAATATCGGAAGCAGCATACACGCGATGGGCCAATCCTTCATCAAACAAGATATTGGCAGATACCTTGGTAGGATGACGCTGCGCCAATTCCCGAAATGCATTTTCATACTTTTCGTCACCGGTGCCGACTATGACCATCTGCACTTCATCTTCGACCAGTTCATCCATAATGCGCGTGACCAGATCCAGGCCTTTGTCTTCTACCAGGCGCGATACCATGGCAATCATCGGCACGCCGCGTTTGACACGCAGTCCCAATTCGCGGCGCAGGGCGTCTTTGTTGACTCGTTTGCCGCCACGGGCATTTTCGGCAGTATAGGTCTGCGTAATGTACGAATCCGTTGCCGGATTATAGGCATCCTCATCGAGGCCGTTGATGATGCCGCGCACTCGGTTTTGATTGTCCCGGATATACCCATCCAGCCGTTCGCCAAAATACGGATACGTAATTTCCTGCGCATACGTCGGGCTGACCGTCGTAATATAATCGGCATAAACCATGCCGGATTTCATATAATTGACGCAGCCATCGCATTCCAGATTGCCGTTGTCAAACAATTCCTGCGGCAGTCCGATAATGTCGCGCATAATCGCCGGCGGATAAATGCCCTGATATTTCAGATTGTGAATCGTATAAATCACTTTCATATTTCTATAATAGGCATCATGATAGAAATCTTCCTTCAGGAACACGCCCAGCAAGCCGGTGTGCCAGTCGTTGCAGTGGATAATATCCGGCTGGAAGCCTACGCGCGGCAGCATGGTCAGAACAGCCCGGCAAAAATACGCAAACCGTTCGTCATCATCATCAAAGCCATACAGGCGTTCTCGTTTGAAATACCATTCATTGTCTACAAAATATACTTTGACGCCGTCTATATCGATTTCATCAATTCCATAGTACAGCTGCCGCCAGGCAAGATTGACAATGCCTGTTACAACCGGTTTCATTTTGGCTTTCCATTCGTCTTTAATCAGACTGTATTTGGGGATAACCAGCCGCACATCCATGCCTTTGGCTGCCAATGCTTTGGGCAGGGCGCCCATGACATCGGCCAGACCGCCTGTCTTAATAAACGGAACAGCTTCTGCTGCTACAAACAACACCTTTTTCTTAGGCGTTCCTTCGCTTTTTTCATTTGTATTCTTGCGTATTGTTTTTTTCAACTATGTCACGTCCTTATTTTGAATCACTGCTCTTTTTTCTGCTTTTGGCAACAGCTGTGCCGCTTTTCTTTTTCGGGCGGCCTGCTGTCCGTTTCGTCGTTTTTTTTAATGACGCAGCCTGCAGTTTCCGTTTTTCTGCTGCATCTTTCAATTCCAAATATATCGTCGCCAGTGGCGGAAGAGTCAGTTCCAATGACTGATCCATGCCGTGCATCGGCACGGGCTGGGCAGCAAACTCGCCTTCATTGCGTACATTGGAGCCGCCAAAGGCTTCGTCATCACTATTGAATACTTCTACATATGTGCCGGGGCAAGGCACGCCAAAGCGGTACGAATGGCGAACTACCGGCGTAAAGTTGCAGACGACTACCGTCATGGCATCTTCGGTGCGGCCGCGGCGGAAAAACGCGATAACGCTGTTATTGCAATCATCACAGCTAATCCAGGAAAAGCCGGACCAGTCGCAGTCTTCTTCCCAAAATTCCGGATGCGTGCCGTAAAAACTATTGAGCTGCCGCACGTAATCATGCATAGCCTTGTGCATAGGATAGTCCAGCAAATGCCAGTCCAGGCTGTCGTCATATTTCCATTCAATAAATTGGCCGAAATCACAGCCCATAAACAAGAGTTTCTTGCCGGGATGAGACATCCAGTAGCCATAAAACGCGCGCAGGCCGGCAAATTTCTGCCAATAGTCACCGGGCATTTTATCGAGAAGCGAGTGCTTGCCGTGGACGACTTCATCATGGGACAACGGCAGAATGAAGTTTTCCGAAAAAGCGTAACACAATGAAAACGTGACCAGATTGTGATTGTCTTTACGAAACAGCGGATCCATCGACATATACCGCAGCATGTCATTCATCCAGCCCATGTTCCATTTGTAATTGAAGCCCAGACCGCCCATATCGACAGGCTTGGTGACCAGCGGCCACGACGACGATTCTTCTGCAATCATCAGCGCATGAGGAAATTCTTTAAACACGGCAGCATTCAAATGCCGCAAAAAGTCAATGGCTTCCAGATTTTCCCGGCCGCCGTATTTATTGGGCTGCCAGCCGCCATCACTGTGGCCGTAGTCCAGATAGAGCATATTGGCGACGGCATCAATCCGCAGGCCGTCTATATGGAACTGCCGCAGCCAAAACAAGGCACTGGAAATCAAGAATGACTGTACTTCTGTCCTGCCGTAATCAAAATTCATCGTGTCCCATTCTTTATTTTCTGCCAGAATGTCATTGCCCGATTCATAGCAAGGCTTGCCGTCAAAATGCCGCAGTCCATGGGCATCCCGGCAAAAATGCCCGGGAACCCAGTCTAAAATAACACCAATACCATTGCGATGGCAGACATCGACGAGATACATCAAATCTTCGGGCGCACCGTATCGGCTGGTTGCCGAAAAATATCCCGTTCCCTGATATCCCCAAGAACCATCAAAAGGATATTCACAAAGGGGCATCAATTCAATATGCGTATAATGCATGTCTTTGACATAAGTCACCAGGTCTTGGGCTATATCACGATAGGACAACATCTTACCGTCAGCATCCCGCTTCCATGAACCAAGATGCACTTCATATGTCAACATAGGCTGGCTGTATGAATCGTATTGGCTGCGGCTTTCCTGCCATTTTTTATCTTTCCAGGCATACCGCAGTTTTGTAATTTTAGATGCCGTATGGGGCCGCACTTCGGAGGCAAACGCATAGGGGTCGCTTTTGAGCATGACCTCTCCCGAGGCAGTCGTAATAGCATATTTATAAATTGTGCCTTCTGTTAGTCCTGGAATATATGCAACCCAAATGCCGTTACCGTATTCGCTGCGATGCATTGGATGAGTCGCTGCATCCCATTGGTTAAAATCACCAACGACACTGACCGCCTGCGCATGGGGCGCCCATACGGCAAAACGCACGCACGATTTGCGACGAAGTACGGTAAAGTGCGCACCAAGCAACCGATAACTTTCATGATTGGTGCCTTGATGATACAAAAAGGTACTATACGCATCTATCGCATTCAATTTCATTAGGCATTCCTCCTCACGTTATACATGGACAGGTTGAATATGCCAAATATCAGAAGCATATTCCTGAATGGTCCGGTCGCTAGAAAAATAGCCGGAATGCGCAATATTAACCGCACTGGAACGAAGCCAGTCTTGTTTTTGCCCATAGCGACGGGAAATTTCTTTTTGGGCATCACAATAGGGCGCAAAATCTTTTAATACAAAAAATTCATCGTTTCGATCCAGCAGCGATTCATATAACATGCCGAAATGTTCGCCATTTAGGGACCTATCGACAAGGGCGTTCATCAATCTGCGAATGTGCGTATCCGTACTGTACATATGCCATGATGAATAGCCACCATGGATATAGTAATTCATGACTTCATCGGCACGAAGACCAAAAATAACGCAATGATCATCGCCGACTTCCCGATGGATTTCTACATTGGCGCCATCCATCGTTCCCAGCGTAATCGCCCCGTTCATCATAAATTTCATATTCCCCGTGCCAGAGGCTTCCTTGCCGGCTGTCGAAATCTGTTCACTTACATCGGCCGCCGGAAAGAGCAGCTGTCCCAAAGAAACATTATAGTTTTCCAAAAACAGGACATGCATTTGCTTATTGACTTGGCGATCCCTGTTAATCATATTGGCTACTACGTTAATCAGCTTTATCGTCTGTTTGGCTTCGCCGTATCCCGCTGCAGCTTTGCCGCCAAACAAGTACGTCCGCGGCGTAATCTGGAGAGACGGATTATCTTTTAGACAGTAATACATATGCAAAATATGCAAAATATTTAACAGCTGCCGTTTATATAAATGAATCCGTTTAATTTGTACATCAAACAAGGAATCAGGCCGTATGGTGACATGATATGTCTGTTTAATATAGTTTGCCAGTACTTCCTTTCGATAGGCCTTAACCTTACCTAACTGCTGTAAAAACGCAGGGTCCGAAGTAAAGGCTTCTAGTTTTGATAATTGAGACGGCTGTTGCTGCCAATCCGTACCAATCGATTCGTTAATCAAGGCTGTGAGCTGGGGATTGGATTGAATCAGCCAACGCCGATGGGAAATGCCATTCGTTTTATTGGAAAAGCGATTGGGAAAACACGTATAAAACTGGTGCAGCGTCGAATCTTTCAAAATCTGAGAATGAATTTCCGCTACGCCATTGACACTGTGACTGCCAAGAACAGCCAAATGCGCCATGTGTACCTGCCCGTCCCACAATACGGCTACGTCGCGCGCTTTTTGTTCATCGCCGGGATAACGTTTCCGTACTTCCTGCAGCCACCGCTTATTGATTTCATCGATAATGAGGTAAATCCGCGGCAACAGCGACTGGAACATAGGAATCGACCATTTTTCCATGGCTTCCGGCAAAATCGTATGATTGGTATAGGCTACGGTCCGCACCGTAATCTGCCAGGCGTCTTCCCAGGACATGCCTTCTTCATCCATGAAAATCCGCATCAGTTCCGGAATGACCAGCACCGGATGGGTATCATTGATATGAATGCTGATGTATTGGTCAAAATGATAGAGACTCGTTTTATATTTTTCTTTATAATACCGGATGATGCTCTGGATGCCTGCCGATACAAAGAAATATTCCTGCATCAGGCGCAGCCGCCGGCCTTCTTCCGTGCTGTCGTCAGGATACAAAAAGCGGGAAATCTGCTGTACCTGGTCTTTGTAGCGGAACGCCCGGTGGCGGTCGCCAATAGACAATTCACGGTATACATTTTCACGAGAATATTCAGCCCGCCACAGACGCAGCGTATTGACGGTATGATTGTGATAGCCAATAATCGGCACATCATACGGCACGGCGCGGACAGACGAGTAGTTTTCATACACGCATTCCAGCTCACCGTCTTCGGCCGGGCGCATATAGGCATTGCCGCCATAGCGGACATTGACGGCTTTGTCTACACGCTTGACTTCCCAGGGATAGCCGTGCACCAGCCAGTTATCCGGCAATTCTACCTGCTGGTCATCTACTATTTTCTGTTTAAACAGTCCGTACTGATACCGGATACTGCAGCCGTGTCCCGGCAGCTGCAAGGCAGCTAAGGAATCAATAAAGCAGGCAGCCAGACGGCCCAGGCCGCCGTTTCCCAAACCGGCATCACGTTCCTGCGGAATGATATCATCCAAATCCCAGCCCAGCTCTTTCAGGCCGTCCCGGCAGATGGCTTCCATGCCCGTGCCAATCAAATTGGATTCCAGCAGCCGTCCCAGCAAAAATTCAATAGAAAAATAATATACTTGCTTGGTTTTTTCTTCGGCATAGCGTTCATTCGTCTGAATCCAGTCTTCACTGACTACATCACGAACCATGTAGGCGATAGTTTGATAGACTTCATTATATGTCAAATCGCGCAGTTCTTTTTCCCACAATATATGTGCTTTTTGGGTAAATATCTTTTTAAACTCTTCCTTATCCTGCCATTTTTTCATTATCTTCTAAACCCCTTTTTTAAATAACGCTGTATTTTCCAATGCACAACGGTTTTTTCTTTGTACCCGTCAGCACGGCTTCCGGCTGGATGCTCGTATTCTTATCGCAGACTACGTAGTCCAGCTGGGCATCATCGCCGATGCAGGTATGCTGCATAATAATACTGTTGCGGATTACGGCGTTCTTGCCGACTTTGACCTTGCGGAACAAAATGGAATTTTCTACCCGGCCTTCGATAATGCAGCCATTGGCTACCAGCGAATTGCTGACATGAGATTCTTCCATATATTTAGCCGGCGCTTCATCTTTGATTTTTGTATAGATATGGCGCTGCGTATTCGTCAGGAACAAATCATGCCATGTTTTGGCATTGAGCAAATCCATATTGACCTGGAAATACGAATCAATCGAGTCAATACGTTTGGCATATCCCGTATACTGATAGCCAAACATGCGCAGACGGCCGACATTGCGTTTTAAAATATCCGTAATCAGATAATTGTAGCCCTTGGCATAGGCCTTGCGGATAGAATGCTGGAAAATATCACTGTCAATCAGGATGCCCCGCTGGTATAAATTTTCTCCGGCTTTCAACGATTCTCTCGATTCGATGTCCGTAATGCGGTCCCGTTCATTGACCGTAATGGCATAGCCGCTGCGATTGAAATCCTGTGTCTGCTTTTGATAAATAATCGTCACATCCGCATTATGACGGCGATGGAAATGAAGCACTTCATCATAATCAATATTCTGCACCGTATCGCAGGCTGTCAGCAAAATGTACGGCTTGTTGCCCCGTTTGACAAAAAGCAGGTTTTTATAATACGCCGCTACATCGCCTTCGACAGGATGCAAAATATCTTCCAAATCTTCCGGCAGATAAAATAAGCCGTCGCCTTTGCGGGCCAAGCCCCACTCTTTGCCGGAGCGGATATGATCTAGCACGGAACGCGACTGCGCCGACAGCAGCAGCCCGACATTCGCAATGCCGGCATTGACGATATTCGACAAGGTAAAATCAATAAGACGGAATTTCCCGCCCACAGGAATCGTCGCCAGGGGACGTTTTTCATTTAATTCACTAAGGGTTGCATCGTTTCTCAAATTAATTAATGCTATCATATCACTGCTCATGGTTTATGCCTCCTTTGGCTGCGTGCTTTTTTTAATTTCTTCCTTCCGTCCCATGACGGCTACAGAGCCATCCAGATTGTGCACGACAGCGCCTTCATGAATGGTGCACCGTTCTCCGATAATCGCCTTATCAATGACAGCATTTTTCTTGACGACTGTCCCCGGCATGATGACCGAATTGCTAACCTTGGCACCTTTTTCAATCGTAACGTCATAAAAAATAACGGAATTGATGACATTGCCCAAAATAGCAGACCCTTCTGCAACGAGCGAGCTCTTGGCACTGCCTTCCGGCCCGATAAAATGAGGCGGCATGCTCTGATTGGCAGAATAAATACGCCATTCCGGATTGTTCAAATCCAGCGGCGGTTCATCGGCAATCAAATCCATATTGGCCTGCCACAAGCTGTCAATCGTACCGACATCTTTCCAGTATCCTTCAAACGGATAGGCATATAACGGCAGATTATCTGCCAGCATGGCCGGAATGACATTCTTGCCAAAATCATGCTCTGACGATTCATCCTGAGCATCGGCCTTTAAATAGGATTTCAATATATCCCGATTGAAAATATAAATCCCCATGGATGCCAGATTGCTTTCCGGTTTGGCAGGTTTTTCCTGGAATTTATTAATCCGCATCGTATCATCGGCTACCATGATGCCAAAACGGCTCGCTTCATCCCAGGGAACGCGAATTGTACCGATTGTAACTTTTGCGTTATGCTTTTTGTGAAATGCCAGCATTTTAGCATAATCCATAGAATAAATATGGTCTCCCGATAAAATAAGCACGTAATCGTCGCCAACCATATCGACAAAATTCAAATTCTGATAAATCGCGTCAGCCGTACCCCGATACCAATTCGAGCCGCCGTCACTCGTATACGGGGGCAGTACAAACGTACCGCCGGTATCCGAATCCAGATCCCAAGAACTGCCGTTTCCTACATACCAATTCAATTCCAATGGCTGATACTGCGTCAAAATACCTACTGTACCAATCCCGGAATGGCGGCAGTTGCTGAGTGGAAAATCAATAATTCGATACTTCCCGCCAAACAAAAGGCCGGGTTTAGCCTGATCTTTTGTCAATACACCCAGGCGGCTGCCCTTCCCTCCGGCAAGAATCATGGCCAAGCAATTGGACTTTCTCATATAAAATTCCTCCTTAGCGAAAGAAATCTCATGTTTCTGTATATGTATGCTGCAGATAAAAACAAGCTGTCAACTCCATCAGATTTCTTCCCGTGTCTTTCGTTATTACTACATATGTACGTATAAAATAATATTATACGCTAATTATACACCATTTCTCTTATAAAGATAAAGGAAAATCAGGTCGCAAAATAGTTGTTTTCCAAGTTATAAACAACTTTTTACATAGTTATTACTGAAACATATAAAAAAATATCGTTTGTATTCACGTCAAGCATATATACAAACGATATTCATAAAATTTCATAATACTATATAATTTAATTGTCTAATGATGCCTTGTCCTGTGCAGTTTGATACGACACTGCTTCTTCGTACGATATCACAGAAACGGGAAACGGCAGAGACTGCAGTATATCTCTCGTTATGGCCGCCGTATCTGTCGTTGTTCGTACAAATCCAATACCGGCTTTGCCATCCAGTGCCGTCACGACGCCCAAATATTCATAGCCTTCTATGATGCGCGTGACAAATGTCATTTCACTGGGCGGAATGCGGAAATATACCCATTCCGGATCAAGCATGACAAGCCACCTCCCGGCGCATCATGCTGTATGGTTCCAACGGTGTATCCATATAAATACCTACAAGCTGCTGCGGGTGGCGTGCTGCATCCAAGTCCTGCCCCTTATCATCGACAATTCGCTGAATTGTCTGGCGAACCAAGGCTCCTTTCGGCTGCAAAAATTCTACCTCTTGTCCCAATTTAAAATAATTTCGCTGCTCTATCCAGACAATATGCTGGTCTGTATCATACGATTTGACCAATCCGATAAATTCATGTGTCTGCGTATTGCTGGAATGGCTATACACTTGGTCTGCTTCTGTCGGCCGCGATACGGAAAACCCGCGCGTATAGGGGCGGTGCGAAATCTTTTCCAACTCTGCGACCCATTCCGGCAGCACATGGAAATGCTGCGGATCTTTTTCATAGGCATCCAATGCTTGTCTATATACTTTGACGACCGTTGCCACATAATGAACGCTTTTCATCCGGCCTTCTATTTTCAAGCTGCTGAGGCCCGCCTGGTATAAGTCAGGAATATATGGCAAAAGACACAAATCCTTGGAATTAAAAATATAGGTACCTCGTTCATCTTCCACTACAGGGAAATACTGTCCCGGTCGTTTTTCTTCCATAACATTGTATTTAAAACGACAGCACTGCACGCACTGGCCGCGATTGGAATCCCGGTTCTGCGTAAAATAGTTGCTAAGAAGGCAGCGCCCCGAATAGGAAATACACATCGCTCCATGTACAAAGCCTTCCAATTCCACAGGCACTTTATCGTGAATTTCTTTGATATCCTTCATGCTCACTTCTCTGGCCATGACAACCCGTTTGGCCCCATTATCATGCCAAAATTTAGCCGATGCCCAATTCGTCGTGTTAGCCTGCGTAGAAATATGAATCGGTAAATCCGGCACAACCTGCCGGGCAATGCTGAAAATTCCCGGATCGGCAATCAAAATAGCATCTGCATGAATTTCATACAAATATCGCAAATAGTCAGGCAGTCCCTTCAAATCCGCATTGTGAGGGAAAATATTGACCGTCACATGCACTCGTTTTCCCAATGAATGGGCATATTCGACGGCTTCTTTTAATTCTTCTTCAGAAAAATTATCGCTGAAAGCCCGCAGTCCAAACGATTTGCCGCCCAAATACACCGCATCAGCTCCATATAAAAAAGCCAGTTTCAATTTATCCATATTGCCGGCCGGTGCCAGCAATTCCATTTTTTGCATATTCTTCTTCTATCCTTTCCATCGAGAAACAGTCATACCGTCTCCATTTTCCAAAAATACAGATTCAAATCTGGTTTCATCTTCAATCATCGTCAAAAATTCCCGCAGGCGGCTTACAGCGGTACGATGCTTATGCGGCAGCGTACCGCCGATATAGAGCATATCATGATAGCGAATATTATCGGCTGCTATCATTGCCCCCGGCAGCAGTTTGGGCATTATCTTTTGCAGCTGCCGGGAATACTGCCCTTTAGGGCCGTCCAAAAAGACAAAATCCCATGGCCCATCCAGCTGGTCCAACAATACCGTGCCGTCGCCTTCCAGCAGCTCAATCTGCTGCTGATACGGTGACTTGGCAATAAACTTTTTAGCTGCCATGACCCGTTGATGATCCAATTCCAAGGTAGTAATCGTGCTGGATGCGGCTAAACAAGACGCTATGCGCAGTGTTGAATAGCCAATCGCCGTGCCGATTTCCAATACATGAACCGGTGCTTTCCGGCGTACTAAACTGCAAAACAGCGGCAGTTCCGCATCACGCAGAATGGGAACTTGATACTGCACGGCATAGTCTTTCATTTCTTTCCACAATGCATCCCTCATGGCATATGCTCCTGTACGTTCTTCATATGATCATCATATGTAACAGAAAAATAATTATGCCCGTCCTTATCTGCTACAAAATACAAATACGATGTCTGCGGCGCCTGTAAAATCGCGTTCATGCAGGCCATGCCGGGATTGGCAATCGGTCCCGGCGGCAGTCCTTCATACATATACGTATTATATGGCGAATCATACTGCGTTTCTGCAATGCTGTATGCTGCTTTATGAGACCCCATGGCATAGGAAATACTGGCGTCAGACTGCAGTTTCATATGCTGTGCCAGCCGGTTGAGAAATACCGAAGCAATAAGTGGTCTGTCTTCTTCATACTTCGCTTCTTTTTCAACAAGAGAAGCCAGCGTAACAAACTGGTAAATAGACATATTTGTGTCGGCAATTTGTTTTTTCATATCTTCGCTGAGATGGGCATCAAAATTTTTCAGCATCATGCGGACAACGTCTTCTGCCGTTGCATCATTGGGCACAAAATACGTATCGGGGAACAAAAATCCTTCTGTCGGAAACGTAACGTCGTCCCGATTGCCTTTCATATACGGATACAGCAGCGATGCATCTTTAGCTGCTGCCAAAAAGTCGTCTTCCGAAATATGTCCCATCGCAGCGACTCGTTTTGCAGTCTGCCAGACGGTATACCCTTCGGGAATAACCAAGCGTTCCGCTTCCGATTCACCGCTTGTCAGTTTAGCCAATATTTGCTGCAGGCTCATCGACGAGTCAATACTATACTCTCCCTCTTTCAGCTGCCCTGCCTGTCCTGTCATCTGTGCCGCGGCCCGAAACCACAACGGACTGGCAATATATCCTCCATCATACATTTCTTCAGCGACATCAACAGCCGTCATATCACTGCGGACATGGACATAGCCATGTTTAGAAGGCAAAAACATATTCGGCGCCGTATACCCGGCAACGGCTATGCCTGCCAAAACCAATACACAAAAAACAGCTCCACCAATCACCTTTTTCCAAAGGCCTTTACGAGCTGCCCTATCCTGCCCCATCCCGGGTTCAGTATGTTGTTGATTTGTCTTGCTTTTATTTTTCATATTCATATGCTTATTATACCGCATCCATGCCATATTGCCAACTTGTGAATATACTAGATTAATATAAAATAATTGCAAGAAAACTGTAATGCATTGCAAAAAAAAATAAAAAGAGAAGGAACTCCTCATTGTATAAATAGGTTTGACCTAAAAAATCTTCCGCCATACCCTAACGCGATCTATCATCCGTTAGTGTAAAATAATTGTGGGAAAACTTTATTAGGCTAAAAAGAGGAACATATAAAAAAAGAAGGAACTTCTTTGG
>CAKPVJ010000036.1 GCA_934193515.1 uncultured Megasphaera sp. | reverse complement strand
CAAACACCATTATAGCAGAGATCCATGTGTCATTTTTATTTCAAGTTATTGTTGCACTTAGATTGTAAATCCGCCTAGCAAAAAGAGGCCCCAAAGGGCCTCTCAGCTAGTATAATTATTATATGCTAAAAAATCAACCACATAAAGTACACCCAATTTATGGTTCTTTATCAAATATTGAGTGCCTTTCCAATCATCTACTATAGATGGACATGAGTGAACTTTCCTCACGTCTTTTTTATTTTTATTTTACACGGGACAGCCATAAAATTCGCGACCGGAATCTGTTGAAATTTCGGAATCCAAAGGCGGTTCGTTTTAATACTTTTATCTTGTTATTCAGCAGTTTACAACTTTTTGAAGGCGGATTTACAATAAGCAGCAAAACAAAAAATAAGCGGTCTCACATTGTTGTGAAACCGCTTATTTTTTATGGTGCGCCTAGAAGGATTCGAACCTTCGCACCCGGTTCCGGAGACCGGTGCTCTATCCCCTGAGCTATAGGCGCATAATTTATATCGCATAGCGAATACTTCACTATAATAGCATATCTCGCTACAAAAAACAAGGGTACATTGTCAGCATTTGTAAAAGAATTGCAAGCGCGTCTAGGTTGAAAACGCAGGAGAGTGGGTGCGTTTGTTGGTATAGGATATACAATAGTATACACTTTATAAGAAAATTTAATAAATAAAAATTATTAGTTGATTATTTTTTAAAATTATGCAATAATGTAGACATAGAAAAGATGAAATGAATTCCTTTTTTGATGAGGAGGTATGTATATGAATATCGTTGTTTTGGTTAAACAAGTACCGGCTGTATCAGACATTCAAATTGATGCCAAACAGCATAATCTGGTTCGTGTGGGTGCGCCTTCGATGTTAAATCCTGTTGACGCGCATGCTGTAGAGGCTGGGGTGGCATTGAAAGAGGCATTGGGAGGTACTGTTACGCTGTTGACGATGGGCAATGCCATGGCAGGTGAAGTGATGCGTGACGGCATTGCCATGGGAGCGGATACGGGCGTGCTTGTTTCGGATGAACGCATGGCTGGTTCGGATACGCTGGCGACGGGAAAAATCTTGGCAAAGGCGATTGAAAAAATAGGCGGGGCAGACCTCGTGCTGACAGGGAAGCGTTCTACAGACGGCGATACGGGGCAGATTCCCCCGGCAGTAGCACAGCAGCTGGGCATGTCGCTGCTTTCCTATGCAGAATCCATTGCCGTGGAAGGACATATACTGCAAGGAACCCGCAAGAATCATAATAGCTTGGAAACGGTAACGGTATCGCTGCCGGCAGTATGCTCGGTCATGGAAACTATCAACACACCGCGGGCCCCTAAAATACGCGGATCTATGAAAGCCAAGAAAGCCGTATTTGCAGTGATGCGTTTGGAAGATTTGGGACTGACACCGCAGGACGTCGGCACGGCTGGTTCAGCAACGAAAGTGACGGAACTGTTTGCACCGCAGCCGCATCCGACGGGAACGATGATAGACGGCGCGACGGCTGCAGATGCAGTACATCAGCTGGTGGTTGATTTGAAAACGAAAAAGCTGATATAAGGAGGGATGACATGATGGAATGGAATAACGCGATTTGGGTATACTGTGAAATCGTAAACGGTGCGTTGAGCCCGGTCAGTATAGAATTATTGGGAAAAGGACGGGAATTGGCCGATGTACGTCATACTTCCTTAGTAGCTGTTGTTTTGGGGAAAGACGCAGAGCCTATTGCCAAAACGGCTGTTTCGTATGGTGCAGATGGCGCGATTATCGTGCCGCAGCCAGAATGGACGTCGTTTGATGCAGTTCGTTATACGCACGCGATGGCAGTATTGGTGAAAAAATACATGCCGAACGTTATTTTAATCGGAGCATCAAATGATGGCCGTGATTTAGGCGGTCGTCTGTCTGCTGCGATGAATGTCGGCTTGGTAGCGGACTGTATTGATGTATATTATGACGGTGAAGGTGATACGCTGACTTGGATTCGGCCGGCTTACACGGGCAAATTGTTTGTAAAAATTCAAACGACAACCCGGCCGCAGCTAGCTACGGTCAGTGGTAAAATTTTCCGCGGCAATGCACCCGATGCGAGCCGCCAGGGACAGATTGTAACAGAAACTGTGGCAGACAGTGATATTGCATCGTCTTACCAGATAACGCATGTTGAACCATTGCCGCCGGAAGCGTTGGATATAAATCTGGAACACGCAGAAATCATCGTAGGTGCTGGCCGAGGTGTTGGTGATGAAGCGGGGATGCAGAAAGTGCAGGCCTTTGCAGAGGCAATCGGTGCCGCTTTTGGTGTTTCCAAACCGCTGGTAGATAATGGCTGGGCAGCCCATGATATTCAAATTGGCATTACCGGCAAAAAAATAGCACCTAAAATCTATATTGCCCTCGGCATTTCCGGTGCCATTCAGCACAAATTAGGCATTCAGGATGCAGAACTTATTATTGCTGTCAACAAAGACCCGGATGCGCCGATTTTCCAATTTGCCCATTATGGAATTGTCGGTGATTTATTTGAAGCGCTGCCTGCATTGGAAGAAGAATTTAAGAAACTAAAAAAATAATATACATATATGTAGTAATAGAAACGAATGAGGAGCCGCCGTGTACAAACGACGGCTCTGCTACATTTTAGAGCGTTTATACGGCAGTCCTAAACCCTGATAAATGATATAAAGACATGGCGTGCCAAGCGGGTAAGGCTCCCTGGCGAGATGATAGGGAAATGGTAGTCTGTATGGTATAATAAATCTATGCAATCCATGCAGCGAATACAGTATTCATAGCTGTTGATACTATCGCTGTATGACATAGACAACCAAAAGGAGTGATGACCCATGGGATTTTTTAATGGATTGATGGGCAACGCAAGCGAAATTGATGCGGAAGAAGTACGGGAAAAATATTCACCGATGCTCATGCGGGGCGAAATGATTAATCAAGCATATAAAATTATTCGGGATATGTGGATTTTTACCAACTGCCGCCTGATTATTGTCAACGTGCAGGGCATGACCGGCAAAAAAGTCGAATATCATTCTATCCCGTATCACAATATTACCCATTTCGCTGTAGAATCGGCCGGCAATTTTGATTTGGATGCGGAGTTGAAAATATGGGTCAATGGTATGGGAACGGAAGCGATTACGCAAAAATTCAGTACAGATACCAACATCTATAAGATTCAGGCGTTGTTGGCGGCTTACGTCATGGGGTAAATCCTTTGTGTACAGTGTGGCAAAGAATGAATTTTTTATGTATGATACGGATTAGTGTGTGCAGATACATGTATTCAGAGCATAAAATATGGTACAATACTTTCAGAATAAGAAAGGGAAGGATGGAGAACAGGTGAAAAAATTTTTAGAAGAAGCGGCTATTGTGACCAATGAAGCGATTATTCCAGAAGTTTGGAAAATGGTTTTTCAGGCACCGCAGATTGCTGCAGAAGCAAAACCCGGTCAGTTTGTGAATGTACAGAAAACAGAAGGCAAGACGTTTTTGCGCCGTCCTTTTGGTATTGTAGATGCCGATACGGCAGCAGGCACGGTAACGATTATTTACCGGTTGGTTGGCAAGGGCACTCATGAAATGGCTGCCATGAAACCAGGAGAAACGATTAGCGTCGAAGGGCCTTTGGGAGAAGGCGTGTTTACGACCGCACCGGGCAAGGCACTGCTCGTTGGCGGCGGTGTCGGCTTGGCCCCCCTTATTTTTTTGGCCAAGACATTGGATAAGCCTGTTGTGCTGGTCGGCGGCAAAACAGCGTCTGAAACATTTTGGACGAAATTTTTTGAACCGTATGCCGACAAGATTTATGTCACGACGGACGATGGTTCATTGGGCATGAAAGGATTTGCCGTACAGGCCCTGCCGACCATTTTTGCAGAAAATGCGATAGACCGCGTATCTACGTGCGGCCCGACAGTTATGATGAAAACAATCGCTGAAGCGTCTGAAGCAGCAGGCATTGCTTGTGAAGTATCTATGGAAAAACGCATGGCTTGCGGGATTGGTGTTTGTCTGGGCTGTACATTTGAAAGCAAAGTAAGCGGCAAGCGGTATAAAGTCTGCGCAGACGGTCCTGTATTTTCGTCTAAGGAGGTCTTCTAATGGATACCAATCGTATGGCTGTAAACTTTGCCGGCATTTCGATGAAAACACCAGTCATGGGTGCATCCGGCACCTTTGGCTTTGGCTTGGAATATGCTGACTTTTTGGATATCGACAACATCGGTGCGATTATTTCCAAAGGGATTACGCCCCTGCCGCGTGCAGGCAATCCCGGCGTGCGCGTCGCAGAAACGCCGTCCGGCATGCTCAACTGCATCGGGTTGGAAAATCCCGGCGTCGATGCGTTTAAAAAGGATATTCTGCCCAAAGTCAGCCAGCATGCGACACCTCTTATCGTCAACATTTCTGCAGGCACTGCGGAAGAATACGGCGAATTGGCTGCCAAGCTGGATGTAGACGGCGTAGCTGCCTTGGAAGTCAACATTTCCTGTCCGAACGTTAAAGAAGGGGGTATCGTTTTTGGCACCAAACCGGAAGCAGCCGCTGCGGTTACGCGCAGTGTCAAAGACCATACATCCAAACCGGTCATTATGAAATTATCTCCTAACGTTACGGATATTACCGTCATGGCCAAGGCTGTCGAAGCAGCCGGAGCGGATGCCGTGTCGTTAATTAATACGCTGACGGGCATGGCTGTCGATATTTATACGCAAAAACCGCTTTTGGGCAATATTACCGGCGGCTTGTCCGGCCCGGCTGTTAAGCCTGTCGCTTTGCGCATGGTTTGGCAGACGGCACAAGCTGTCCAAATTCCGGTATTGGGACTTGGCGGCATTGCCTCTTGGCAGGATGCGATTGAATTTATGCTCGTTGGTGCCAGCGCGGTGGCTGTCGGTGCCTATAACTTTGTCAACCCGCGGGCTGTGGAAGAAATTGCAATCGGCATGGATCAATATTGCCAGAAGATGGGAATTTCTCATATTAGTGATATCGTTGGCAAGATTAACGATTGACACATATACAGGTTTTTGATAGAATTTACTTGTATTTAATATATGGACTGTATATGACCGTATACGGGTGCATATATGAGTATAGTCTTACATCAATAAGGAGATGTACTATGAACATTGCTTTATGGACTAGGAAAAAAATGGTTTGTAAACTGCAGTGCAATCAGTGCGTCTAAATGAATAAACCCAAAGGTGAGGAATGCCTCGCTTTTGGGTTTTACTTATTCTAAGGAGGGGTCTCTTTTGAAGGTCGGTTTGGTTATGGGGAGCGATTCAGATTTCCCCGTTATGAAAAAAGCGTTGGATATTTTCAAAGAATTTGGTGTGGAATACGAAGTATTACTTGCATCAGCACACCGTACGCCGACAGCTGTCCGTGAATTTGTTGCCGGAGCAGAAAACTGCGGCATCAGCGTGATTATTGCCGGCGCCGGCATGGCAGCCCATTTGCCGGGCGTTATTGCCAGCTATACGACATTGCCGGTCATCGGTGTTCCTTTGGAAAGCGGCAGCCTTAAGGGCATGGACGCATTGCTTGCTATTGTACAAATGCCGTCGGGCATGCCTGTTGCGACCATGGCAATCAATGGTTCTAAAAACGCAGCTTTACTGGCCATTCAGATTGGTGCCGTCAGCGACCCGGCCTTGGCAGCCAAGTATAAAGCATATCGGGAAGACATGGCAGCTCAAGTTATGGAAAAGAACCGCAAATTACAGGAAACTGTACAAAACATGTAATGACACGTATATTTTTCAATTCATAGGAGGTTTTCATGTTTTACGATCCGATTTGGGATAAGCAGCATGAAGAATGCGGCGTATTAGGTATTTACGACAAAACATTAGATATTCCCCGCTATATCTATTGGGGGCTTTTTGCATTGCAGCACCGCGGTCAGGAAAGCGGCGGCATGGCACTGACCGATGGCAGTGATATTCATACCTACCGAGGAATGGGACTGATTAGTACGGTGTTTGCAGACGGCGTGCCGGATGAAGAAGGCGGACCGATTGGCATCGGCCATGTCCGGTATTCGACGACCGGGTCTAATAACCCCCGCAATATTCAGCCGTTGGCTGTTTACACGCCGATGGGGCAGTTGGCACTGGCGCATAACGGCAATCTGACCAATACACGGATACTGCGTGAAGAACTGGATCGCGGCGGCGCGACCTTCCAAACGACGATGGACAGTGAAATTATCGTCAATTTAATCAGCCGCAGCCATAAAGATACGATGGAAGAACGCATCATGGAAAGCATGAACCGTATCAAAGGGGCGTATTCACTCGTATTGATGACCCGGGATAAACTGTACGGCGTACGCGATCCGTATGGGTTCCGTCCTCTTTGCATAGGACGCACGGAAAACGGCGGCTGGGTATTGGCTTCTGAAACCTGTGCTCTCGATGCGATTGGTGCGACATTTGTTCGTGATGTCCTTCCCGGCGAATTCGTGGAAATCGGCGAAGGCGGCGTGAAATCGACGATATATGCCAAAGCAGACCGCAAACAAATCTGTTCCTTTGAATACATCTATTTTGCTCGTCCGGACAGCATCATTGACGGCCAGGATGTATACCAGTCCCGCTTGAATATGGGCCGGGAAATGTGGAACGAAACGCAGTATGATGCAGATCTCGTCATTTCTGTGCCGGACAGCGGCAATACGGCGGCTATCGGCTATTCTCTTGCTTCCGGCATTCCCTTTAAACACGGACTCATCAAAAACCGCTACATGGGGCGTACGTTTATCAAACCAAACCAAAAACAGCGGGAATTGGCTGTGCGCATGAAGCTGAACGTTGTCAAATCGGTCGTCAAAGGCAAACGCATTGTCATGGTCGATGATTCTATCGTTCGCGGCACGACAAGCGGCATTATCTGCAAGCTGCTGCGGGAAGCCGGGGCAAAAGAAGTATATATGTGCGTATCGGCACCGCCGATTATGTACCCCTGTTTCTACGGTATTGATACATCCGTCCGTAAAGAATTGATTGCTTCCACACTGAGTGTAGAACAAATCCAGAAGTATATTGGCGTTGATAAACTTCACTTTATTTCAATTGAAGGATTAAACCGCGCTATTGAAAATATTCCGAAAGAAGACATGTGTCTGGCATGCTTCAACAATGATTATCCTACCGATATTCCTAAGTCCAATGAAGAAGGAGAAAAATATGCTCTCGAACGAAACAAATAAAGGATTAACATACGCCGATGCAGGTGTAGATATTGATGCAGGCAATAAAGCCGTAGAATTGATGAAAGATTCTGTAAAAGCAACATACCGTCCGGAAGTACTGGGTGACCTTGGCGGCTTTGGCGGGTTGTTCTCACTGATGAACAGCAAACTCAAGAAACCGATTCTCGTCAGCGGTACAGACGGCGTAGGCACGAAGCTCCGTCTGGCTATCATGATGGGTAAACATGACACGGTGGGCCAGGACTGTGTGGCCATGTCTATCAACGACGTTCTTGTCCAAGGGGCAGAACCACTCTTTTTCCTGGATTATATTGCCGTTGGCAAGTTAGACCCTGTACAGGTAGCAACTATTGTCAAAGGCGTTGCCAATGCCTGCAAAGAATCAGGCTGTGCTCTCCTCGGCGGTGAAACAGCTGAAATGGCCGGCTTTTATGCCAAAGACGACTACGATCTTGCCGGCTTCGGCGTAGGTATTGTCGACCGGGACCGCGTCATTACTGGCGAACACATCAAAGCCGGTGACGTACTTATCGGCCTGCCTTCTACAGGCGTACATTCCAATGGTTTCTCCTTGGTTCGTAAAATCGTCTTGGAACGCCAAAACATGAAACTTGACCAGTATGTAGACGAATTGGGCATGACGATCGGAGAATGTCTCTTGACACCAACACGTTTGTATCCCAAGCCATGCCTGCCGATTATTCAGAATTTTGATGTCAAAGGCATGGTTCATATCACAGGCGGCGGCTTTTATGAAAATATTCCCCGCGTGCTGCCAGACGGCGTAGGCGTAGAAATCGATGTTACGGCATGGCCGCAGCTGCCTATTTTCGGTCTGTTGCAAAAATGGGGCAATGTTGACAAAAAAGAAATGTACCGCACCTTCAATATGGGCATCGGCATGATTATGATTGTCGACGCAGGCGATGCCGACGCAGTGCTGCAGAATTTGGCAGACCGCAATGAAAAAGCCTACGTTATCGGCAAAGTCGTTTCTTCAGACGTGCCTGTTACGCTGCAGGGAGGCGTTTTCAATGCCTAAGAAAAACATGGTTATCTTTGCTTCCGGCCGCGGCTCCAATGCCGTGGCGCTGCATGACGCTGTAGAAGCAGGGATTATCAATGCCGAAGTCAAGGCATTGGTTTGCGATATTCCGGGAGCTCCTGTCATGGACAGAGCTAAAGAATGGGGGGTGCCGGTCATTTTGGCAGATCGCAAGCAATTTGACTCCAAAGCCGCATTTGAAGCCTATATTCTCAAGGAAATCGCGCCGTACCAAGCGGATGTTATTTGCCTGGCTGGTTTTATGCGCTTGCTGAGCGGTGATTTTATTTCCCATTATGAACATAAAATCATCAATATTCATCCGGCTCTGTTACCGTCATTCCGCGGCCTGCATGCCCAGGGACAGGCAGTGGCAGCAGGTGTCAAAATCGCCGGCTGTACCGTGCATTTTGTTGTACCGGATATGGATGCCGGCCCGATTATTCTGCAGTCTGCCGTACCTGTATTGGAAAATGATACAGAAGATACGCTGGCCGCTCGTATTCTGACCAAAGAACATCCGACGTTTGTTAAAGCTGTTTCTTTGTTCTGTAACGATAAACTAACAATTGACGGCAATGTTGTCAAAGGCACACAAGATTAAGGAGGATTTGTCATGAAAGTCAAACGCGCGTTGATTAGTGTATCTGATAAAACAGGTGTTGTAACATTAGGGAAAGCCCTGGCAGATATGGGCATTGAAATTATTTCTACAGGCGGTACGATGCGGGCTCTGAAAGAAGCCGGCGTTCCCGTCATGGCCGTACAGGATGTTACGGGGTTTCCGGAAATGATGGACGGCCGCGTCAAAACGCTGAATCCGAAAATTCACGGGGCTATCCTAGCTGTTCGTGATAATCCGGAACATGTCAAAGCGATGAAAGACCATGATATTACGCCGATTGATTTGGTCGTCGTCAACTTATATCCATTTCAGCAGACCATTGCCAAACCGGATGTTACACTGGCCGAAGCGATCGAAAATATCGACATCGGCGGTCCCTGCATGGTTCGCGCATCTGCTAAAAATAATAAATATGTGGCTATCGTTACCAACCCTGCCAAATACGATGAAATCATCGCTATTTTGCAGAAAGACGGTGAATTTTCTGACCAGTACCGTTTGGAATTAGCCCAGGAAGCGTTCCATCATACAGCCGTGTATGATACGGCGATTGCCGCTTATCTGGCACAGCAGGTCAAGAAAGGGGAATAAGACGAATGAAAGTAGCAGTAATTGGCGGCGGCGGCCGTGAACATACTCTTGCTTGGAAACTTTCGCAAAGTCTCAACGTAGAAAAATTGTATGCGATTCCCGGCAGTGCGGCTATGGCAGAAATCGCAACATGCGTTTCTATTCCTCTTTCTGATTTAGAAGGCATTGCTGACTATTGCGTGCAGGAAGGCATTGATATGCTCGTCGTCGGCCCGGAAGTACCGCTGACAGAGGGGCTGGCAGATATTTGCCAAGCAAAAGGGCTGGCTGTGTTTGGCCCGAATAAAGCGGCTGCACAAATGGAAGGTTCGAAAGTATTTGCCAAAAATCTCATGAAAAAATACCATGTGCCGACAGCGGCCTATGCATCGTTTACAGATGGAGAAGCTGCTAAACAGTATATTCATGAACAAGGCGCGCCTATTGTTGTCAAAGCGGACGGCTTGGCAGCCGGCAAAGGCGTTGTTGTTGCCCAGACAGAAGAAGAAGCGATTGATGCAGTCAACGCCATGATGGAAGATCATATTTTTGGCGCATCCGGCGGCCGCATCGTCATTGAAGAATGTATGGTAGGTGAAGAAGCCAGCCTGCTGACATTTGTTGACGGCAAGACCATCGTTCCGATGATTTCCGCACAAGACCACAAACGTATCTTTGACAACGATGAAGGCCCCAATACCGGCGGTATGGGAGCGTATGCGCCGGCTCCGGTTATGACACCGGCATTGATTAAAGAAGTAGAAGACACGATTCTGCGTCCGACGATTGAAGGGCTGCGCCAAGAAGGCATTACCTATCAAGGCTGCTTGTATGCCGGTTTGATGATTACAGCCAAAGGCCCGAAAGTTGTAGAATTTAACTGCCGCTTTGGCGATCCGGAAACACAGGCTGTACTGCCGCTGCTGGACAGCGATTTGGCAGAAATTATGTATGCCTGCACGCAGGGCAAGCTTCGTCCGGATATGGTACAGTGGAAACCGGCTTCAGCATGCTGCGTCATTATGGCATCTGCCGGGTATCCGGCATCATCCCATAAAGGCGATGTCATCGAAGGGCTGGATGCATTGGACAAAGATGCCATGGTGTTCCATTCCGGTACAGCCAAGAAAGACGGCAGCTATGTCACAAACGGCGGCCGGGTTCTCGGTGTAACGGCCGTAGCGCCGACGCTGCAGGAAGCTATCGACAAAGCCTATAAGAACGTTCAGGCTATTCATTTTGACGGCCAGCAGGTTCGCAGTGATATTGGTGCCAAAGGGCTTAAACATTTACAACAGGTATAGTAAACTAGTGGTATAAAAATACGATAAGGCAGTAGTTCATCCGACAACAGTCGTCGGCAGAGGATTGCTGCCTTATTTTTAATCGAGGAGAAGAAAATGGACTATCGCATTGAAAAAGATTCTATGGGAGAAATACGAGTACCAGCGGATAAGCTTTGGGGAGCGCAGACACAGCGCAGTTTTGAAAATTTCCAAATCGGTACAGAAAAAATACCGCATGCTATGGTCACGGTGTTTGCGTATTTAAAAAAGGCGGCTGCCTTGGTCAATAAAGAACTGGGCGTCGTCGATGGAGACAGAGCCGATGCCATTGCTGCGGCTTGTGATGATATACTGGCAGGAAAATTAGACGACAATTTCCCGTTGGCAGTCTGGATGACAGGCAGCGGCACGCAGTTTAATATGAACGTGAATGAAGTTGTAGCGCATCGGGCGATGCAGATTTTGCAGGCTCAGGGAAAGCAGCTGCACGTGCATCCCAACGACCATGTCAATCACTCACAAAGTTCCAATGATACGTTTCCAACAGGGCTTCACATGGCCGGTGTGCTGCTTATCACGCAGCAGTTATTCCCGGCCATGGATGCGCTGTATGCAGCATTAGACGAAAAAGCCCATGAATATGCGTCTATCGTCAAAATCGGCCGTACGCATTTGCAGGATGCGACGCCGCTTACGTTGGGACAAGAATTCAGCGGCTGGGCGCGGATGATTGCCCGCAACAAAGAAATGCTGACTCAAGGATTGAATTTCCTGCGCGACTTGGCTATGGGCGGTACGGCCGTTGGGACAGGCATCAACTGCCCAGCCGGGTATGATGTGAAGTTTGCCGAAACGGTCAGCCGTTTGACCGGCGAAACGTTCCGTACGGCACCGAATAAATTCCAGTCGCTGACCAGTAAAGATGAATTGACAGTTGTTCATGGCATGCTAAAGGCATTAGCCTGCGACTTGATGAAAATTGCCAATGATGTCCGCTGGCTGGCATCGGGCCCGCGCTGCGGCATTGGCGAAATCACGATTCCGGAAAATGAACCGGGCAGTTCTATCATGCCTTCCAAAGTTAATCCCACCCAATGTGAAGCTGTGACGATGGTGGCTGTGCAAGTTATGGGCAACGATGCGACCATGGGCATTGCCGCCAGCCAGGGGAACTTTGAATTAAACGTATTTATGCCGGTCATAGCGTACAATCTCGTACAGTCGATTCGGCTGCTCAGCGATGTCATGGATTCATTCCGCAAGCACTGCGTTGTCGGTATTCGGCCTAATTTGGCAAACATTGACCGCAACCTGCATCAGTCTCTGATTTTGGTAACCGGCCTGGTACCGCTCGTCGGCTATGACAAAGCCTGCATGATTGCCAAAAAGGCTGCCAAAGAAGGTCTGACGCTGAAAGAAGCTGCGCTGCAGACCGGCTTGGTAACAGCGGAACAATATGATGCAGCGATGGATCCGGCAAAACTGGCAGGCATTCAATAAGATATAAAAGATATGCTGTATGCAGCAGTCATCCTGTATATGCCGCTTCATCACGTAAACAAGGGACTTGTCACAGACAGTTTTTACATACTGCCTGCAGAGACAAGTCCCTTGTTTGATACAGCCGCAGATTGGTGGTAGTATTACGCAGCATACTGTAACGGTATCGTATTATAGAACGGCTGCCATGCGTGGCCCAAACGATATTATTGAATCGCATGGCCCATATCGTAGGCTTTCTGCAGTGCCGGGTGGTTTTTGATTTCGCCGGGTTCATTGACGCCGCCGGCAAAGACAACGCCTGCCAATTTTGCTTTTTCATAACAGGCAATCCAGCCTTCCAGACCGTGAACGGCCCGTTCATCGACACCTGGTGCATCTTCTGCAGCAACTGACAAGAAATACACATCACGGAATGCATAGTCAGCGTTGTACAGCGAATTTGCCCGGTCAATCATCGTCTTCATTTGCCCGCTCATTTCATAATAATAAATCGGCGTAGCCCAAACGACGACATCGGCGTGCTTTATTTTTTCGGTAATTACCAACGCATCGTCATTGATGACGCAATGACCCAGATTTTGACAGGCCAGACAGCCTTTGCAGAACGCAATAGTTTTGCCTTGCAGCGAAATTTTTTCTACGGTGTTGCCGGCATCTTCGGCACCGTTTAAAAATGCATCAGCCAGCGTATCGGAATTGCTGGGATGACGAAGACTCGTGCTGATCATAAGAACATGTTTGGACATGATTTGTTCCTCCTTTGCATGTGAAACGGTATACTGTATATGTAGTACTAATTTTGCAAATACCTAACAGTCATTGTAGCACGTGAAATATCTGCTGTGTCAAGAGGTGGCAGGCAATGGAAGAAAAATAAGATAGTGCGAAAATGAGTCGCCTGTAGTATAATTATTGTATTATATTTTTATGAGAAAAGAGAACAGTATTTTCATGAAAACTTTATTGACGATTTTAAACGCTAAATTTATTCATTCATCGCTGGCACTGCGGTGTCTGCATACAGCATGCCAACGTCGGCATGTGGACGTCATGACGGCAGAGTATACGATTAACCAGAACGCATACGATATTTTGCGTCATATTTCCAAATTCCAGGCGCAGGTCATTGGTTTTTCCTGCTATATATGGAATATTGAAATGACGTGCCATATCATCACGCTGATTAAACAAGTATATCCGCAGGTCATCGTGTTTGTCGGCGGGCCGGAAGTATCCTATACAGCACGGCAGGTGCTGCAGGATCATCCGGATATTGATTACGTCCTGCAGGGAGAAGGCGAAGAAATGGTTCCCGCCTTTTTGCAGGCACTGGCGAAAGGGCAATCGGGCATCGGGATTCCTGGTGTCATGGGGCGGCGCGGTGACAGTATCGACGGCGACGAAACGTTTCAGGAAGTTTCCAACCTGGATACGCTGCCGTTTCCGTATGAAGGGGAAAATATTGGCGATTTGAATCATAAAATCATGTATTATGAAAGTTCACGCGGCTGTCCGTTTCATTGTCAGTACTGCTTATCCGGCATGAATGATACCGTACGGTTTCGCTCTGTGCCCTTAGTGCTCAAGGAACTGCAGCAGTTTGTAGACGCCGGCGTTCATCAGATTAAATTTGTGGACCGCACGTTTAACTGCAATCCCAGACATCACCGTCCGCTGATTGAATACATGATACGTGTCAAGCAGCCGATTAATTTCCATTTGGAAATTGAGCCGGGCGTCATGCGGGATGAAGACTTGGCGCTGTTGGCAAAAGCCCCTAAGGGCCGGATTCAGCTGGAAATGGGGATTCAATCGACGTATGAGCCGACGCTGCAGGCGATTCATCGTCACAATGACTGGCCCCGTATTACCTATATTATGGAAAAGCTTCTTTCGTATGGAACGATTCATTTGCATTTGGATTTGATTGTCGGCCTGCCGTATGAAGACTATACGCATCTCCGCCAGTCCTTTAATGATATATATGCCCTGCATCCCCACAAGCTGCAGATTGGCTTTTTGAAATTGCTGAAGGGTTCTGGGATTCGGCGCGATTATCCCAACGATTATCGGTATGATCCCTGCGGCCCGTATGAAGTATTGGAAACGACATGGCTTCCGTATGAAAAAGTACGGTATATGAAAGTATTTGAAGATGTGTTTGAACGGACGTATAATGCCGATAAATTTATTTATGTACTGGCTTTCTTGGCTGATATATATCAAGCGGATTATTTCAGTCTCTATGAACGGCTGACCGATGAATGGCTGCGGCTGAAAAACGATGAAAAAGCGCTGTCGGATGAACATCTCTGCCAGTTTTTGTGGCACTGCATCCAACACGTGCTTGCGCTGTCGGATGAACAGCAGCAAACGGCCCGTGAACTGCTGATTTTGGATATGCTGACGTTTTTCCGCTTCCGCTACCGTCTGGATTTTCTGGGATGGGAAGAAGCACCGCGCAGCGAAACGGACGCTATATTTCGGGATGAAGCCTGGTTGCGTCAGTATGTGCCGGACTATGCCTTTACGAGCTGGCGTGATATCAAGATGCGCTACCGTATTTGGCGTGTTTCCCAGCGTGCGATGCAGGAACTGCAGCAGTATACGGCGATACCGGCACAGGCAGCCTATATATTGGCAGAAAAACGAAACCATGATATAACATGGCAGATGATTCCAGAGAAAAACTAGGGGAAGAAACGATGAATGAACGATATAATGTATATTCTGCATATTTAAAACGAACATATGGAGAAAAAGTATATAAACTACCTATCAGCATTCCGGATACATGTCCTAATCGAGACGGAACGCTGGGGATACATGGCTGTGCGTTCTGCGGCTCTATCGGCGCAGGCTATGAAAATCTGCCGGCAAGCGTTACGATTCGCCAGCAGATTGAGGCAAATATTGCCCATATTCAGCCTAAATACAAGGCCAATAAATTTATTGCCTATTTTCAGAACTTTACTAATACCTATATGGAGCCGGAACAGTTTCGACAATATCTCATCGAAGCGTGTCAGCCCAATATCGTCGGTATTGCTGTAGCGACGCGGCCTGATTGTATCCATCCGGCTTATTTGGATATTATGGCAGAGATAAAAAAAACGTATGGTGTCGATATCTTGGTGGAATTGGGCCTGCAGACCGTCAATTATAAGACGTTGGAAAAAATCAACCGCGGCCATACGCTGGCAGAATATATTGATGCCATGATGATGCTGCAGTCTTATCCATTCCGCAACTGCACACATGTGATTTTGGATTTACCATGGGATACGATGGCAGACGTTGTGGAAACGGCCAAAGTGATTTCTGCCCTGCCGACGCATGAGGTCAAGCTGCATGCGCTGTATATTATCAAACATACAGTGATGGCAGACTGGTATCATGCCGGCAGCATCCAGCTTATTTCTGCAGAGGAATATGTCAAGCGGGTCGTGGCCTTTTTGGAATATACACGCGATGACATTGTCTTTCAGCGTCTGATCGGCCGAGCTCCTAAGGAAGCCACCGAATTTGCCAACTGGGGCATGGGCTGGTGGAAAATCAGGGATATGATTGATGCCGAACTGCTGCGCCTGGACACGCGGCAGGGGAAAAAATGTACGTATTTACACGGCAAAGCCGTGCGCAAATTTATGGAATAAAAAGGAGACAACTATAGTGCCTATGGAAAAGAGACTTACGTTTTCGGACCTGTCAGAAGCGCAGGCTGTGTTGGGAATGAAAGATGAATTTCTGAAAACGCTGCAAAGCGAATTTCCTGCCTGTCGGATTGCTGCCCGCGGTAACGAAATCATCGTGTTGGGCGACGAGCCGGATATCTCGCATGTTTTGGCCGTACTCAATGTGATGCGGTATTTGCAGCGGGAAAATACATATTTGACGACGCAGCATGTGCGCTATTCGGCATCGCTGATTAAAGCAGGCAAAGAAGAACTGCTGCGGTCTATCTATGAAGACACGGTCAGCATTTCTGCCAGAGGCCGATTAATTAAACCGAAGACAGCCGGACAGAAGCAGTATGTCGATTCGATTCGCCGCAATCTGGTTACCTTTGGCATCGGCCCGGCCGGTACGGGGAAAACGTATTTGGCCGTAGCGCTGGCCTCCTATTATTTGAAAAACAGGGAAGTAGAGCGCATTATCCTGACGCGTCCTGCTGTAGAAGCCGGAGAAAAATTGGGATTTCTTCCTGGTGACCTGCAGGAAAAAATAGATCCGTATCTGCGGCCGTTGTATGATGCGCTGGCTGATATGTTTGGGTTTGACCAGTTTCAGAAAATGATAGCCCGCAATATTATTGAAGTAGCACCGCTGGCGTATATGCGCGGGCGGACGCTGGAAGAATCCTTTATTATTTTGGATGAAGCGCAGAATACGACGAAAGAACAGATGAAAATGTTCTTGACCCGTATGGGCAATCATTCCCGCGTAGTCGTCAACGGCGACATTACGCAGATTGATTTGGGCAACCGTCAGCTGTCAGGCTTGACAGAAGCCCAACAGGTACTGCAGCATGTTCAGGGAATCGGCATGGTTCATTTTACTGATGAAGATGTCGTCCGTCATGATATGGTAGGCCGTATTATTCGTGCCTATGAATCCTATTATAAAACCATATAGAAAGGTGGAATTACTGATGAATACCAATATTAATTATGAAGACATAGCATTTCAAAATGATACATATGAACAGATTATCGACCGCGTCTGCCAGGAAGCGGCCTTGGTATACGGCTTGGGGCCGAATGCAGAAATCAGCATACTGCTCTGTCATAATGAATATATCCATAAGCTGAACAAGCAGTACCGTAATATCGACCGTCCGACCGACGTGCTGTCCTTTGCCTTGAATGAAGGCGAAGCAGACGGCTATGACGGCCCGGATACGGCTTTGCTGGGAGATATTGTTATTTCCTTGGAAAAAGTACAAGAACAGGCAGAAGAATACGGTCATTCTTTTGAACGGGAACTGGCTTATTTGACGATTCACGGCATGCTGCATATCTTAGGATATGACCATATGGAACCGGATGACAAGGCTGAAATGCGCAAAGAAGAAGAATTTATCCTGCACCGGCTGGGATATGTCCGTAAAGGGGAAGAACTATGATAGACGATGCTTCGTGCCGCGCTCTGATTGCGGCAGCGCGGCAAACGCAGCAAAACGCATATGCGCCGTATTCGCATTTTACCGTAGGAGCTGCCGTACTGGCAGCCGATGGCACGGTCTATACGGGGTGCAATGTAGAAAACAGCTCATATGGACTGAGCTGCTGTGCCGAACGCAATGCTATATTTCACGGCGCAGCCTGCGGCTGCCGACAATTTCAGGCGATTGCCATTGTCGGCGATGCAGCGGGCTTTACGATGCCCTGCGGTGCCTGCCGTCAGGTGATGGCAGAATTTCAGATTCCCTATGTCATTGTAACCAAGCCGGATGATACGTATCGTATCATGACGCTGGAAGAGCTGCTGCCGCATTCATTTTCATTGTAAATTACTAACTAAAAGGAGCATGTATGGAAGAAAAGGTATTTAAATCTGGATTTGTTGCCGTTGTAGGCCGTCCGAATGTGGGAAAATCCACATTGATTAATCATATTATTAAGCAGAAAGTATCGATTGTTTCTGATAAAGCACAGACTACGCGCAACCGCATTCTCTGCATTCATACGGATGATGAATGCCAGATTGTCTTTTTGGATACGCCGGGCATTCACAAACCCAAACACAAGCTGGGACAGTTTATGGACGAAGCAGCGTATCAATCTCTGAAAGATATTGATGCCGTTTTATTTTTGGTATCCGGCAACGAAAAAAAAGGCCCGGGAGATATGTTTGTACTGGATAAAATCAAGGAAGCTCATGTCCCGGTGTTCCTGTTGATCAACAAAATTGATTTGATGACCAAAGAAGACGTATTCCGCAAGATTACCGAATATGCGCAGCTGTACGATTTTGCACAGGTTATTCCTATTTCGGCACTGCAGGGGGACAACGTCGATACTGTAGTCACGGAACTGAAAAAAATTTTGCAGGAAGGGCCTAAATATTTCCCTGATGACATGATTACCGACCAGCCGGAACGATTGCTGGTAGCAGAAATCGTGCGGGAAAAATTGTTCCGCTGCACACGCGATGAAGTACCGCATGCGATTGCCGCTTATGTGGAAGAAATGAAGCCGCGCGGCAAAAATAAAGTATATATCCGGGTCACGGTGTTTGTAGAACGAGATTCCCAAAAACGCATCGTCATCGGGAAAAACGGGGCAGTACTCAAAGAAGTGGGAGCACAGGCAAGACAGGAAATTGAAAACCTGCTCGGTTCTTCGGTGTTCCTGGATATTTGGGTCAAAGTAAAGCCTGATTGGCGCAACAAGAGCGGTGCGTTAAGTGAATTGGGCTATAAGAATGAATAGGAGAGATGACTTATCGATTCGCAGGTACTCATAGAAGATTTTTTAATCTTTTGTATTTGCATTGTCTTTAGCGCGGTGTGCGTCATTGGCAAGTTTGCTTTTGCGCAGCTGCGGCGGGAGTATATTGAAGAGTTGGTAGAAGACGGCGATACGAAAGCCAAACGTCTCTTGACGCTGTATGACAATCCGGTCCTGTTTTTGGGAACGGCCCAACTGGGCATGGCTGTTTCCGGCTTGGCTGCCGGAGCGGTGATGCTGTCGGCATTGACGGAAAGTTATGATGTGCTCTGCCAATGGCTGGGCAACGAATGGCTCGTCTGGATTATTGATGCTTGTGTATGCATCGTGCTCTGTGTCCTTTTGTGGGTCTTCGGCGAACTGATTCCAAAATCCATTGGGCTGCAGTGCGCCGAAAAGGGCCTCAAAGGCGTACGGCCGCTGCTGCAGTGCTGCGGCCGCCTGTTCTGCCCGCTGATTGCTGTAGGCAACTGGATAGCCAAGCTGATACTGCAGCGGCATGACATGGAAGTGACCAATGAAATCGACATGGCACATTCCGAAGATGAAATCCGCATGCTGGTTACAGCAAGCCACAAAGAAGGTAAAATAGACCAGGTGGAAAGCGAGCTGATTGGCAATGTATTTGATTTTGCCGACCGCTTGGCTAAGGAAATCATGGTGCCGCGTCAGGATATTGTCTGTCTGTATACAGAAGAAACGATGGCGCAGTATTTAAAAACTATCCGTCAGTCCCGCCATACACGTTATCCATTGTGTGAAGAAGACAAGGATCATGTTCTGGGACTTGTCCATATCAAAGATTTAATGGATAGTTATATTCATCGGCAGAGCAATTTGCGCCAAATCAAACGGCCTATTTTGATGATTCCGGAAATCATGCCGGTTTCCAAGCTGCTGCAGCTGATGCGGACGCGCCGGACCTATTTGGCCATGGTAGTCGATGAATACGGCAGTACTGTAGGGCTGATTGGACTGGAAGATATTTTGGAAGAACTGGTCGGCAATATTCAAAACGAACATACGACAGAAAAAGAAGAAATTCAGCCGCTGGCAGACGGTGCGTATGAATTTGCCGGCACGGTGCTGTTGGAAGACGTGGAAGAATTGCTGCATCTGCCTATAGAAGAAGATGTGGATACCGATACGATTGGCGGCTATGTCTTCAACTTGTTGGGGCATACGCCGTCGCCGCAGGACACCGTAACGATTGGGGCGTATCGCTTTATCGTATTGGAAGTACAGCGGTTCCGGATTGCCCGCTTGAAAGCTGTGCCGATTCCTGCCGCTGAAATGCCGGTGCAGGATGCAGAAGGAGAAAGCGATGATGGGCAGGGGGACGCGTAACGTTTACAATCAAAAACCGACAAGTCGCTACGACGGCATTATTCTGCAAACACAAAAACGCGGTCAGGAACTGCTGTTGTCCGTTTTTACCAGGCAGGAAGGGCTGCTGCGTGTCTTTGTGCCCAAACGCTGCCGAGGCAAGCAGGGATTTGGCGCACTCATGGCCTTGAGTTGCATTACTTTTGATGCCGTGCAGACGCCGTCACTGCTGGTACTGCGCGAGTATGAATGCCGCGGTAATCCAGGTATGATGCAACTGACGTGGGACCGCTATATCTACTCGCAGATTTTTATTGAAATCGTGCAGTATATTTTCCCGCATCATGAAGCCGATGAGCAGGCGTATGAATTGATGGTGATTTACAGCCAGGTATTGTTGTACAAAAATCCCCGTATTGTTACGATTATCGCAGGCTGGCAGCTGCTGGCACTGGCCGGCTTCTATCCGGATACGGCCCATGTTCGTCTATTTGCCGCCGGCATGGACGGCAGGCGCCCTATCTATTATCTCAGCGACGGCGAAGAACCGCTGAAAGAGCCGCTGCCGGAGGTACAGGTGTCGCAGGAAATGCGGACGCTGTGGCAGACGCTGCTTACTTATAAGTGGGGCCAGACGCAGACCCTGCATTTCAGTGCCAAGGGACTGGCATTTTGGGAAGACGTGCTGTACAGCTATACTGAGCAGTGCAGCGATAAGAAAATGAAAACGATTGAGCTTCTAGAAGTTAGTGTAAAATAATTGTGGGAAAACTTTATTAGGCTAAAAAGAGGAACATATAAAAAAAGAAGGAACTTCTTT
>CAKPVJ010000035.1 GCA_934193515.1 uncultured Megasphaera sp. | reverse complement strand
TTCAACGGACTTAGTTCAGGCCTTGTGTAAACTGGCTTCGGTAACTACCGAGGCTGCGTAAAAGTTGTAAAGTGCTGCATATGATATAATACCAAGAGAAATACGAATTAACATGGAAGTGTAAGTGATGAGGTATTCTATGGATTCACCAAATATACGGCCGGTTTGTATAGCCAGCGTTTTATATCTTCCCAATCGCAAAAATGTATACTATAATGAATACCATGAAAACTGAGAAATAAAGGAGTTCTGGCATGGCAGAATATATCATGCTGCAGGGAACGAGTTCCCATGTCGGCAAAAGTATTTTAGCGACAGCGTTATGCCGCATTTTTTTACAAGAGGGAAGACGTGTTGTTCCGTTTAAAGCGCAGAATATGGCGCTGAATTCGTATGTCACCCAAGATGGCCGGGAAATGGGCCGGGCGCAGGTAGCGCAGGCAGAAGCTGCCGGGCTGGCGCCGCAGGTTGATATGAATCCAGTCTTGTTGAAACCGACAGGTAACTGCTGCTCTCAAGTCATTATCAATGGGTACCCTGTCGGCAATATGTCAGCTAAAGAGTATCATACCGGCTATTCGCTCAAGGCGTTTTCGGCAGTCAAAGAAGCATTGCACCGCTTAGAAAGCAACTATGATACGATTGTCATTGAAGGAGCGGGCAGTCCGGCAGAAATCAATCTGAAAGCACATGACATTGTCAATATGCGGGTTGCCAAATACGCCCAAGCACCGGTCCTGCTGATTGCGGATATTGACCGTGGCGGTTCATTGGCAGCGCTGGTCGGCACGCTGGAATTATTGGATGACGAAGAACGAGATTTGGTAAAAGGCTTGATTATCAATAAATTTCGCGGCGACGTTTCGTTATTTACACCGGCTGTGAAATTTTTGGAAGAAAAAACCGGAAAGCCTGTGTTGGGGATTATTCCGTACATAGAGCAATTAGGCATTGATGATGAAGATTCTGTCTCCTTAGACGATAAAAGGGAAACATCTTCTAACGAGGCGGCCATTCGGATTGGCGTTATTCAGCTGCCTAAGATTTCAAATTTTACGGATTTTGACAGTCTTGCCGCTGAAGATGATGTAAGCGTCACCTATGTACAAGAACAGGATGATATGACAGCCTATGATTTGCTCATCCTTCCGGGAAGTAAAAATACGATTAACGATATGCATTGGCTGCATCACTGTGGGATGGCACAAAAAATACAACAGGCTCTCCGACAGGAAATTCCGGTTATCGGTATTTGTGGTGGCTATCAAATGCTGGGGCAGTGGATTCACGATCCGTCTCATACCGAATCGGCCCAGGCCGATATACAAGGATTAGGATTGCTTCCGATAGAAACGGTATTTTCCAGCCAAAAGATGACCTCCCAAGTCGAAGGCAGATGTCATGACTTATGGTTTATGAATCAACAAATTTCTTGCCCAACATTGGAGGGCTATGAAATTCATATGGGACGAACAATGGATATGGAAGCGACCATAAGCCATCCGATTCAATTGACAGCGCGGGCAGGCAAACCTTGTCAGACTATTCACGGCAGCGCGCGTGCCGATGGGCTGGTTTGGGGAACGTATATGCATGGCATCTTTGACAATGATGCCTTTAGACGGGCTATCATCAATGCCTTGCGCATAAATAAAAGATTACAGCCTTTGCCGGTATCCCGCAATTACCGTGCAGAAAAGCAAAAAAATTACGACAGATTAGCCCATATTGTTCGGCAGCATATGCATATGGATGTACTGCGAACGATCATGAAAGAGAGAACGAAACCATGATATGTCTATTTGCATTTCTTTTTGACAGTTTGCTTGGCGACCCCCATGGAAAATGGCATCCCGTTGCTCTTATCGGTACGTGGATTGCTTGGCTGGAACGGCATTTATATGATGCCGATGTCAGTGTGCGCATGCAGTATATCGCCGGTATGGTTGTATCGTTACTGACCCTGTTTCTGGTCTATGATATTACAGAGCTGTTGTTGGCACTGATCTTATATATAGATAATGTATATATACAGTATGCTGTGCAGGGATTGCTATTATCTTTTATGATTTGTCCGCGCAGCTTAGCGCAGGCTGGAATGGAAATTTATCATTACTTGCTGCATCATCATATTCAGTTGGCCCGCACGAAAGTAGGATGGATTGTTGGCAGGGATACAGATCAATTGGATGAAGGTGAAATCGTTCGAGCAACCGTCGAAACAGTGGCAGAAAATACCATTGACGGCATTGTTTCCCCGTTATTTTTCTTTGCCATTGGCGGTCTTCCGTTAGCCGTCGTCTATCGAGCAGCGAATACACTGGATTCGATGATTGCTTATAAGAACGAACGGTATCTGTATTTTGGACGATTTGCGGCCCATGTCGATGATGTTTTGAATTATATTCCAGCCCGGATGAGTGCATTGTTCTTCATCCTAGCGTCCATGCTGCTGCGTCATCATTGGCGCAATGCGTGGCATATGATGCGCCGTGATGCTGCCAAACATCCCAGTCCCAACGGGGGCTATGCCGAAGCAACCGTAGCCGGCGCACTGGGAATCCGTTTGGGCGGGTATAATTCGTATTTTGGCAAAACGACGTTTCGTGCTTACATGGGCGATGCATTGCAGCCATTGGCTCCGCATCATATTCGGCAGACCGTTCATTTGATGTATGTCGTCACCATCATGGCTGTGTTGCTGGCAGCATGGTGCCAGTGGTAGCGGCAGTATGAAAATCATTGTTCGTGTCCCTGGCTCATGCGGCGAATTAGTGCAGGGATATTGGAAAAATCAGCCTTTTCTTGTGACGTGTCCGATTGATTGGTATACGACTGTTTGCGTGGAAGATAGGCAGCCGCTGCAGCTTTTGTGCGGTAAAAAAGCCGAGAAAGCAGTCTATAAAACGTTGGCATATATAGGAGAAACAGCATTTCCTTTTGCATTGACCCTTTCTTCTGAAATTCCCAAAGGAAAGGGGATGGCCTCCAGCAGTGCCGATATTGGAGCGGTCTGCATTGCTGTGGCCGCAGCGTTTCATAAAACACTGACAGCCCAGGAAATTGCCTATATTGCCGCATCTATTGAACCGACGGACGGCGTTTTTTGCCCCGGCATTGTGGCTATAAATTATCAAAACGGACAGATTCTGCATGCATACGGCAGATTTCCGCCGTTGCAGCTTATCGTGTTTGATGCCGGCGGCACCATGAATACAGAAACCTATCACTTGCAATATGATGCCAAAGAACGTTTTTATGGCAGACAGGCCGCGGCGGCTTGTGTTTATTTGAAAAAGCCGTATACAGCCGCTGTTGTAGGCAGCGCTGCAACATACAGTGCTGTACGGCATCAGCAGGTTCGCTGCCGACCGGAATTGCCTATCCTGCAGCGAATTGGACAGCGCTATGACAGCAGCGGCATAGTCATTGGACACAGTGGTACGGTAGCAGCCCTGCTGTTTCCGCCGGCGGCAGAAAAACAAGTCGATACGGCGTCTATAGCGTCCTGCGTACAAAAACAAACAAAGATGAAACTGCTGGGTACGGCTGTTTTAAGCAGCGGCGGCTGGCAAATAGAAAAAAGGGGATAACAATGCAGCGATTTGAACATGGCGGCAATATTTATCAAGCCAACTGCACACAGATACAGTGGCTGGATTTTAGTGCCAATATCAATCCGTTGGGCCTTTCTCCCAAGGTCAAAGAAGCCATCCAACTTCATATAGATGATGTAATTCATTACCCAGACCCGCAGGGAACACGGCTAAAACAGGCGCTGCAGGCACAGTACCATATTCCATATGAGTCTATTTTG
The DNA here is from genome assembly GCA_934193515.1 of uncultured Megasphaera sp. Taxonomy (GTDB): domain Bacteria; phylum Bacillota; class Negativicutes; order Veillonellales; family Megasphaeraceae; genus Megasphaera. The sequence goes on along the minus strand of CAKPVJ010000035.1, from coordinate 17,068 downwards.
CTGGGAAACGGGGCTGCTGAACTTTTTTATGTTTATATGCATGCCTTTCGTCCCAAGCGGGTAGTACTGCCGATCCCTTCGTTCAGTGAGTATGAAAAAGCATCCCTGTCCTGTCAGGCATCGATTTCGTATTTACTGCTGCGGGAGGAAGATGGCTTTGCTATGGACTGGTCGGCTCTGTCTGCGGCTTGTGATACGGCAGACTGCATCATATTGGGCAATCCCAATAATCCGACGGGTAATTTGCTTCCTGTTGAAAAGCTGACAGCGTTAGTAAAGCGGGGAGCCGAAACGCATACAGATATTATCGTAGATGAATCGTTTTTAGATTTTCGAAAGGATGAAGAACGATATACGATTCGCTCTTTGCCGGCCCAGTATGACAATGTCTTTGTGATTCGTTCCCTGACTAAATTTTATGCTCTGCCGGGACTTCGTTTGGGATTTGCTGTCGTTCCGCCTGCTAAATTAGCTGTTATGGAAGCGCAAAAAGATGTATGGAATACGAATGTATTGGCCCAGTGGGCAGGCATAGCCGCACTGCAGGACAGCGATTATCAGCATCAGACACGGGCATATGTCTGCACAGCTTGTCAATGGCTGTATACAAAATTAAAAACACTGCCCAACTGCACCGTATTTTTACCGTCTGTAAACTTTATTCTTGTTAAGATAGACACACGAAATATTACTATGCGGCAACTTAGTTTCGCATTGCGGCAACAGAACATCTTAGTACGAGAATGTCGTAACTATCCCGGATTAACGGAATCCTTCCTGCGATTTGCCGTAAAAACACATGCTGATAATAAAATTTTATATACTGCATTAAAAAAAATAATGCATAGATAATAATATGCCTTATAGTAATTATCACCAATTACTATAAGGTTCTTTTTATTCATGCATATTGTGAATTTTTTCACCGATTTATTAAACAATATAAAAAACTAAAGTAAAAAGAATTAAAATATGAAATGACATTTTATCAATTGTATGATAAAATAAACATATAATTTAAAGTTTTAATTTATTTTATAATTGCTATTATTGTTTTGCGACTTTCTTTATTCCATGTTGGATAGGAGGTATTATTATGAGTGAAAAAAAAGGAAATCGTACGATTGCAATCGGCTTAATGTTGTTTGCTTTATTCTTTGGGGCAGGGAACCTGATATTCCCCGCCTCGATGGGGCAGAACGCCGGCGAAAATGTATGGTGGGCCGTATTGGGCTTCATCGTTACCGGTGTAGGCCTTCCGCTGGCAGGCGTATTGGCTATGGGATATTCGGGCTGTAAAAACCTGCAGGAATTAGCCAGTCGAGTACATCCCGCATTTGGCCTGTTCTTTACGGTTGTTTCGTACTTAACGATTGGCCCGTGTTTTGCTACGCCGCGAACCGGCAGTGTATCGTATGAAATTGCTATTCGCCCGTTCTTGGGAGATGTCCATTCGGATACGATTATGACCGTATTTTTGGTAATCTTTTTTGTCGTATCCTACTGGCTGTCTGCCAGCCCGCAAAAGCTGGTTGACCGTATTGGCAAGATTTTAACGCCGGCACTATTAATTGTTATTTTATTATTAATCGCCAAATCCTTCATTACACCGTTGGGAACACCGGAAGCTGCTACGGCAGCATATGCAACGTCTTCGATGGCTGTTGTCCAGGGCTTCTTGGATGGCTATAACACGATGGATGCCATCGCATCGCTCGTATTTGCTATTTTGGTTATTGAATTTGTCATGGAAGACGGCGCCGATACGCCGGAAGCCATTACCAAAGAAGTATTTAAAGCCGGCTTGATTGCCGTTGGCTGCCTGGCATTTGTATACATCTTTATTGCCAAAATCGGTGCCGACAGCGTAATGGCATTTGGCATTCAGGAAACAGGGGCTCCCGTATTGTCCAAGAGCGCTATGATTCTGTTCGGCAATGTAGGTGCTGTTATTTTGGCCATTATCGTATTGCTGGCTTGTCTTTCGACCAGTATTGGCCTGATTACATCCTGCGCTACGTATTTCCATGCCTTGGTTGGCGGCGTAGGGTATAAAGCTTGGGTTGCTATTTTCTCTGTATTTTCCTTTGGCGTAGCTATGTTTGGCTTAAAGACCATTATTGTGGCAGCTATTCCGGTGCTGATGTTCATTTATCCTCTCGTAGTCGTGCTGGTCATTCTGACGTTCCTGGACAAACTGTTTGGCGGACGGCAGTGCGTATATGCTTGGACTATCGGCCTCACGTTTATTACGGCGCTGATTAATGGCACTCAGACTGCTAAGATTTCCTTAGGCTCTGTGGATACGTTCTTCAATACGACGGTACCGTTCCATCAGATTGGCATGGGCTGGATATCCTTTGCCATCGTAGGTTTTATCATTGGCATGATTTGGAAAGCGGTCGTAAAATCATCGGACGCTAAGTAATGCAATAAAGAGGGGACTAGGTTTTGAATATTTTTAGAAAAAAGTCATTTGACGAGTTAATGGCTCATACGCAGGAAAAGAAATTGACAAAAGCCTTGGGTGCTTTTGATATTACCCTGATGGGTCTGGGAATTATTATAGGCACCGGCATATTTGTCCTGACGGGGATTGGCGCAGCCCAATATGCCGGACCGGGACTTATGCTGTCGTTTGTATTGGCAGCTGTTACGTGTGCTTTTGTTTGTCTGGCATACTCCGAACTGGCTTCCTTTTTGCCGGTTTCCGGGAGCTCCTATACGTATGCGTATGCGTCACTAGGGGAAATATTTGGCTGGTGGGTCGGCTGGAGCCTTATTCTGGAATATTCCGTAGGCGCCAGCGCCGTTGCCGGCGGCTGGTCCGCGTATTTTGTAGGCATTCTGCATTCGTGCGGCATTGATTTGCCTAAAGCGCTGACTGCCGTTCCGGCTGATGGCGGCCTTATCAATCTGCCTGCCGTTTTGATTGTCCTGCTGGCTACGGCACTGCTCATTATCGGTGTCAAAGAAAGCGCTCATGTAAACCGTATTTTGGTATATGTCAAGATTGGCACGATTTTTATCTTCCTGTTTTTGGCAGCACCGCATATTGAACCGATGAACTGGCAGCCCTTTTTGCCCTATGGCTTTTCGGGTGTAGCGGCAGGTACGGCGGTCTTGTTCTTTGCATATCTGGGATTTGATGCCTTGTCTACGGCAGCAGAAGAAACGAAAAACCCGAATCGGGATATGCCGATTGGCATTATTGCCGCTTTGACGATTTGTACGATTTTATACATTGCCGTCTGCGCAGCTATGACCGGCGTCGTACCATATACTATGCTGGATACAGCAGCTCCGGCTTCTTTCGTTTTAGAATATATCGGCATGCATTTAGGTTCCGCTATCGTAGGTACGGGTGCACTTTGCGGCCTTTCTACGGTTGTATTGGGAATGCTTTTTGCGCAAAGCCGTGCCTTATATTCTATGAGCCGTGACGGCTTGATGCCTATGGCATTATACAAGGTACATCATAGATACCATACACCGTATATTATTCAAATTATCATTGGCTGTATCGTAGCGGCTATTACGGGATTTACGCCGATTCACATTGTAGCAGAAACCTGCAGTGCCGGTACGATATTTGCTTTTCTTTGCTCTTGCGTGGGCATTTTGATTTTGCGCAGGGTATATCCGGATAAGCCACGCGGCTTTCGGTGTCCAGCCGTCCATGTCATTGCGCCGTTGGGATTTATCTTTTGTGCCTTTGTCTTTACCCAGCTGTCAACGCATACGCTTATCTTATTCAGCGCATGGTCTGTGTTGGGCCTGATTATTTATCTTGCCTATGGACGCAAGCACAGCGTATTAAATAAATTAAAATAAACAGAGTAAATTGTCATGTTGAAAGCGATACATGTAAAACGGTGTGATAAAATCTAAAAAAAACGAACCGCTTCTTTTAAGAAGAGACGGTTCGTTTTTTTAGTGTTTATTTTTTTACCGTATTTTTTAATGTGCCAATGCCGGAAATTGAAATTTCTACAACATCGCCGCTGTGAATATATTTAGGCGGATTAAAGCCGACGCCGACGCCGGACGGAGTACCCGTCGCAATAACATCACCGGGAAGGAGCGTCGTACCTTGGGAGATCGTTTGAATCAACTGGGGAATGGTAAAAATAAATTCGCCTGTTGAAGCATCCTGCCGTACTTCGCCGTTTACTTTGGTTACAACATCAAACGTATCGGGTGCCGCATCGCGCAGCAGGATATACGGCCCCATGGGGCAGAACGTGTCCAGGCTTTTGCCGTGGAACCATTGAATGTGATTAGCCTGCAAATCACGAGCAGTGACATCGTTGAGGATAGTAAAGCCATATACGTAATCCATGGCATCACTGACAGGAATATCTGAGCCTTCCTTGCCGATAATGACAGCCAGTTCTCCTTCATAATCCACCGCATTGGTTACGTTTTTGTGCGGGTCGATGAAATCATCCGGGCCGCTGACAGAAGTCGTTGCTTTGGTGAAAATTAAAGGGTACTTGGGAACATTCGGCATGGCCGTCTTGTCAAATTCAGCAATATGTTCCGTGTAGTTTTTGCCAATGCAGAATACATTTCGTTCCATATGCGGAATAGGCGCCATTATACGAACCGTTCCCAGTGGTTTAGCTTTGACGGCTTGTGTTTTTTCGTTTTGTTCCAATGCATCGGCCAGTGCCAGCAGTCCGTCATTTCCTTGGCGAATAAATTCCAGCAGTGTTTCCGGCAGCGGTGTAAAGAAAGCTTCTTCCAAGGCAATCGCCCCATATACGCCTGTTTCGTCTTCGTTGAGGACGCCCCACTGCACTAAGCCCATATCTTCAAACGTCAATAATTTTTTTATCAATTATATCGTCTCCTTTATAAGTGAAATGTATGTTTATTATAGCATATTTGTGTGCAAAAAAGGCTTATCCTTGAGAAAAAGGAAAAAATATAGGTAATAACTAGTGCAACAATCATTTTTGTGATAAAATAAAACATCATATATAAAGGGGAGAATCGTTGATGGATAACGAAATTACAAAAAATTTTATTGAAAATTTTATTGATGAAGATAACGAATCAAATAGATACGGAAAAAGGGTTCATACACGTTTTCCGCCGGAACCGAACGGCTATCTTCATATTGGCCATGCAAAATCAATCTGCCTCAACTTTGGCATCGCCAAAAAATACGGCGGCTTGACCAATCTTCGTTTTGACGATACGAACCCATCGAAAGAAAATGTAGAATACGTCAACTCTATCAAAGAAGATGTCAAATGGCTCGGCTTTACTTGGGATGACCGCATGTTTTATGCGTCCAACTACTTTGACCAATTGTACGCATATGCTGTGAAACTGATCAAATTAGGCAAAGCGTACGTCGATGATTTATCCGGCGATGAAATCCGCGAATACCGCGGCACATTCAACACACCGGGGAAAGAAAGCCCATACCGCAATCGCAGTGTTGAAGAAAACCTGCAGCTTTTCACGGAAATGAAAGAAGGAAAATACGGTGACGGCGAAAAAGTACTGCGTGCCAAAATTGACATGGCCAGCCCGAACCTGAATATGCGTGATCCTGTCTTATATCGTATTGTCCATGCACCGCATCATCGTACAGGCACAAAATGGTGCATTTATCCAATGTATGATTTTGCGCATCCTGTATCCGACGCGATTGAACGGATTACACATTCTATCTGCACCTTGGAATTTGAAGCTCATCGTCCGCTCTATAATTGGGTATTAGAAGAATGGGATGATCCGGAAGGTCAGAAACCACGTCAGATTGAATTTGCCCGCTTAAATGTTACCCATATGATTACGAGTAAGCGCAAACTGCGTACATTAGTAGAAAAAGGAATTGTCAGCGGCTGGGACGATCCTCGTATGCCGACCATTTCCGGGATACGCCGCCGCGGCTATACGCCAGAATCGATTCGTGATTTTTGTGAACGCATCGGCGTTGCCAAAGCGGACAGCATGGTAGATATTTCGTTGTTGGAATACTGCATCCGGGAAGATTTGAAATTAAAAGCACCTCGTCTGATGACGGTTATTGACCCCATCAAAGTGGTTATTACCAACTATCCGGATGGACAGACCGAAACGATGACAGCAGACAACAATCAGGAAAATGAAGCGATGGGTACGCGTGAAATGACATTCAGCAAGAATATTTATATTGAACGCAATGATTTTATGGAAGTACCTGTAAAGAAATTTTTCCGTTTGGCACCGGGCAAGGAAGTCCGTCTTAAATACGCTTATATCATAAAATGTGAAGAAGTCATCAAAGATGACGACGGCAATATCGTTGAACTGCACTGTACGTACGATCCGGAAAGCAAGAGCGGCAGCGGCGCCAATGCCAACCGCAAGGTTAAAGGCACACTGCACTGGGTCAATGCGGCAGATGCCGTCGATGTAGAAACCCGCGTGTACGATTATCTTTTCAATGACCAGAATGACGACGAAGAAGGAGACAGCAAAGACTTCCTGTCACAAATCAATCCGGACAGCCTGCATGTCTTCCACAGCAAAGGGGAAGCTGCATTGGCATCCTATCATGTCGGCGATAAATTCCAATTTTTGCGCCAAGGCTATTTTGTCATTGACCCCGATACAACAGCAGACCATATCGTCGTAAATCGTATTGTCGGCCTGCGTGATACTTGGGCTAAAATGCAGAAACAAAAGAAAAATTAAAATAAGATGAGAGTAAGATTAAAATAAAATTAAAAAAGAGCCAGCTTTCTTCGTTATATTAGAATATAATGAGAAAACTGGCTTTTCTATTGCTACAACATAGGGAAACAGGTATAATGAAAGTCGTAACCAAACCGGTAGAGGGGGGTTAAGCAGTTATGAAAACCTTTGGCTCACACAGCCTTTTATTATTTGTGTTGTTTTTGGCTGTAGGCGGCATGATGGGCGGTATTTTGGGTGAAGCCTTGTCCGGCATTCACCTTGGCAATCTCATGCCGATTATATCCCAGCATTATGAAATTTTTAATATCCAGAATGTAGATTTAAATTTATATATTATGCAGATAAAATTCGGCATTCGCTTTGCGCCTAATATCTTGAGTATTTTAGGCATTATACTGGCTTTCATTATATTTCGCCGAATTGGATAGGAAGGTGTATTCATGTTAATTTTAGCTTCGGGCTCGCCGCGGCGCCGTGAACTGCTGACACAGATTGGCATTACGTATATGGTCAATCCCAGTTCTTATGAAGACCATGCGCCTAAGAAAAAGGAACCAGAAAAATACGTACAGGCGTTAGCAGCCGGAAAAGCCTGTGATGTCGCTGCCAAATATCCGGGACAATGGGTATTGGGGGCAGACACTATTGTTGCCATTGATGGAAAAATCTTAGGCAAACCGCGCAATAAGAAAGAAGCCGCTGCCATGCTGCATGAATTGTCTGATGCAAAACACGCCGTATATACAGGTGTCGCTTTGGTTAAAGATGACAAAGTGATTACTAAGGTAGTGGAAACGAAAGTCTGGTTTCGCCGCCTTACGGATAAGGAAATTGACGATTATATAGCCAGCGGCGAACCGATGGACAAAGCGGGTGCCTACGGGATTCAAGGCAGGGCCGCTGCGTTTGTAGATAAAATCAACGGTTCGTACACCAATGTCGTCGGCCTGCCGCTGTCCCAAGTATGTAAAATGCTTCGCAAAGCCAAGGTGGATGTATGAGCCAGCCACTCTATGCGTTAGCAACAAGCGAAAAACCACGTGAAAAATTTATCGCGCAGGGGGCACATGCCCTTACAGATCAGGATTTGCTGGCCATTTTACTGCGCACCGGAACCAAAGGGCATTCTGTATTGGAAGTGTCCAGAGAGCTGCTGCGTTCCATGCCGGGAGAAAATGTATATTACCTTAGTGAAGCAAGCCTTGCCGACTTATGCGCTGTCCACGGCATCGGTATGGATAAGGCTGTCACTATTTGTGCGGCTGTAGAGTTAGGACGGCGTATTTCCAAACAGCGAGTCAAGCAAAATGCGCCTGATTTCAGTACCCCCCAAGCCATTGCAGAATACGTTATGGAAGATATGCGGTTTTTACCGCAGGAGCAATTTGCGGCAGTCTATTTATCCACCAAAAATCAGTTGATAGCCGTGCGAACGCTGACGATTGGCACGCTGAATGCCAGCTTGGCCAAAGCACGGGAGGTCTTTCGCCTGGCGATTCAATATAATGCGGCAGCCGTTGTGTTGCTGCATAATCATCCCAGCGGCGATCCGGAACCTTCTCAGGAAGATATTGCTGTGACACAGCATATTGCCAGAGCTGGAGACGTAATGGAAATCCCTGTACTCGATCATATTATCATCGGTGACGGCCAATTTGTCAGCCTGTGCGAACGGGGATATCTCTAATGCGTTTACAATGAGTCATAACAAAATGAAATCATATGCGAATGTTTTGCAAAGGTATAACTCCATGGTATAATACAAGTATACAGTATCAGCGAACGTATACAAACTCATACGATGGGGGGAGCATTATGATTCTTTACTTTTCCGGAACAGGCAACTCATTGGCCGTAGCCAAGCAACTCGCAGAGGAAACAGGCGACACGGCTGTCCACATTGCAGATATTACAGATCATTGTCTGCGCATTCAGGATAAAGTGATTGGCTTTGTTTTTCCTGTTTACTTTGGCGAATTACCGGAGCCGGTGCGTATCTTTGTCGAATACGTACAGTTTAATCCGTCGGCGTATTTTTATGGGATTGCTACCTGCGGCAGTTCAGCCGGCCGGGCCTTGTATTCGTTGAAACAGATTTTATCCCGTAAAGACTGTACGTTGGCGTATGGCCGTAAAATTGCCATGGTAGCCAACAGTACGCCTGCGACGCGCCGCCATATCCGCTATCCCCTGGAAAAATTGATTACCGCAGCAGAAACGGTCAAAGAAATAGGAAATGATATCCGTGCGCGAAAAAAAGATACCTCCCAAGTAACAAAACATTGGTATCATACGTTATTCCGTTTAGGTCCGTTACAGCGGCTGGGAGAAAAATGGTTTACTGTATGGTGTGATACGACGCTGTGTATTCATTGCGGCATTTGTGAGAATGTCTGTCCCAGTCATACGATTCATATTGATGAAAGCGGACTGACCATAGGAAATCAGTGTTCCTACTGCTTGGCATGTGTTCATTGGTGTCCGCAGCAAGCCATAACGATTCGCAATCGACATATTCTTTTAGAAGACCAGTATCATCATCCAAACGTTACCTTAAAAGATATGATTCGCAGATAGAAAAAAGCACTGTGTGCTATGCTTGGTATATCCTTGGGAAATTCCCGCATTGGCGAGCATAGCCGTGCAGTGCTTTTTTATTATACAATATATTGAAAACGCAGAAAGGAAGATTGTATGAGCATACAAATTTTTGGTACCAATAAATGTTTTGATACTAAGAAAGCCATTCGTTATTTTAAAGAACGCGGCATTCCGGTTCAATTTGTTAACTTGAAAGAAAAAGGATTGAGCAAAGGAGAATATACCAGCATAAAGCAAGCCGTCGGCGGCATAGACAATATGCTCAATCCTAACTGCAAGGACAAAGATACATTCGCTTTGATTCAATATCTGGCAGCGGAAGAAAAAGATGCCAAGCTGCTGGAAAACCAACAAGTACTGCGCACGCCTATTGTGCGCAGCGGCAAAAAGGCAGTCATCGGCTACCATCCGGAAATATGGAAAGACTGGCAATAAGACAACTATTTGGCAGAAAACCGTATGTGCTGTTTTTACGGCATAAAAAAAACAGACTGTCATAGTTCTACGAGATACTGCAGGATGTAGAAGAACAAGGAAGATAAGGAAACGCACCTTTGGTAGAAGGCGGCATTACCGTACTGTCTGACGGCGATTATGCCATTCGTATCTTTGGTGTTCGTGCCCAATTACTAGAACAACTGAAAAAAATCATGACTCTTGCCCAACTAGAATAACGAATAACCATTACAGCAAAAGATGTGCATTACATCCATATAGTATTGCATAGACAAAACCCCAGTTGACTTCTAAAAAAATCAAATGGGGTTTTGGTATTTAAACAGTGAATGATATACGGCTTATACTAAACCGAGATCGATCATGACATCGGCTACTTTTTTGAAAGCTGTAATATTAGCACCTGCTACATAGTTGTCAGGAACGCCGTATTTTTCAGCATTTTCTTTGGACTGAACAAAGATATTTTTCATGATATCGCGAAGTTTACCATCTACTTCTTCAAATGTCCAAGCCATACGTTCTGAGTTTTGTGCCATTTCCAAAGCCGATACAGCGACACCGCCGGCATTGGCTGCTTTTGCCGGAGCAAAGAGAACGCCGTGTTCTTGGAAATATGTCATTGCTTCTAATGTGGATGGCATGTTGGCACCTTCGCCAATGGCTTTCACGCCATTTTTGACGAGAATTTTAGCGGATTCCAAATCGATTTCACTCTGCGTAGCGCAGGGAAGAGCGACGAAAGCCGGTACTTTCCAGACATCACGGCTGTTTTCATGATATTCTGCTTCCGGATGCATGTTGATATATTCTTTAATACGGCCGCGATGTACTTCTTTAATCGTTTGTACCGCAGCGACATCGATACCGTTGGGATCGTATACATAGCCGTTAGAGTCAGAGCAAGTAACAACTTTGGCACCTAAGGCTTGGGCTTTTTTCATAGCATAAATAGCGACATTACCAGCGCCGGAAACAATAACTGTTTTATCCTTCAGAGAGATGCCCTTGTTTTCCAGCATATCCTGAACAAAATAGAGCAGTCCGTAGCCTGTTGCTTCTGTACGGGCAAAACTGCCGCCATAGGCAATGCCTTTACCTGTGAGAACGCCGGCATCGAAAGCATCGCGAATGCGTTTGTACTGGCCATACAAGAAACCGATTTCCCGAGCGCCTACGCCGATATCGCCAGCCGGTACGTCGATGTTTGGACCAATATGACGATATAATTCATTCATGAAGCTCTGGCAGAAACGCATGACTTCGCGATCGGATTTACCTTTAGGATCAAAATCAGAGCCACCTTTGCCGCCGCCGATAGGCAGACCTGTCAAGGCGTTTTTGAAAATCTGTTCAAAAGCGAGAAATTTGAGGATGCTCAAATTAACACTCGGATGAAAACGCAAACCGCCTTTGTACGGCCCAATGGAGCTGTTGGCCTGTACACGATAGCCGCGGTTAACATGAACAACGCCTTTATCATCTTCCCAAGGTACGCGGAACATGATAACACGTTCTGGTTCAACAATGCGTTCCAAAATATGATGTTTTTTATATTTAGGTTCCTTTTCCAACATAGGAACGATAGAATTCAGTACTTCATATACGGCATGCTGAAATTCAGCCTGTTCCGGATCTCGATGTTTGATGATTTTCATAACGTCATCGACGTATTGTTGCATTTCTGACATAGTTTCATTCTCCTTTGAATGTGTTTTATTGTATGATAATAGCTGTAAATAAAAAACAACTATCAGTCAATGGCTATATTCTATTATAAATTTTATAAAATGTAAATAAAATCTTAAATTATTATAGATATAAAGAATAAATACATAAAATGACAAAACTGCAATTAATGATGCGTAAAATAAAAACAAAAACAATCTATGTGCCAAGTGTATAGCTATGGATTATTTTTTTATTTTGAAAATACGAATATCCTGTGGTACAATACAGCATATTTATCTGTATCAAATAAAGGAGATGCTCGTGTGGAAAAACTAAAGAAATACCTGGAACCCGTATTAATTGTAACACTGAGCGCATTGGTATTTTTCACAATCTATACGCTTTCGTTGCTGCAGGGAACTGCCAGAGTCGTTAATTATGCCGGTATTGTACGAGGTGCGACACAGCGGGGCGTCAAGCTGGAAATTGCGGCGATGCCGAATGATAGTCTAATCAAAGAATTGGATGGCATTCTTGATGAATTGCAGCATGGCGGCAGTCAGTACCATCTGATTAAATTGGAAGATAAACAATATCAAGAAGATTTACAAACCCTTTCCGTGTATTGGTTAACGCTGAAAGAGGAAATACAGATAAGCCGTCAAACCGGATACAGGAATACCAACTTGCTGGATATGAGCGAAACCTATTTTCATTTGGCCGATCGCGTCGTTAGCGACGCTGAAATATACAGTCAACATTTGGCAAATCGACTAGAATGGCTGGAAATCGGTATGGTAATCAATATTTCTACGCTGCTTATGGTTCTGTTGGTATACCATTTTCAGTCTATTCGACTGCGTAAAAAATACACTACCTTGTCCACAACGGCCTACGTAGATATACAGACCGGACTGGATAATAAAAGCAGCTGTGAAAAGAAGCTGCGAAATGCCCAGTTTCTGGATAAACAGGTAGGCATTCTGATGTTTGATATGAATAATTTAAAACAAATTAATGACTCCTTGGGCCATGCTGCCGGTGACAGCGTGATTCAAAATTTCGCCCGTATGCTGCGACTGTCGGTTCCAGAATATCATTTTGTAGGACGATTTGGCGGCGATGAGTTTCTTGTTATTTTAAATCACGCCGATGCCTCTTTGCTGGATACGATTATTTCGTCATTACATGAAAAAGTAAATCAATTTAATCAAAAAAGCAGTGATACGAAAATAAGTTATGCCGTTGGCAAAGCCCATACCTCATGGTATGCAGAAAAAGTGACGATGAAGGTATTGTTTGAAAAAGCCGATCACAATATGTATCAACATAAAATGGCCATGAAAGAAAGCCGCGCGATGCAGTTAGCAGATGAAAATAATAACTCATAATTCATATATATGAGTGGTCGAATATCAAAACATGACATATGTATTTAGAAAGGTTGTGACATGTATGAAACAATATATTGTAGATGCATTTACGGATAAGGTGTTTAGTGGAAATCCTGCTGCTGTTTGTGTGATGGAGCACTGGCTTGATGAAGATACGATGCAGTCTATCGCGATTGAAAATAATCTATCTGAAACGGCTTTTGCCGTCAAAGAGGGGGAAGTCTATCATCTGCGCTGGTTTACGCCGGGCGGCGAAGTAGAGCTTTGTGGGCATGCTACGCTGGCTACAGCCTATATCATTATGCGTTTTTATGAACCGAACCAGCAAAAAATCGCGTTTGACACGCTTAGCGGCCGGCTGACTGTAGAAAAGCAAGGCGAACTGCTGATGATGGATTTTCCATCGTTTCAGCTAAAACAAGTTCCAGTGACAGAACAAATGACAGCCGCCTTGGGAATCCAACCGATTGCCGCATACTATGGCGCAGATATGGTCTGCGTGTTAGAAAATGAAGAACAAGTACGGAACGTACAGCCTAATCAAGAAATCATCCGGCAGATAGATGGCGTATGTTTACACATTACGGCACCGGGCAGCACCTATGACTGCGTGACCCGCAGTTTTGTGCCAAAATGCAACGTAGCCGAAGATCCCGTTTGCGGACGCGGACATTGTCATGTCATTCCCTATTGGGCAAACCAGACCGGCAAAACCGAATTTACCGCATATCAGGCGTCTAAACGCGGCGGCGTGCTATATTGCACGTATGCCGGAGCACGTACCATATTGCGAGGCAAAGCCGCATTATATGCTGAATCCGAAATTTTTATATAAGAAGGATATACACGATCATCAACGCACAGGACAATACACGTTGCACATACATAGGGATGGCTATATAGGATGGCGTAGGAAACAAAGAAACTTGTAAATAAAATATTGACAAGTCTAAAGACCCTTGATATACTGCTACTTGTAATAATAAAATTTACAAGTAGCAGTATATTTTATAAGGAGACTTTATCATGAAACAATCCAAATCCATCCTCGCTGTATTGTTAGCGGTCACTCTTCTTACGGGAGCATCGTCACTGTATGCCGCCCCTGCGTATGCAGCACTTTCGGAACCGTCCGCAACGGTACAGCAACCGACACATTCTACAAAAAATCTGCAATTTGGAACGGTTACGACGTATGATTACGGTACAATCAAGTTACACGCATATCGTACGAATGATGTCTTACAGGATGAATGTTATCTTGTAGAAGGACTCGACGGTGTCGTCATTCTTGAATCTACAGCATTTAAGAATAATATCAACGAATGGAATGATTATATTCATTCGTTGAATAAGCCTGTTGCCGGAAAATTGCTTTCCTATCATCCCAATGGTTGGAATACCTATGCAGACGCGCCTATTTATGCCACTGCATCTGCCCTTAAAAGCTGGGGAAAAGACGGCGGCGTGACAGCTTTAACCAATCAATTTGTCAAAACATTTGGCGATACAGTGGATACAAATTTACCGGAACAAGTTACGCTTGTGAAAGAGGGAGAGACGCTGCATCTTGCTGGTATCGATTTCAAAATTCTCAACACAGCTGATGCTGATTACAGTGTTGAAATTCCGGCTATTCATGTCGTATATCGTCATATGCTTGGCAGCAACGTGCATAATATCTTGCCAACGGTTGATTATATAGACCATGAAATTGCCGATATGAAGAACTATCAGAAACAGGGATATAACCTAATTTTGACGGGGCATCATGAACCGGAAGGGCAGGATGCTGTTGCAGCAAAGCTTACTTATTTACGCCGCATTAAGGATCTTGTATTTAGCAGTTCCGATAAAGGGGAATTCATCAAGAAGGTCAAAGCAGCATTTCCTAATTATGAAGGCGAAAATTATCTTACCATGAGTGCGGATGCACTGTTCGCAGCAAAGACAATGCCCAGCATGCCAAATACGGGTTCTGCACAAGACATAGCCGCTATTACGGATGTTATTCATAAATACGCTGATTCTATTACTAACTATGATCTCAAAGAAGCTGCTGAAATTTGGCAAACCGATGATCGTACGACCTTTGTTCATCCGCGCGGCAATGAATATGGCTGGAATGCGATTCGCGATCATTTCTATGGCAAGACGATGCACGACCATTTCAGCAAACGGCATCTCTATGTTAAAAATATCAATGTACAAGTGTATGGTGATATGGCGGTTGCTGTATTCTATTGGGATTTTCCCGCAGTGTACCGTTCCGATGGGACAGAAATAACGACTCATGGCCGTGAAACACAAGTATACAACCGTACTAATACGGGTTGGAAAATCGTTCATGTTCATTATTCTCCGATGCCAGTTACGGGAGCTAAACAGGGCTTCTGATTTGTTTCAGGGATACACTGCAATCAACGATGAGTAGATCTTGGAATAAGATAGGACACTTATGATTTTTGTATTGACATCTTTCTCTTAAGTCTGTATGGTATAAGCAAGAGGAGGATGCTATGCAGATTACGAGTAAATTTACCATCGCAGTGCACATTATTACGGCAATTGACTATTTTAAGGACAGCATGAAAGTGACCAGTAGTTTTCTTGCAGGAAGTGTCGGGGCAAATCCCGTTATTGTAAGACAGGTGATGGGAAATTTAAAGGCAGTCGGTATTATCGAAAGCAGCCAGGGGAAAAGTGGTATTTGTTTAGCTAAAAAACTGGACAACATTACATTCTATGATGTGTATAAAGCCGTAGAATGCATTGATGATAAAGGGCTGTTTCACTTTCACGAGAAACCGAATATGCAGTGTCCTGTAGGCAGAAACATCCATTACGCGATGGATGGCAGGCTTCGGCAAGTGCAGGATGCGATGGAAACGCAGTTGCGTCGGATTACAGTCGCTGATGTAGCGGCAGACATAAAAAAAGAAGTGGCTTCTGCCAAATAACAGTATATATAACTAAAAGCGAAAAGCGAATTATTGTCATACTGACGATAATTCGCTTTTTGCTATAAACGGAGTAATTTTTTTGTATAGATTGAATTTTGGGCCTAAAATCCGTATAATAAAAAGAAATACAATGAAAATATATGTTTATACATAGACAAAAGGAGAGGACATACATGATGCCGGTAAAAAAGATAAATCCGCAAAGTCATGATATGTTTTCTTGGGATACCCTGGGAAATATCAAAGAAGGCCGCAAACATTTGGGCGAAACGATGCCGGTTTTGGTATATCGTATGCTGGCATACAGTATGAATGACGTGCTTTGCAAGAACTTTGGTAAAGAAAAGGCCGACGAATTATTTCGTCAAGCCGGTTTTAAAGCAGGCAGTGAATTCGCTGTGCATGTACTTCCTCTGGATGCTGATGAAAGCACGTTTATCCGTACGTTGATACAAACTATAGAACAGTTAAAGATTGGCATTCTCCGCATGGAAGAAACAGATTTCAAAAAAGGCGAAGTCGTCATTACGGTACATGAAGATTTAGATTGCAGCGGTCTTCCTGTTTCCAATGAACTCGTATGTAAATATGATGAAGGGTTTTTGGCAGGAATTCTCCATTCGTACACCAAACAAAACTATACCGTACGGGAAGTAGAATGCTGGGCGAACGGCAACCGTGTGTGCCGGTTTAAAGGATGTGTGACGGATGAATCAGAATGATGTGCAAATCTATGTAAACTACATCAAAGAATTGCTGTTGCATACAGAAACAGCAAAACTGGATAAAACGGCGTTGTCGGAAGATACGCAAGAACTAGCTTCATATTTGGCATATTTAGGAACTTGTATTCAGGAAGTAAGAACGTATCTAACCGCATTGGCCGAAGGAAATATAGACAATGCCAGCTGTGATTCCCAAAATCCCTTTGCCGCGCCCGGTAAAAGCCTGCAAAGTACGATGAAACATCTCGTCTGGGTAGCCAAACGGGTAACGGCCGGCGATTATGCCTAGCGTGTATCGATGCTGGGAGATTTTTCAACGGCATTTAATGAAATGATTATGCAGTTGGAACGCTATCATACGGAAATGGAAAGAGCCGTCAATACGGATTATCTAACGGGCATAGGAAATCGCAGAGCCTATCGAAAGGCCGCCAAGAAACTGTGGGAACAGAAGCAGCCTTTTAGCATGGCATTTATTAATAGATGAATTGTCAAGTCAAGTGCAACGTTTTTGAAAAATAGACCTCATAGGGTGTTTTGTAGCCAAGACATTTTCTAG
>CAKPVJ010000034.1 GCA_934193515.1 uncultured Megasphaera sp. | reverse complement strand
ATCGAAGTAGGTCTTCGTTTCGCTATTCGTGAAGGCGGCCGTACAGTAGGCGCTGGCGTTGTTTCTGAAATCGACGCATAATATAGCTGCATGAGGATTCATGCATGTAAAAAATGACTGTTGGCAATATGCCGGCAGTCATTTTTTTTAGCTTTATTGGCAGTATGGCGACGTGAATAAACGTATTGACAAGTTTTTGTAAAGTTGCTAGAATGATAGGCATAATCATAGCGATGAATGGAAGAAGCTGTTTGAGCGTATGACAGAGAGATACCTGCATGGTGGAAGGGTATTCATAACGAAGGCAGCAAGTCACCCAGGAGCTGGCAGAAGGAAAGGTCTGCCCGGATAGCAGCCGTTACCTGTATGATGAAGAGGCTCTGACATAGAGCAACTTAGGTGGTACCGCGGAAGAGATACAGCGTTCTTTCGTCCTAAGGGGAAACCCTTATGGATGAGGGAACGCTTTTTTGTATGTTGGAGGGATTGGCAAATGAAATGGAATAAAGAACAATTAGGCGCATACGCACCGAATGAAATTGAAATGTCTTGGTATGATTTTTGGGAAAAGAATGGATATTTCCATCAAGACCCAGATCCATCCAAAGAATCATTCAGCATCGTTATGCCGCCGCCAAACGTAACAGGCCAGCTGCATATGGGCCATGCGCTGGATAATACACTGCAGGATATTTTGGTTCGTTTCAAACGCATGGAAGGTTACAACGTAGCTTGGATTCCCGGTACAGACCATGCCGGTATTGCTACGCAGGTTAAAGTAGAACAGCAGCTTGCCAAAGAAGAAGGAAAAACACGCTATGATATTGGCCGTGAAGAATTTTTAAAACGCGTTTGGGCTTGGAAAGAACAATACGGCAACCGCATTGAAAAACAGGTTCGCCATTTAGGTTCTTCCTGCGACTGGAGCCGTAAACGGTTTACGATGGATGATACATGTGCCCGCGCTGTCCGTGAAGTATTTGTTTCTTTGTATGAAAAAGGCTTGATTTACCAAGGCCAGCGCATTACCAACTGGTGCCCGCACTGCCATACGGCACTGAGCGATATCGAAGTAGACCATTCCGATGTACAGGGCCATTTGTGGTATATCAAATATCCGGTTGTCGGTGAAGATGACTACATCATGATTGCGACGACCCGTCCGGAAACGATTATGGGCGATACGGCTGTTGCCGTCAACCCGCAGGATGAACGCATGAAGAAATACATCGGCAAAAAAGTTGTCGTACCGTTTGTCAATCGGGAAGTAGAAGTTATTGCCGATGATTATGTTGACCTCAATTTTGGTACCGGTGCAGTAAAAATTACGCCGGCTCATGACCCGAACGACTTTGAAATGGGCCTGCGCCATCATTTGGAATCCATCATGATTATGAACTTGGATGGCACGATGAATGAAAAAGCCGGTGAAAAATACAACGGTATGACACGCGAAGAATGCCGTAAAGCTGTCGTAGAAGACTTGAAAGAATTGGGCCTTCTCGATCATATCGAAGAATTGACCCATGCCGTCGGCCATTGCTCACGCTGCAAAACGACAGTAGAACCGTTTTCTACGAAACAATGGTTCGTCAAAATGAAACCGCTTACGAATGCTGCTTTGGAAGCTGTAACCAGCGGCAAAACAAAATTTGTCCCCGACCGTTTCTCCAAAACATACAATCACTGGCTGGAAGATGTTCATGACTGGTGCATTTCCCGTCAGCTCTGGTGGGGCCATCAGATTCCGGCATGGTACTGCGATGACTGCGGCGAAACCTCTGTCAGCCGTACAGATTTGACGGAATGCCCGCACTGCCACAGCAAGCATATCCATCGCGATCCGGATGTCTTGGATACGTGGTTCAGCTCTGCCCTTTGGCCGTTCTCGACGATGGGCTGGCCGGATAAAACCGACGATATTAAACAATTTTTCCCAACGAGCGTCCTCGTTACGGGGTATGATATTATTTTCTTCTGGGTTGCCCGCATGATGTTCATGACCTGCGAATTTATGAAAGACATCCCCTTTGAACATGTCTTCATTCATGGCTTGGTTCGCGACAGCCAGGGCCGCAAAATGAGTAAATCCCTCGGCAACGGCATTGACCCCTTGGGCGTCTGCGAACAGTACGGTGCCGATGCGCTCCGCTTCACGCTGGTTACGGGCAACACACCGGGCAATGACATGCGTTTTTACATGGAACGTGTCGAAGCCAACCGTAACTTTGCCAACAAGATTTGGAATGCGTCCAAATTCGTTATCATGAATCTTACCGATTATGACCCGGACTTTGTACCGGCAGAAACAGATTTAACGCTGGCTGACCGCTGGATTTTGGCATCCTTCAATGATACGGTTCGCAAAGTAACAGCTAACTTGGATAAATTTGAATTAGGCGACGCTGCCGATGCTGTATACAATTTCATTTGGAATTCGTACTGCGACTGGTATATTGAATTGGCAAAACAGCGTCTTTACAAATCGGATGACGAAACGAGCAAACGCACAGCGCAGTACGTCCTCGTCTATGTCTTGACGCATACGCTGGAAATGCTCCATCCGTTTATGCCGTTTGTTACAGAACACCTCTGGCAGCATTTGCCGCACGAAGGAGAAAGCATCATCGTTGCTCCTTGGCCGCAGCCGCAGGAAAAATGGGATTTCACAGACGATGCCGCTACTATGAATACGATTATGGAAGCCATTAAAGGCGTTCGTAATCTCCGCGCAGAATCCAATGTGCCGATGGGTAAAAAAGCACCGGTTATTTTGGCTCCGGCAACAGAAGAAATGGCGCAGACGTTAAAAACCTATGAATATTACTTCCATGTCTTGGCTTTTGCCGATAAAGTTACGCTGCTTGCGCCGACAGACGGCAAACCGGAAAATGCTGTTGTAGCCGTCGTACCGGGCATTGAAGTATATCTCCAGCTCAAAGACCTCATCGATGTAGAAAAAGAAACAGCCCGTGTTCAGAAAGAACAAGGCAAGATTGAAAAAGAAATTGCCCGTTTGGACAAAAAGCTTTCCAACCAAGGATTCTTGTCCAAAGCACCGGCTGCTGTCGTCGAAGGTGAAAAAGCAAAATTGGCTGACTACAAAGAAAAAATGGCAGCGCTCACCAAACGAATGGAAGATTTGGCAAAACTCTAAGAGAGGCTCGCTATGACATACGAAGAAGCAATCTATTATTTGGAACATGCCAGCGTGTTTGGCATTCAGCTGGGACTCGGGCGCATTCAGGAACTCCTGAAGCGCCTGGGCAATCCTCAGACAAAATACAAGACGATTCATGTTACCGGTACCAACGGCAAGGGCTCCGTCACGGCTATGATTGCCAGCGCATTATGTGAAGGCGGCATCAAGACCGGCCGGTATACGTCGCCCCATTTGGAAGAGTACACGGAACGCATCAACGTCAATGGAACCGATATTTCGAAACAGGCCTTTGCCGATGCTGTCGAAGCCGTTTCTAAAGCCGTCGAAGCGATGGCTGCAGATGGTGTGGAGCGGCCGACGGAATTTGAAATGATTACAGCAGCTGCCTTTTGGCATTTTGCCAGCGTCGGCGTTGAATATGCTGTCATTGAAGTAGGCTTGGGCGGCCTGCTGGATTCGACGAATGTCATCATTCCGGAAGTATCCGTCATTACCAATGTCGCTATGGACCATATGAAATACTGCGGCGATACGATTGAAAAAATCGCCGTGCAAAAAGCAGGCATTATCAAAGAAGGCGTGCCTGTCGTCACAACGGCGGCTTCACCGGCGTTGGAAATTATTGCACGAACGGCGTATCAAAAACACAGCAAACTGTATGCCCTTGACCACAGCTTTGACGTAGTCGGCAATGCCGGACCGGAAGATCCGGCTGCCGGTCAAATGGTAACGGTACGGGAAACGTACGGTTTTGCCATTACGACGACGATTCCTCTGATGGGGAAACATCAGCGTACCAACTGTGCCGCCGCCGCCATGGCGCTGCTGCTCATCGCGCGTCATGAAAAACGGCTGACCCGCACGGCCATAGAGCAGGGACTGCACCATGTCAAATGGCCGGGACGGTTCCAAGTCGTAAAAGCAGGCAAGGTAGACGTCGTTATCGATGGGGCGCATAATCCCGCTGGTATTGCTACGTTCTGCAAGACCTATGCCGATGTCTTCGACGACAGAAAACGAGTCTTTCTCTTTTCCGTTTTGGCAGACAAAGACTATACACAAATGGTCAAAAAACTGTTTCATGCCGATGATTACGTTGTCTGTGCGCCGGCACCGACGCCTAGAACATCAGACCCCAAGAAAATGGCGGCTATGCTGCCGTGCCGGGCTGATGCGGCAGAAAGTATTGCGCAAGGGCTGGATATGGCCTTTGCTGCTGTTCAAGACAATCAAGTTCTCTGTATTGTTGGTTCACTGTATATCCAAGGTAAAGTGCGTAACTATTTACGCGATACCTTCCATATAGAGGTATAATATGATATGGACACAGTAAAAAACTGTTACACGGGGCAACAAGTGTCATAAATTGTCCCCTGTCATAGGGATGTGAAAGAATTTCACATCCCATTATGATTATTATAGGAATGATTCCCTGCTGTACTATCACCTAAAAGCGGATGGAAACTTGCAATGTGGTTGTCTTGTCCTTAGTACTAAACTAAATGAATAAACTAAACATATGTTGCTATTTCCATTTATGAATCAATTAGTATTAGAATAATAGAAAAAGTCTCTAGCTTTTCGAAGGAGAATTCTATGAAAAAAAAGATATTTGTAATATTGATTTCACTGATACTTCAACCGATAACAAATTTTGCAGTTTCAATTGAAGAATTAAGAAGCAATCCAGCAAAGTATGCAGTTGTCAGAGAACAACCTGAAGCTACAACATATCTCGAAATTCCTTCGATAGAATCATTGCGGTATTCACCACCGTATTATACTTTATCTGCTAAAAATTACATGGTGTTATATCCATATAAAGTCATTGTTGAAGGCACTATTATTGCAAATTATGATGCTAATCATAATTTGCAATCACTATGCGATAAAGTTCGTCAAGATAACCAACGAAATCCACGAATGAGTTATGATGATAGCATAAAAAATTTAATTCACTATTTATATCAAAATACAGGGATGTCTATCCGTATGTATAATTCAATATGGTATGATTTTAATGGAAGGATATTATACACTTATCCAGAGATAAACGCCTACGATAAAAAAGAATATCACTTTACTTATGATTATGGCAGCCCTGGATACCAGTTGGCAAACTTTATGTTTTACAAATACTATAAAGAGTATTTTCAATTGCCATTGCCAGCAAATGCACCTTCTGATTAATTTTATTTTATATTTTAGTATAGATAATTTGAGGGATGTGAAGAATGTGAAGGCATTTATTCACATCCCTTTGCTTATGTACTAGATTTTATGAGTGAGATTTTTTTAAAGACAGGGATATCTGCATTCCTTTCTGTTTTTTTGCAATGGCTGGGTTAAAATGTAGTTTAAATATATTTGATTTGGTATAAAAAAGGGGTGTGAAAGAATGTTCACCCCCCTAAAGTGTTTATTATAGCTCTTATTCTTTTATGTAATCAAAGGCAATGCGCGGTGAACCATCAGCTACGTGAATGATGCCGCAGGGGCGAAAGCCATAGCATTTGATGGCATTTTGCATCGGCAGGTTGTCTTGATGCGTGTCGATGCGGACGTAATCTTTTTTGGCAGTGCAGAAATCAAAAATATATTTCGTCAGTCCTTTGATCGTGCCGTCTGATGCTGCACGATGGATAGTGCCGTATTCTTTAGCGGCATGCCAGGCGCCGTTCTCGATAACTTGATAAGTCGGGTCTTCGCCGATAATGAAAGCAAAGGTGCCGACGATGCGGTCTTTTTCTATGCAGACGTAGCTGTTGGATTTGCGGATATCCTGCATGAGCAGGTCTTTTGCCGGATATCCGTGGGTCCATTGGGTAGGATTGCCCTGCTGTATCATAAATGTTCGTGCTTCTTGATAGATTGCGAGTAAGCGGTCTATGTCTTCGGGTTGAGTATGTCTTATATACATATGAAATACATCTCCTTTGTGTTCTGTATCCTGTGTTTTATGAATACAAACTATACCATAGCATAGATGACGGCCCTTGACAAATGATAGACATCCCTTGGGGATAAAGCGTGGAGGGGGCTCTAGCCACGACGTATTTCTTTTAGTATAATGGAACACAAAGGAGCGATGGGAATGATGGAAATGGTATGGAAAACCGGGGAAACGCCGTCAGAAAAAGCAAGACTGCGTGTCGTATATGCGTTGATGGCGACGGCTTTTTGTCTGCCGTTAAATATTTTTGCAATGGAGTTTTGTTTTGTTATAGCTATAATATTAGCGGCTTATTATAGTTGGAAATATGATGTGCGCCGTGTTTCCTGGATGGGTATTTTCCTGCCTGCCGGTTTGTTCGCCGTGATTTCACTGATTTCTTTGGTCGGCTCGCCTAAAGCTTTGTTTGGCTTGGGGTTTTATGTTTTTACGGTACTGCAGTATATGTTGATGTATGTGCTGCTGATTCTTTTTGTGCGGACTGCTTCCGAGAGGCATCTGGTCATGGTATGCCTGCTGGTCAGCGCAGCAGGCACGGTGTTGTATGGGATATATCAGTATGCGCATATGCTGACGCTGCATGAAGCGGAATGGGTCGATAATTCGGCATTTCCGCTGCTGAAACGGCGTATGTATTCGACGCTGTACAATCCGAATTTGTATTCGGCCTTTTTATTGATGATCATGGGCGGAACGGCGTCGATGTCGATTTGGACACGGCATACATGGCACCGCATCGGCTATTTGACGCTTTTTGCGGCGCTGGGGCTTTGCCTGATATTGACCTATTCACGCGGTGCATGGCTGAGTGTGGCCGCATTGGTATTTTTCTTTGGACTCGTGTGGGACAAACGGTTGTGGCTGTTGTTTTTGCTCGTACCGCCGATTCTCTTATTTTATCACGGCGGCGTGACAGACCGGCTGCTGTCTATCTTTTATCACAGTGAGGCAGATACATCGGTATCGATGCGGCTGGATATGTGGTACAGCGCTATCGAGATGATTATAGAGCATCCGCTGCTGGGCGTAGGCTGGGGAGCATTTAAGTTTGTCTATCCGGTATATAATGAATTAATTCAAGAAGCGGGAATTACCATATTTCATGCGCACAACATGTTTTTGAATATATGGGCAGAAACAGGGATACTGGGGTTTGTCTGTTTCTTTTGGTTTTTTTACGGCAATGCCTACTATGGATGGAAACTATTGAAGATGCCGCAGATTGATACGTTTGACCGCGCGGCAGCTACGATGATGATTGCTGCTGTCGTATCGCAGACCATTTGCGGGTTCAGTGATTATGATTTATTTAGTACTCAAATTTCACTTACTTTTTGGCTGATTTGCGGCATATTTGCTAATGCATATATAGAATGTAAAAAATAATAAAAAAAGTTTGCGAAATAATTCACAATGATATATAATAGCTATGTAACTTATTATAATAATGTATGATTGTATATAACTAAAATGAATAGATATATATATCATGGTGGGAGGATATTTCCATGAGACAGAAAAAGGCAATATCAGATGCTGTTATCGAACGATTGCCGCTGTACTACAGGGACCTTTTGTTGCTGCAAGATGCGGGAATTGATATTATTTCATCAGAAAAATTAGGCGAACGTTTGGGCATTACGCCGGAACAGATTCGTAAAGACTTGACGTGCTTTGGCGCTTTCGGCAAAAAAGGCGTAGGATATTACGTCAGTGAATTATGCCAGCAAATTGTAGAAATTATTGGGCTTCAGCAGCATTGGAAAATCGGCATTGCCGGTATTGGACATTTGGGCTGGGCGTTGGCAAACTATAAAACATTTGGCCGTTTGGGATTTCGGACGATGGGGCTTTTTGATGTAGACCATCGTATCATTGGTCAAAATGTAGGCGGCGTCGTCGTTACGCCTATTGCTGAAATGGGAGAAGTCATCCGCAAAGAAGGCATTCAGATTGGCATCATCACGGTTCCGGCCTCTGTTGCCCAACAAGTAGCAGATCAGATGGTAGAAGCAGGGATTAAGGGCATTTTATCCTTTGCGCCTCTGCGCCTGAATGTGCCGGACAATATTTTTGTATTCCGTGAAGATTTGTCTATTGGATTAAGCCGTATTTCATATTATTTGACCAATAAAAAGGAATAATACATAGAGAATCTATCGAGCATAACGGGTATGCCTTGCGGCGTACCCGTATTTTTGTATAGTAAAATAGGGCTGCGGCGAAAGGAAAATCTGTAATCCATTTCGTTGCAGCCCTTGTACTGTCATTTTACGTACATAGTTTGCATCAACCATTTATTTTCTTCAAACTTCAAACAAAAACCGATACACTTTTTTTATTTCCTATCGTTTGAGCCCCGTGTGTTCTCTGTATGCTTCAGCGGCTGTTGTGTTGCTGATATACCCTTGTTCGACCATCAATGCCAGTACAATTTTCTGCCGTTCTCTGGCGGCATCATAGTTTTGCAGTGGATTGTAGTATGTCGGCGCCTGTACCAGGCCGGCAAGCATAGACGCCTGGGAGAGACGAAGTTTTTCCGGATTAATATCATAATAAATTTCACTGGCTTCGTAAATCCCCGTGGCGTTAGCACCAAAATAGGCTGTATTCAGATAGATTTCCAGTATTTCATCTTTTGTATAGTAGTGTTCCAGGAGATATGCCAAGACGACTTCCTGGGCTTTGCGGGTAAATGTCCGTTCGTGAGAAAGAAACACGTTTTTTACGACCTGTTGGCTAATCGTGCTGCCGCCTTCTACAGTAGAACCAGAATAGAAATTGACGACAATCGCGCGTACGATTCCAATTGGGTCTAAGGCTCCATGTTCATAAAAACGGCGGTCTTCTGTCGCAACGATAGCATGCCGCATGTCTTTGGGAATCAAATGAATAGACACATACATCGGTATTGATTTGATATGGTCTTCCATAGCTTCATGAAAATGAAGATACGGATAGGATTTTTCCTTCAGCGGTGCTAATGGTTCCTGCCAAAAAGAGGGCGCCGGTGCTGACGAAGAAAAATCCGTGTGCGCCGGTTTGGATTTGTCTGTCCCTATGCTCCAGGCGGCGCAGACCGCAAAGGCTATTAAAAAGATGAAAAAAAAATATTTCTTCATAACTCCTCCATAGTATATTGTGTATTGTATCATATTTTGCGGTCAGAAGGAAATTTAAGAAAAACATGACAAGGTTTTATGCAATTTACTTGCATATTATTTCAATAGGGTGTATACTATCAACCGTAGATAGTTATACAAATAAATTTGCCGCTTAGTTTGCAATAGGAGGAATTATCATGAGTGAAATTAAAAAAATCGTCTTGGCCTATTCTGGTGGCCTGGATACATCCGTTATCATTCCTTGGCTGAAGGAAAATTATAAAGGTGCTGAAGTCATTGCAGCATGTGCCGATGTTGGCCAGCCGGATGATTTTGAAGCCATTGAAAAGAAAGCATATGCTTCCGGTGCTTCCAAAGTATATGTCATGGACATTAAAAAAGAATTCATGGAAGAATACGTATGGCCGACTGTCAAAGCAGGTGCCGTATATGAAGGTAAATATCTTTTAGGTACATCCTTTGCCCGCCCGCTTATTTCTAAAAAACTCGTTGAAGTTGCTGAAAAAGAAGGCGCTGACGCTATTGCTCACGGCGCAACAGGTAAAGGCAACGACCAGGTTCGTTTTGAATTGACTGTCAAAGCCTTAGCTCCGCAGATGAAACTGATTGCTCCGTGGAGAATGTGGGACCTCAAATCTCGTGAAGATGAACTCAAATATGCAGAAGCTCATCATGTACCTATTGATTACCAGTCGGAAGAAAACCCGTATCCGTACAGCATGGACTGGAATATTTGGCATTTGAGCCATGAAGGGGACGACCTCGAAAATCCGGCTAATGCACCAAAAGACATGGTATACATGGTTACGAAGACACCGGAACAGGCTCCGGATAAAGCTGAATATGTCACCATTGATTTTGAAAAGGGCATTCCTGTTGCTGTCAATGGCGAAAAAATGGATGCTGTAGCTTTAATTACAGCTCTTAACGAAATCGGTGCCAGAAACGGCGTAGGCATTGTAGATATTGTTGAAAACCGTCTTGTCGGCATGAAGAGCCGCGGTATCTATGAAAACCCGGGCGGTGCTATCCTCATGTATGCACACAGAGAATTGGAATATCTCTGCCTCGACCGCGACACCTTCCATTACAAAGAAACGGTTGCCAACAAATTTGCTGAATTAGTATATGACGGCAAATGGTTCTCGCCGCTGCGTGAAGCACTCTCTGCCTTTGTTGACGAAACACAGCAGACTGTTACGGGCCAGATTAAATTAAAACTTTACAAAGGCAACATTATCAGTGCTGGTTCCACTTCACCGTATTCCTTGTACAATGAAGAATTTGTTACATTCGGCGAAGATGATGTATACAACCAGAAAGATGCAGAAGGCTTCATCAACCTCTTTGGATTGCCTCTCCAGATGCGTGCGCTCATGAAACAGCATGCAGCAAAGAACGGAAAATAAGGAGCGAAACAGAATGAAATTATGGGGCGGCCGCTTTACAAAGGCCACGGATAAAAGTGTAGAAGAATTCAATGCCTCTATCCAGTTTGACTGCCGCATGTATGCAGAAGATATTTGCGGCAGCATTGCCCACGCGACGATGCTGCAGCGGCAGGGCATTATTTCTAAAGCTGATAAAGATGCCATTGTCACAGGGCTGAAACATATTTATGAACAAATTGAAAAAGGCGAATTTGAATTTTCTGTAGAATTGGAAGACATTCACATGAATGTGGAAAAACGGTTGACAGATGCTATCGGTGAAGCCGGCAAACGGCTTCATACCGGGCGCAGCCGCAACGACCAGGTTGCATTGGATACGCATATGTACGTTCGCAGGGAAATTGCGGCAGTTGCCAAACTCCTTGTCAAACTGCAGGAATCCATTGTCAAGGCCGCTGAAAAATACAGTGACGTTATCATGCCCGGCTATACGCATTTGCAGCGGGCACAGCCTGTTTTGTTCAGTCATCATATGATGGCGTATTTTTCCATGCTGTCTCGTGATTTCATTCATATGAAATATGCTTGGGAAATGGCAGACATGATGCCGTTAGGCGCCGGCGCGCTGGCTGGTACGACCTATCCGCTGGATCAGCCTTTTGTCGCCAAAACGCTGCATTTTGGCAAACTGTATGACAACAGCATGGATGCTGTCAGCGACCGCGATTATATTATTGCGTTTTTGGAATTTGCTGCACAGCTGATGATGCACCTGAGCCGTTTGTCTGAAGAATTTATTCTTTGGTCTTCTTCCGAATTTAAGTTTATTGAATTGGATGATTCGCACTGCACCGGTTCATCTATTATGCCGCAGAAGAAAAATCCGGATATTTGCGAATTAGTCCGCGGCAAAACCGGACGCTTTTACGGGCATCTGATGGGCGTGCTGACGATGATGAAAGGCATTCCCATGGCATATGATAAAGATATGCAGGAAGATAAAGAAGGCGTCTTTGATGCTATTGATAACTTGAAATTTGCCCTGACGATTTACGCTGCGATGATTGATAAAATGACTGTCAACGGCAAGCGCATGCGTGACGTGCTGGAAAGCGATTTTTCCAATGCTACCGACATGGCAGATTATCTTGCCAAAAAGGGACTGCCGTTCCGCGAAGCGCATGCTGTCGTCGGCAAGGCCGTTCATTACTGCATTGAACAGGGGAAAGTACTGCAGCAGCTTACGTTGGAAGAACTGCAGGCTATGAGTCCTTTATTTGCAGAAGATATCCATCATTTCTTGGATATTGAAACCTGTGTAGATCAGCGTAATACCTACAATGGCACATCGCCGGCATCTGTACAGCGTCAATGCGGCAAGGGTCATGATACCATTGCGGCAGAACAACAGCAAATAGAACAGTGGGATACAACTGTATCTGCTGTCTATACCCTCTTGCAATAAGCGGCAGGAGATATATGAAAACCGTCGTACATCGTTGGTGTGCGGCGGTTTTTTGCATGCATTTGAAGGGTGTGAACAGATATTTGCGTTTATACGTTGTCAAATAAAGTTTAAATGCGGCATTTGACACGTTTGAAAATAAAAAATGCTCGTGAAGATGATAATTATGGGATTCATGGGCATTTTGTATTTGTCTTTAATATGTGCTTCACTAGAATTTCTTGTTCCAGGTGACGCATTGCTGCCTGAATACTTATTACCAGGATCTCCGTAATGAAACGGCAATGAATCAATCGCTTCGTCTGCAACATTCGCAGTGATTCGGCAATGTATGAATTGCCACCGTTACCTAATGGCAAGCCAAGATATCTGAAAAAGTATGGAATACGGATTTATCTGGATGACCGTTTTGCGAAATGCCGGAATGCCAGTCCGCAAGAGCTGCGAAGTCATTTAAGTGGGTAAATACAGCGTGAAATATTTTTTTGCAGTTTGGTCTCCAAGGCTCAAACTGCAAAAAAATCAACGGACTTAGTTTAGACCTTATGTGAACTGGTTTTGGTAACTACCAAAGTTAAGTAACCGTTATAAAGTGCTGACCAACATATAAATTTGTTTAATTTGTATTTGCGATTCATATGTGATAGAATGTAATAAAGTATTTATAATTTATTAGCCCCGCTTTAGCGGGGATGAACCGTATTTTTAATTCATTTTTTTCTTTCTGGTAATATCTGGGGAAATACGTATCCCAGACTTACCCCACATTAGTGGGGATTAAATTTACTGACTCATGATTACAGTCAATTTTGTGATAAAAGGTGTTTTTTTGGAGACAAATATACTTTCTCAGCTCGAGTCAATTCTTTGGGCCAAAAGCAATCCATACAAACCTTTGCGTAATCACTTACTGGAAACAGGTTTTGTTGCACAGATTTTAATTACGAAAGGCTGTTTTGTCCCGTTGAAAATACAGTTAATGTATCAGACGGGATTATCCTCTAATGAAATCATTCAATTAGTGGGCTATTTGGCAGCTATCCATGATATTGGAAAAGCTTCCCCTTTCTTTATAGGTAATGGTGCCTATCCACCTGCGAAAAAATTTATTGATCAGCACGATTTATATTGTTCGCCAATTCCTCATTTCCGACACGAAAAATATGGAGCTGCTCTGTTACGGCAAATTTGGAAAAGTAAAAACCGATTTTCTGGTAGTGCATTACGGCGGTCTTTAAGCTATATCATTGAAAATCATCATCAGGGTAAGATTGGTGTTGCTGGCCCCTTATTACCAGACCGCAAAGATTGTTGGAGTATTTTACAGGATAATATAGAAGAAAAGCTTTGGCAGCTTTTTCAGCCGCCGTCTTCTTTCGTTCCCAAAAATATGGATGCTTTTTGCATGCTCTTATTAGGAACTGTAATTGCTGCAGACTGGATTGCTTCAGGCGATTTGTTTGTTGGGGCCCCGTTAGATGCCAATATAGCGTCAGCACGCAAAGATATCTTTAATCGTACCCAAACGTTTTTGCAGAACAATTATTTACTCCATCAAAGCGTTTCTAATGAAATTCATACATTTACAGATTTATGGCCCTTTATTCCACGCAGCGGGATGCGTCCACTCCAAAGTAAAACGGAAACTATTTTTCAGCAGCCAGGTAAACCTTTGGCGATGATTTTAGAAGCACCAATGGGAGAAGGGAAAACAGAAGCAGCTTTATATGCAGCATCTCAACTGGCGAAGATATGGAAAAAAGAAGGCTTTTATGTGGCCTTGCCGACAGCGGCCACATCGAATCAGATGTATCAACGAGTAAATGATATGTTAAAGCGATTGCATTTGCCGCAGGCAAAATTAATGCATTCGATGGCTTGGCTGGTTAATAATGATAATATAACGTATCATGGTGAAGAGGCTTTACAGGCAGTACTATGGACGGAACCAATGCGTCTAGGCCTGATTGCGCCTTTTGCGGTGGGGACAGTAGATCAGGTCATGATGGCTGCTTTGCGAGTTAAGTACGGAGTCCTGCGTTTGGCAGGCTTGACGGACAAAGTCCTAATTATTGACGAACTGCATTCGTACGATGCATATATGAGCGAAATTATAGCGGTCTTATTAAAATGGTGTCGCGCATTGCAAATTCCTGTCGTTATGTTATCGGCTACTTTACCACAAGAGAAAAAAGAAGAATATGCTAAGATTTATGATTCGCAGGCTGTTTTTTCGGATGGTAAAGCATATCCTTGCATTACTGCTTTTTATGGAGATGAAGAGATACGGCAGTTTCCTGTTGCTGGTAGTCATCAGACAATGGATGCAGCTATTAAGCTGCTGCCGATATTAAACAATATGCAAAAAATTGCAGTGCAGGTTGTACAGCAAATCAATGATACCAGTGGATGTTATTGCCTGCTTTGCAATACAGTAAAGGAAGCCCAACAATTATATCAGGAAGTCAAGATTTTAGATAAGACCTTGCCTGTTCTTTTATTTCATGCGAGATTTCATGCAAAGCGCAGAAATGAATTAGAAGAAGAATGCCTGCAAAAATTGAGCTCAGATCCAGCTAAGCGGTCAGAAAAATTATTAGTTATTGCAACGCAGGTCGTCGAACAATCACTGGATATTGATTTTGATTACCTGTTTACTGATGTCTGTCCTATGGATTTACTGTTTCAACGCATCGGTCGTGTATGGCGCCATAAAGAAACAAAACGTCCTTTCAAAATTTCCGGACCGTCTATCACGATATTGATGCCTAAAGATACTGACTTTGGCGCGACGGGAGTGGTTTATCCGCCGATACTTTTGGAAAAGACGATGAATCTGCTGCGGGATAAATCGGTATTGCACATTCCCCAGGATATACCTAAATTGGTGGATGATGTATATAGTGATGTTGATATAACGCCAGAGCAGTTAATGCAATGGGCCGAATATAAGTTGGATGAAGAACTGCAAGGATCAGCTGCCCAAGGGATTACTTTGCCAGAGCCGAGTGCTAAGAAGTTTTGGCTCTCTCATAATGGTGGTGAGCTGTTTGATGATGATGATCCATTCGTAGTCGCTAAAACAAGAATGGGTGAGGAAAGCCTTCGCTTGTCCTTGGTTTCACCGGATTTGTTCTATACATTACAGAAGCAGGATTGGATTAGCAAAAAAATGGCTCAGATTATTTTACAGTATAGCGTATCTGTATCCAGACGGCAGATAAAGAACCAAGAAAAATTATGTTGTAAGAATGGTGTAGAACCGATACAGGGAAAGGGATTGCTGTATGGTGTCAGAATCTATCCAGCTGAGGACGGTATTTGTGAATTAGAAGATGGGAGCTGCTTTATTTTAGATAATCAATTAGGATTTCTGATAGGAGGCAAAACAAATGGAGTATGATGTGAGTCGTGAGCCGTGGCTTCCTGTATTAATGCAAGATGGAAGCCACCAAAAGCTTAGTTTAGCGGATGTCTTTTCTGAGGCTCACCATATCGAAGGATTTGACGGCTTGAATCCGATGGAATCTTTCAGTATCCATCGTTTTTTAGTACTGTTTTTGATGGATGCGTATCGGCCGGAAAGTCTTGACGATATTTTAGAACTACTCGATAAGCAGGTATTTGATGATGATGTAATCAAGGCATATTTTCAGTTGTGTCAGAACGAAGGCGTATCTTTTGATTTATTCGATACAAGACGTCCTTTTATGCAGGCACCTTATGATGCATCCTATGATACAACATCGCATCTTAAGCCTGTAGCTGTGCTGGATTACACTCTGCCGAGTGGCAATAATCCTGTCCATTTCGTTCATCAATTCGAAGCGGATAGTGTGTTGAACCCAGACCAGACATTTATTGAATTGCTGACAAACTTGATTTTTTGTACATCTGGCCTGCAAGGTCCTTCTGGCGTGTATGGTGCGCCACCATTGTTTTTTGTTCCACAAGGAAAGAACTTATTTGAAACACTGGTTTTATCGATGCAGCCTTTATCGGAAGCAGATTTAGCGGATGACGCAGAAAAAACATTGTGGCGAAATACAAGAAAAGTCATTCCTAAACAGGTTATAGCCAGGACATCTTTTTGGTATGGCATGTTTTTCCCAAGCCGACGTGTATTGCTGCAGGAAGAAAATGGGAAAGTACGTCATATCTATTATCAGGCAGGATTAAATTTTGAAGGGTATGAAAGTTGGCGTGATCCCTATGTACTTTATATACGCAATAAAAAAGGCGTTAGGGCGTCACTAAAACCAAGTCGCGATAAGGAAATTTGGCGTAATATAGGAACATTAATGTTCGATTTCTCTTTGGCTCCGGCTATATTACAACAACTCGTTGAAATATTAGAAGAGTATCCGAAAAAAACGATTCCAATAATGACCTATGGCGCTGTGACAAATCAGGCTGCATATGAGGGAGTGCAGCAGGGGGTATTGAAGTTAGATGTACGGATTGCCAACGATTATTATAAAAGAATGTATATATGCAAGGCTGTTAAGCAAGCTGAATTGGATGCAAGTATTCTGCGAGAGAGTCTACAGAATCTGTTTCCTGATGTATCTGAGATACCTCAGTACATCCATCGCTTTTATACCCTTTGTGAAGATTATTTTTACAAGTTGAGTGATGCAGTGGCTATTGCCAAAAATAAAGATGGTTGCCTTAGTTCCTTGCAAGAATGGAGTCAGTTTCTGAGAAAAACTGCCGGACAACTTTATGACGAATTTGGCGATGTTTTTTGCCGGAAGGCAGAAGATTTGCTTAAAAAAGAAGAAGGAAAAAAATTTTTTTATGGTAAGTTAAAGAAAAATGCGGAATGGAGTGAGCCAAATGACGCATGACGAATATGTAACGAAATTGGCTAGATATGATGAGTTTTTGGACAGAGTGCGTTGCTTAGCTAATGATAATACCGGATATGCAGCCGTTTTACGGCGAGCTGCAGGAAAACGACTAGCTGATGTGGATGCGGATACGATGATAGCTTTTTATCAGGCAAAGCGATTCGAGATGAATCCAACTGAGGAGGATAAAGCGTTTTTAGCGGCATGTCTGCAATGCTTATGGAAAGGTGATGAAACGGTAAAGCCACAGTCTATCCCCGAAATTGGCAACGCATTGAAAGATATAATGCAGAATACGTTTCAGAAAAGGATGCTTTCTGTATTGGACATGTCCTGGGATAATGATGGCTATTTGGCAATGAAATTATTCCGTCTGGTTAAATTTTGCAAATCAAAAGGTGCTGTTGTAGATTGTAAATTACTTCTTCATGATTTACTTTCCTGGGACTACGACAACCAAATTGTGCAAAAAAAATGGATCCGTGATTTTTTAGCTGATAAGGAAAAATAAGGAGGGCTATTGTTATGTTACTTGAAATGCATATGTTAAAAAATTATCCGGCTACTAACCTGAATCGTGACGATACAGGTACTCCTAAAACTTGTATTTTTGGGGGTGTTCAACGCGGACGTATTTCTAGTCAGTGTTTAAAACGGAGCTGGCGCACATCATCATTAATGCAGCATGAATTGAAAAATCAATTAGGAATCAGGACACGTAAATTACCCGAACTAGTTTGCCAGAAGTTAAAAGGGCAGGTCGACGATGCATATTTGCCATTGATTCAGAAAAAGTTGAGTGGGATTGGCAATAAAAATAGCAAAGAAACAGATTCAGGTATGACAAGCCAGATTGTATTATATTCTCCAGCCGATATTGAACGGGTAGCACAAGCCATAAAGAAAAAAATCGAAGATTGCCAGGATACAAAAAAATTTGAAAAAGTCAAGGCAAAAGAAATTGAAGATTTACTGGGGAAAAATGCATTAGATCGCCCTATTTCTCTTGATATTGCTTTATTTGGCCGCATGGTTACATCTAATGCGTTTGCTGATGTAGAAGCAGCAATGCAGGTCGCTCACGCTTTTTCGACGAATAAAGTAACTATGGAAACAGATTTCTTTACGGCTATGGATGACTGCCTCGGAGATAGTGAATTAGGCTCTGGGATGATGGGAGATATAGATTATAATTCATCTTGTTATTACTTATATGCTTCACTGGATGTTGATAAATTAAGAGAAAATTTGCAGTATGCTGAAAATCCAGATGTACTTATTCAAAAGGCAATTTCTGTCCTGCTGCAGGCTATGGTTTATACAAATCCTGGTGGCAAGCAGAATTCTTTTGCCGGAAACACACTGCCGTCGGCTATCTGCGTTGAATGTAAAGAATATCCCATTCCTATAAGTTATGCGAATGCTTTTGTTAAACCAGTATATCCCTCGCAGGGGAAAGATTTGATTGCTCGCAGCATAGATGAATTGGCTGTTCATATTCAAACGATTAGTGATGAATACGCTATTCCTGTAAAGAAACGGTTTTGGTTTACGCTAGGTCAAGTCCATAAACTGGATATTTCCAACACGGATAATTGCAAGACCTTTGCAGAAGTGTTAGATGGAGTACAAACTATTTTAAAGCAATAAGGAGGGAAATAGTATGCAGCCCTTACTTGTATTGCGATTAGAAGGCTTGCTGCAGAGCTGGGGAGAAATAGGCAAATGGAATTATCGAGACAGTGCTGTATTTCCAACAAAATCCGGTATTGTTGGTTTGCTGGGTTGCGCTCTGGGGTGGCAGAGAAACGACACAAGGCTGGCTGAATTAAGTCAGCAATTACGTATGGGAGCTCGGGCCGATAGGAAAGGATTGATACTGACAGATTTCCATACAGTCCAATCGAAACATTTATTAACGGCTCTGGGTAAACATCGGGGCGTAAAAGGTCAGTTTAGTACATTAGTCAGCCATCGGGATTATTTACAAGATGCTTATTTCACAGTTGTCTTACAAGGTGAACAAAAAATACTCGAGCAGATTTATACTGCACTGAAACATCCGAAATGGACACTTTTCTTGGGACGCAAGTCATGTGTTCCATCACGCCCTGTATATGATCGGATTTATTATTGTTATCAGGACATAGATGAGGCATTGTCTGCGTTGCCATTGGCTAATCGAGCTTCTGACGTTATTACTGTAGAAATTGAAAGTCAGGCAGATACGGATATACGGGGAAATCGATATAACCGTAATGATGCTTTAAGTACGAAACCACGGAGTTTTTTCAGCCGAGAGGTAATACGGAAACGTATTGTTGTTTCTGCAGGGGGTGAATTGAATGTATCTCAGCAAGGCAATAGTATCCATTGATAAGACAGAAGGGCGGCGGTGTATTTTAGATTATCAGGCAATGCACGAGAAAATACAGGATCTGTATCAGTGTTCTAGGCAAACGGGGCAGATTCTTTATCGGATAAACCCGAAGACTGCGGCTGTCTACATCTTGTCTAATCGCCTCCCTGTAAAAGATAAAAATGCAGCTTTGAGAGTTGTAGTTTCAAAAGACATGGATTGCATAGAAAGTCATTTTGCTGTCGGTCAAATATATCGGTTTGACTTGTTGACGGAACCTTTTAAAAAGGTAGGTAAGGAAGGACAGAAAAACAGCCAACGTCGAGCTTTAAAAACTAGAAAAGAACGGTTGGCATGGCATCAAAGAAAAGGTGAGCAAAACGGATATCAAATTTTGCAAGCTGAAGAATATCCGGCTGTGGCTATTAGAGGAAAACATTATCAAGGTAAAGGGGGAACTTTTCAATATCATCCAATCCGAATGATGGGAATTTTAAAGATAAGTGACATTTCACGGTTTATTGCAGGCTGGAAAAATGGAATTGGAGCTGGAAAGGCTTATGGTATGGGCTTTTTGCTTTTGAAGTAAAAGATACTTAGAACCATTTAAAAGCCGAAAGATGGCATACCTATCGCATTTTCTTAAGTATTAGCCCCACATGTGTGGGGATGAACCGCTTTTTGGTACGTCGGCCGTGCCGGAGCAAGAATTAGCCCCACATGTGTGGGGATGAACCGTTTACCGGGTTAACATATAAAGAAATAAATGCATTAGCCCCACATGTGTGGGGATGAACCGATGCCCGAGGCGGTACACGCTACACTGAAATTATTAGCCCCACATGTGTGGGGATGAACCGTGTTAACCATGCGGTTCTCGGCATTTTTTGAGAATTAGCCCCACATGTGTGGGGATGAACCGGCAGATTATCGAAATTGGCTTTGGCTTGGAGCATTAGCCCCACATGTGTGGGGATGAACCGATGCCCGAGGCGGTACACGCTACACTGAAATTATTAGCCCCACATGTGTGGGGATGAACCGTGTTAACCATGCGGTTCTCGGCATTTTTTGAGAATTAGCCCCACATGTGTGGGGATGAACCGGCAGATTATCGAAATTGGCTTTGGCTTGGAGCATTAGCCCCACATGTGTGGGGATGAACCGTTGGAAGATATGTTGATAACAATGGCCTTCCAATTAGCCCCACATGTGTGGGGATGAACCGAAAGGAGCATGCACTATGGAAAACACATTTGAAATTAGCCCCACATGTGTGGGGATGAACCGTGGGCTTTAGACAATATGTCCGCGTGATTCGGCATTAGCCCCACATGTGTGGGGATGAACCGTGCCAGATACAGAGCCAGAGAGAGGAAGAGAGCATTAGCCCCACATGTGTGGGGATGAACCGTGTCCTCGTCAATATTCTTGGCACGCATGAATATTAGCCCCGCATGTGTGGGGATGAACCGGAAACGAACATGGCAACAGTAGGAACAACAGCATTAGCCCCACATGTGTGGGGATGAACCGTACGAGAATTAGAAACATTACTCATAGCATTCATTAGCCCCACATGTGTGGGGATGAACCGAACCAGAAACAGGATGAAAATATTCTGGCGAGATTAGCCCCACATGTGTGGGGATGAACCGTTGTCTTACATTTTTATGTGTATATATTCCGTCATTAGCCCCACATGTGTGGGGATGAACCGTCATTAACCTCACGTTGATGAGCGGTATTAGAATTAGCCCCACATGTGTGGGGATGAACCGACCTTTTTATGAGTAATGAATTTCCTGAAAACATTAGCCCCACATGTGTGGGGATGAACCGGTGATTTATTATGCCGTGCTATTCACCGATCGCATTAGCCCCACATGTGTGGGGATGAACCGAGGAAAGACAAGAGAGAAAGAAAAGAGATATTATTAGCCCCACATGTGTGGGGATGAACCAGACACACCAGTAACGACAAAACCTCTCTTTACATTAGCCCCACATGTGTGGGGATGAACCGGTAGAACTCGCAGTATTTATTGTACAGATTCTATTAGCCCCACATGTGTGGGGATGAACCGCTTCAAAACTGATTCTTGGCTTGCGGTAAAAAATTAGCCCCACATGTGTGGGGATGAACCGTCCTTTTCGAGATGTAATTATTTTCCACATGTATTAGCCCCACATGTGTGGGGATGAACCGCCTCCTTTCCTGGCTTCAATGTAACTGCTCCTATTAGCCCCACATGTGTGGGGATGAACCGCCTCCTTTCCTGGCTTCAATGTAACTGCTCCTATTAGCCTCACATGTGTGGGGATGAACCGCAAAAGAAATAGCAACAATACCAGTTTTAATCATTAGCCCCACATGCGTGGGGATGAACCGTCCTTTGTCTCGATGGATGCATTGGCGAAATCATTAGCCCCACATGCGTGGGGACGAACTCCAGGTCAGGAAGCCGTATCTGGAGCCGTTGCACATTAGCCCCACATATGTGGGGACGAACCGGGCAATGAAATTTTTAATATAGGAGATGATTATATGAAGGATTTGCATGAATTACCTAAATTGCGGGACAGTGTAAGTTTTCTGTATATTGAACATGCCATTGTTGAACAGCAGGACTCTGCTATCGTTATAATTAAAGAAAGTGGTCGCGTACCTGCCCCTGTTTCTTCTATCACTTGTCTCATGATTGGACCTGGTACTACTATCACGCATGCTGCTATTCGAGCGTTGGCAGATAATGGATGCATGGTCGTCTGGTGTGGAGAACGAGGTGCGAAATTTTATGCTTCTGGACAAGGCGAAACAAGGAGTGCTAAGAATCTCTTGCTTCAGGCAAAATATTGTATGGATACGGAACTTCACATGCAGATTGTTCGTAAAATGTATGAAATTCGATTCCCGAAAATTAATTGCAAAGGATTGACGTTGCAGCAGATACGCGGATTGGAAGGAGTTAGAATGAGAAAAGCGTATCAGCAAGCTGCAAAACAGAATGGAATTACTTGGAAAGTTAGAAAATATAAAACGGTGAATTGGGATGACAGCGATGACATTAATAAAGCATTATCACAAGCTAACGCTATACTTTACAGTGTTTGCCAAGCAGCCATTATTTCCTTAGGGTATTCTCCTGCTCTGGGATTTATTCATACAGGTAAGTTGCTGTCTTTTGTATATGATCTTGCGGATTTATATAAAGCTGATATGACAATTCCAGCAGCCTTCGAAGCTGCAAAAAATTTTCCTGATGATTATTCAACGCAAATCAGACGTATCTGCAGAAAATATTTCCATTGTCGAGGTCTCATGAAACGGATTGCTGCTGATTTATCATCGTTATTTCATGAAGAAGATAACGAACAAGTAGAAGCTTTAGTGACGGGAAATCTTTGGGATGACAGCGGACAGGAAGTCCAAGGCGGTAAAAATTATGGAGGGAGAGAATGATACATGGTTGTAATGGTCATTGATAATGGAAGTGAAAAACTCAGAGGAGAATTAACCAAATGGCTCATGGAAGTAAAGCCGGGTGTCCTTGTTGGCAATGTAAGTGCTATGGTCCGAGGAAAATTATGGGAGAAAGTCAATGATGATTCTAAGCATCGTGGTGCGGTCATGCTATATAGCATGAATACGGAACAAGGATTTGAGATGTGTATGTGTGGTGAACCGAAACGACAAATTATTGATTTTGATGGCGTACAGTTGATTGAAGTGAGAAACGATTTAGGTGAATCTACTTAGTGAAAATGATTTTGGTTCCACTTTTGTGGCCGCAGTAGGGAGCATTTGAAGGTGATTGATATGTCAGAGGGGGCTTTTACAGATATTTGCTGTTAGTGTAAAATAATTGTGGGAAAACTTTATTAGGCTAAAAAGAGGAACATATAAAAAAAGAAGGAACTTCTTTG
>CAKPVJ010000033.1 GCA_934193515.1 uncultured Megasphaera sp. | reverse complement strand
AGAAAATGTCTTGGCTACAAAACACCCTATGAGGTCTATTTTTCAAAAACGTTGCACTTGACTTGACAATTCATCATATAATTTATATTTTCAGTAAAATAAAAGATAAAATGAAAATGGTTAGTGGTTTGAACAAAAAAAGCCAGCATACTAAGACGCTGGCTTTTGTGATATAGGCTTACAGCCGTATGCCGCACGGCATAATGTATTATGCGTAATGGCAAATGATATGGTGGAGATGAGGAGAGTCGAACTCCTGTCCGCAAATGCAGCCCCATGAACTTCTCCGAGTGCAGTCCATTGTTTGGTATCTCGAACAGTTGCCGTACAAGGACAAACTAGACTGTTCCAGCTTGTGAGTTTCCCGCTGCAGCTTTCAAGCAGTGGCTGCAGGGTATCCCGCTAAGTGACGTCTGCAATCTGCCCGCAGGATTAGCAGAAAGAGACGTTAGCCGCCCTTAGGCAGCTAAAGCAAAATTTTCTTCTTTTGCGTTTAATTTAAAGGTTCACCGTTTTACGGGCTGATGAAACCCCGACTCGCTATTCATGATACAACCATCCACGTCGAAACCTTTACATCCCCATGGATTATTATAGTATATCATATCTTGCACGAATTCGTAAGGGGGGAGACGCAATATTGTGCGGAAATCTTCAAAAGGAATTTATATCATATAAGTCTAACTGTGTTATAATAGGGCCGTACTACAGAGTAAAACTAGTGTGGAAGAAAGATGGGATGTCTTCATGTTATATATTATAAAATGGATTTATTTATGGATTTTGCCGCTGGGAGGCATTATCGTTGCCTTGATTGCGGTGCTTATTTATATGTTTCGGCATCAGAGCCGGGGACGTAAAGGATTGCTTGCTGTTACGCTGGTGTTATATGCATTGTCGCTGGAACCGATTGGCGATGCGCTGCTGTGGCCGTTGGAACGGCAGTGTTCGCAGCCGACGGCGCAGGAAGTGCAGGGGGATGTCATTGTCCTGCTGGGCGGCGGTGCCAGAGCTGGTGTGCCTGATTTTGACGGCACAGGACAAGTCGGGGAAGCGGCAGCTAATCGGTTTTTGACAGCGCTTCGCCTGCAAAAAGCGCTGCATCTTCCTATTATTTTATCCGGCGGGGCTTTACTGGATGGAGATGCCAACGAAGCAGAAATAGAAAAAAGACTGTTATTATCGCTGGACGTACCTTCTGATATGATTTATATAGATGCAAAAAGCCGCAATACAGCGGAAAATGCTGCGTTTACCAAAGCGTTGTGTCAAAAAAATAATTGGAATCATCCTATTGTAGTTACCAGTGCCTTTCATATGCCGCGGGCTGTGCGGTTTTTTGCTAGAGAAGAAATGGACTTTACACCGTATCCTTGTGATTATCGGGCCAGTGATTCGTTTCATTTGTCTGCTTATTCTATCGTGCCGCAGGCATATATTTTATATCATTCCTGTTTAGCTATTAAAGAATATGCAGGGATTGCTGCAGCAGCTTGCCGGATTCAATAGAGAATACGGCATATGCTGTAAATAAAGTGGGACGTAAAACGCCCATAGCATTGCAAAAATGTACCCGATATGGCATACTAAACGTGTAAGACAAGTAAAACGATACTAAATATTTGAATAATGGGTTTTGTAAAAAGGAGTGTATCGACAATGATTAAAGTTGGTATTAATGGTTTTGGTCGTATTGGTCGTTTTGTTTTCCGCGCAGCACAGACTCGCGACGATATTGAAATCGTAGGCATTAATGATTTGTGCCCTGTTGATTACATGGCTTATATGCTCAAATATGATACCATGCATGGCCATTTTGATGGTACTATTGAAGCTGACGTTGAAAAAAGCCAGCTGATCGTCAATGGCAAAGCGATCCGCGTAACAGCTGAAAAAGACCCGGCAAACCTCAAATGGGACGAAGTTGGCGCTGAATACGTTGTTGAATCTACAGGCCGTTTCCTTACGATGGATCTCGCTGAAAAACATTTGCAGGCTGGTGCTAAATATGTAGTACTCTCCGCTCCTTCCAAACAGGGTGAAGATGGTCGTCAGGCAGATATGTTTGTTTGCGGCGTTAACACCGATACATATAAAGGGCAGACAATTGTTTCCAACGCATCCTGCACGACAAACTGCTTGGCTCCGATTGCTAAAGTCCTCAATGATGCATTCGGTATCAAAGAAGGCCTCATGACAACGGTTCATTCCACTACAGCTACACAGAAAACAGTTGATGGCCCGTCCATGAAAGATTGGCGCGGCGGCCGTGCAGCAGCCGGCAACATCATTCCGTCTTCCACAGGCGCAGCTAAAGCTGTAGGCAAAGTTATTCCGGAATTGAACGGCAAATTGACAGGTATGTCCATGCGTGTACCGACTCTCGATGTTTCTGTTGTTGACCTCACAGTAAACCTCGCTAAACCGGCTACATACGACGAAATCTGCGCAGCAATGAAAAAAGCTTCTGAAGGCGAACTCAAAGGCATTCTTGGTTATACTGAAGACGCTGTTGTATCTTCCGATTTCCTCGGCTGCCCGCTTACTTCTATCTTTGATGCTAAAGCAGGTATCGCTCTTACAGATACATTCGTAAAAGTTGTTTCTTGGTATGACAATGAAATTGGCTACTCCAACAAAGTCCTCAGCCTCATTGCTACTATGAACGATTACAACAGCAAACACTAATTTGTAGCGACGCATTTCCCGACGGGTAAGCCTCCCGTTACAAATCCAGATTGACATTGAAATGAAAGAATAAAAGGCAGGGATTGCGCAAGTCCCTGCCTTTTCGTTTCTCTAGGCAAAGAGAACACGAATCGAGGGAGAAAGAATTATGACAAAAAAGAAACCTGTAATGCTGGTCATTATGGATGGCTTTGGCTGCAGTACAAGTGAAAAAGACAATGCTGTAGCACAAGCTGATTTGAAAGTACTGCCGAAGCTTTGGCAGGAATATCCCCATTCCTATTTGGGTGCGTCCGGTGAAGACGTAGGGCTTCCCGATGGACAAATCGGCAACTCTGAAGTCGGGCATTTAAACATTGGTGCCGGACGTATTGTTTACCAGGCATTGACGAAAATCACGAAAGATATTAAAGAAGGAACCTTTTTCAAAAAGCCTGTATTGGTCGAAGCTATGGAAAATGTCAAGAAAAAGGGTTCTGCTCTGCATTTGCTTGGCTTAGTTTCTCCAGGCGGTGTACACAGCAGTGAACAGCATTTGTTTGGCTTGCTGCAGATGGCAAAACAATACGGCCTGAAAAATGTATATGTACATGCATTTTTGGATGGCCGTGATGTATTGCCGCGCAGTGCCGGTGAATACCTGCAGGAATTGGAAGACAAATGCCAAGAACTCGGCGTAGGTGAAATTGCAACCATCAGCGGCCGTTACTATGCAATGGACCGCGACAAACGATGGGAACGCGTTGCCAAAGCGTATGATGCTGTTGCCCTTGGTGAAGGAAATACTGCACCGGATGCACAGACTTGCTTAAAAAATTCCTATGCTGCTGATGTTTCTGACGAATTTGTAGTACCGACAGTCATTCATAAGCATCCTGTAGAAGATGATGATAGCTTGGTATTTTTCAATTTCCGTCCGGACCGCGCGCGTCAGCTGACGACGGCGTTTGTCAGTGATGACTTTACGGGATTTGCCCGTCCGAAGAAATTGGATGTATACTTTGCGACGATGACACGCTATGAAGATGACCTGCCGGCACATGTAGTGTACGATAAAGAAACGATTCCCAACACGCTGGGTGAAGTATTGGCAAAAGCTGGCAAGACACAGCTTCGCATTGCTGAAACTGAAAAATACGCCCATGTGACGTATTTCTTCAATGGCGGCGAAGAAACGCCGAATGTGGGTGAAGACCGTATTCTTGTACCTTCGCCAAAGGTAGCAACCTATGATTTACAGCCGGAAATGAACGCACCAATTGTCACGGAAAAAGTCATTGAACAGATAAAAGCTGCTAAGTATGATATGATTATGCTTAACTTTGCCAATCCGGATATGGTAGGCCATACGGGCGTGTTAAAAGCTGCTATTAAAGCCGTAGAAACAGTAGATACCTGTGTAGGCCAGATTATAGAAGCGTTGAAAACAGTAGACGGACAGCTGCTTATCATTGCAGACCATGGCAATGCTGAACAGATGGCTGACCCGGAAACGGGATGCCCGTATACAGCTCATACGACCAATCATGTTCCTTGTATCTTAGTCAGTGAAGAACACAAACAAGATACGCTGCAGGATGGTATTTTGGCAGACGTAGCACCGACACTTTTACAACTGGCTGGCATGAAGATTCCGGCTGAAATGACTGGTAAAAGTTTGCTGGTACGTAAATAGTGTATCCTGTATTTAAAACAAATAGTAAAACAAATACACAAGTAAAGTAGCATATACTAAAAGATATAAAATAAATAAAAATGCGTCATAATCCAAAGGAAACGACATAAATCCATTAAATAGTTTACAAGATAAATATACAAGAGTATACTAATCAATGGACTACAGAAGGTATGGCTTTTTTATGCAGCTGCATAGAGCTGTAGCAGTGTCTTTCAAAAGGAGGAAACGCAATGGCAGTAAAAATTGGTATTAGTGGCTTTG
Organism: uncultured Megasphaera sp.; assembly: GCA_934193515.1. GTDB lineage: Bacteria > Bacillota > Negativicutes > Veillonellales > Megasphaeraceae > Megasphaera. The sequence continues at coordinate 20,018 of CAKPVJ010000033.1, read as the reverse complement.
GCAGAATTGGCAGATGTACGTTTCGTACATCCTTGCTGCATCCGGAAGTGGAAATTGCAGCAGTCAATAACCGCTCTGTCGGACCTATTATGGCGGATTTGTTGAAATTTGATACTGTACATGGGACGTGGGACCATGACGTTTCATTTGATACAGAAAAACAGGCATTGGTGATTGATGGGCGACTTATTCCTGTCACCAATGAAACCGACCCGGCCAATATCCCATGGAAAAAAATGGGTGTAGATATTGTGGTAGAATCGACGGGGAAGTTTAAAGACAGAGCTTCTGCGTCAAAACATTTAGCTGATGGAGCTAAGAAAGTCATTATTACGGCACCAGGCAAAGACCCGGATGCGACGATTGTCATGGGTGTCAATGAAGAAACCTATGACCCGGCAACGCAGCATATTATTTCCAATGGGTCCTGCACGACAAACTGCCTGGCCCCGGTAGCCAAGGTACTGTCTCGTGAATTTGGTATTGTCCGCGGCATGATGACGACAGTACATTCATATACGAATGACCAGCAGCTGGTTGATGGCGTTCATAAAGATTTGCGGCGTGCCCGCTGTGCTACGCAGTCGATTATTCCGACATCGACGGGAGCGGCAAAAGCGGTGGCGCTGGTACTGCCGGAACTGCAGGGAAAATTTACCGGCATGGCACTGCGTGTACCGACGCCGAATGTGTCTATGACGGATTTAGTAGCGATTTTAAAAACAAATGTTACGGCAGCAGAGGTAAATGCTGCCATGAAAAAATGGGCTGAAGGGCCGATGAAGGGGATTTTGGCGTATTCGACAGCCCCGACTGTTTCTTCGGATTATATTAGTGATACGCATAGTTCAATTGTTGATTCGCTGGATACGCAAGTTATTGAAGGGAATATGGTTAAAGTTGTCGCTTGGTATGATAATGAATGGGGCTATTCGCTTCGTGTAAACGATTTGGCATCATATATTGCTTCCAAAGGGTATTGATTCTGAGCTGTCCTGCATCATGACAAGCGGCAAATAGGGAGGTAACGATGGAACAAGATACTCTGAGTATCTTTCAAAAGATTGCTCCTGATGTTATGGGAACAATTAAAGAACGATATTTGCTGCTGCGTCATATTGCTGATGCAGAGCCCGTCGGGCGGCGTACGCTTGCCGGCCTGTCGGGATTATCTGAACGAGTCGTACGATCTCATGTAGATGTATTGAGACGCAGCGGCATCGTCCGGTTTACAACGATGGGAATATCGCTGGAACCGGAAGGGAAAAAATTGATGCCGGACTTATTGGAATGCTTCCTGCGCTTAAACAATTTGGATGATATGCAGCGAAAGATACGGCAGGTCTTGGGGCTGAAAAACGTATATGTTGTTCCTGGCGACAGCGACAATGACAAAACAGCGAAGGAAGAACTGGGGCGCAAAGGAGCATTGCTTTTAAACGATTTGCTGGGTAGTGCCGATATAGTGGCTATCAGCGGCGGTTCTACGATGGCAGAAGTGGCACGCATGCTTCCTGAAAGCAACGCCAATGCGGTTATCCTGCCGGCCCGCGGCAGCATGGGAAACCATGTAGAGTTTCAAGCCAATTATATTGCGGCCGGTATAGCGGCCAAAACGCACAGCTCCTACCGTATGATTCACTTGCCGGAAAATTTGAGTGAATCGGCCCTTCGGATTATGTATGAATCAGATACGCAGGCCAAAGAAAACGTAGCGATGACGGCAAGAGCACAGGTCGTCCTCTTTGGCATCGGCCGTGCGGACCGCATGGCTAAAAAAAGAGGCATGACAAGCCATCAAAGGCAGACGCTGCAGACACTAGGCGCCCGCGGTGAGTCGCTGGGCTGTTACTGCAGTTTTGACGGCCGCATTTTGTATGGTTCTAATAATATAGGCATTTCATTAAAAGATATTCGCAAACATCAACATGTGATTGCTGTGGCCGGCGGGACCAGCAAAGCAGAAGCCATTCTTTCTGTGATGCGTACCTGCCGCACAGGCACCCTCGTGACAGATGAAGGAGCAGCTCAACGAATCATGAATATGATTTAAGAGAAAGGGTGTAACACATGGTAAGAATTGGTATAGACGGATTTGGACGTATAGGAAGAAGTTTTTTCAAAATTGCCCAGCGGTTTTCCGATGACATGGAAATCGTAGCAATTAATGATATTGGCACGCCGAAACAGATGTCTCATTTGCTCAAATATGACAGCATCTACGGCATTATGCCCAATGAAGTATCGTATGATGAACAGAATATTATAGTTGACGGCAAGCTTTATCCGCTGTTTCAGGAAAAAAATGTAAAGAACGTGGATTGGGACGGTTTGGGCGTCGATATTCTGGTAGAATCATCCGGCGTATATTCCGGACGCATCAATACGTCTTCACAGGACAGACTGCCTCTGGGCGGCAGCGTCAAAAAAGTCATTATTACGTCACCGTCTACTATCGATGATATTACAGTCGTACTTGGCGTGAATGAAGACGAGTACGACCCCAAAAAAGACCGCGTCATTTCCGGTGCGTCCTGCACGACCTGCGGCTTGGCAGCTATTTTACACTTTTTAGATGAAACGTATGGTGTCAAACGGGGAATGACAACGTCTATTCATTCATATACAACAGACCAAAAAATCCTGGATGTATCCCATCGGGACCTGCGCCGCGCTCGTGCGGCAGCCATGTCGATTATTCCGACTACGACAGGGGCAGCCGAAGCCATTACCAAAGTACTGCCTAAGTTTGAAGGCAAGCTGAGCTGCCGGGCTGTTCGCGTACCGACGCCGGATGTATCGATTATAGATATTGTGGCAGAATTAGATAAAAAAGACATTACCTTGGATGAATTAAATGCTGCATTTAAACAAGCGGCAGCCGGAAAATATCACGGCATTATTGATACCAATGAAGATGAACTCGTTTCTGTAGATTATCGCGGCAATGAACATACGACGACGATTGATTTGCCGCTGAATATGGTCATGGACGGCGGTATGGTCAAGATTGTTGCCTGGTATGACAACGAATGGGGCTATGCCCGCCGCATTGTGGATTTGGTTCGTTTTCTGGCATCTAAGGGACTCTGATTCTGCTGCGGCAGATACTGCATGACAGGATGCATTGAGGTACAAGATTGACATAGGGAGTTTCAGCAATCGCTGATACATATATTATGATGGCATCGCGTATTCTGGGATGCAGAGGAGGATTTCTCATGAAAAAAACAATTACGGATGTAGTGTTGGACAACAAGAAAGTGTTTGTACGTGCCGATTTCAACGTGCCGTTGGATGACAACTGCCAAATCACGGACGATACACGCATTCAAAAAACATTGCCGACTATTAAATATTTGCTGGACCATCATGCAGCTGTTATTTTGGCCAGCCATTTAGGCCGTCCGAAGGGACAGGTTGTTGCTAAATATTCCTTGAAGCCAGTAGCTGCACGGTTGTCAGAATTGCTTGGCATCGACGTAAAATTTGCACCGGACTGCATTGGTGCAGAAACCCAAGCTATGGCAGATGCGTTGCAGCCTGGCGAAGTATTGCTTTTGGAAAATCTTCGCTATCATAAAGAAGAAGAAAAAAATGACCCGGAATTTTCCCGTCAGCTTGCTGCATTAGCAGAAGTCGGCATCAACGATGCATTTGGCTGCTGCCACCGCGCGCATGCATCTGTAGCAGGCATTACTGCATATTTACCTATGGCTGCCGGCTTTTTGCTGGAAAAAGAAATTCGTTTCATCGGCGGTGCAGTTGATAATCCGGCCCATCCGTTTGCAGCTATCATTGGCGGTGCCAAAGTATCGGATAAAATCGAAGTCATTTCCAACTTGCTTCCGAAAGTCGATTTGATGATTATCGGCGGCGGCATGGCGAATACCTTCTTGGCAGCGCAGGGCTACGGCATTGGCAAATCCCTTGTCGAAGCAGACAAAATTGATTTGGCAAAAAGCTTGATTGCCCAGGCAAAGGAACAAGGCACTACATTGCTCCTTCCGGAAGATGTAACCGTAGCAGCTGCGTTTGCCAATGATGCAGAACACAAAGTCGTTCCAGTAGATCAGGTTCCGGCAGACTGGATGATTTTGGATGTTGGTACTAAAACACAAGAACTCTTTGCGAAAGAATTAGCACCGATGAAATTAATCGTTTGGAACGGTCCGATGGGCGTATTCGAAATGGAAAACTATGCCAAAGGCACCGAAGCAGTTGCTAAAGCAGTCGCTGATTCTGACGCTGTATCTATCGTTGGCGGCGGCGATTCTGTATCGGCTGTCAACAAAACAGGCCTTGCTGACAAAATCAGCCATATTTCCACAGGCGGCGGCGCTTCACTGGAATATTTGGAAGGCAAACAGCTCCCAGGCGTTGTATCATTAAGCGATAAATAAAATACAGCATCGTATATTCGTAACTGTCAAATTAGGAGGATTATTATGAGAAAAACGATTATTGCCGGTAACTGGAAAATGAACCATCTTGGTGCAGATGCCAAAGAAACGATTACAGGTCTTGTCAACCGTGTACCTAAGGATGTCAAACCAGAAGTTATTATTGCTCCTGTATTTCCGTATCTTGCACAGGCTGTAGAATTGACTAAAGGAACGCCGATTCATATTGCAGCACAGAACATGCATTGGGAAGAAAAAGGTGCATTCACTGGTGAAGTATCTCCGGCTATGCTCGTAGATATCGGCGTAACCCATGTTATTCTCGGCCATTCGGAACGCCGCACATATTTCAATGAAACAGACGAAACGGTAAACAAAAAGACAAAAGCGGCTCTTGCCCATCAGCTTACGCCGATTGTATGCTGCGGTGAAACACTGGAACAGCGTGAAGAAGGCATTATGCAGTCCTGGATTGAAGGCCAGATTGAACACGCATTGGCAGGCATCAGCGCAGCCGATGTCACGAAAATTGTCATTGCCTATGAACCGATTTGGGCTATTGGCACAGGCAAAACGGCGACAGCTGCACAGGCACAGGAAGTCTGCGCAATTATTCGTCAAAAATTAGCTGCTATGTATGATGCAGCAACAGCAGATGCTGTATCTGTTCTTTACGGCGGCAGCGTAAAAGGCAAGAATGTAGCGGAACTCACCGGTTCTCCGGATATCGACGGCGGACTTGTCGGCGGTGCCAGCCTTAAAGTCGATGATTTCATGGCAATTATTGACAATGCAGTTGTAAAATAAAACAATACTATATGCAAAACCTCTCCGGCAGATGTGACTCCGGAGAGGTTTTTTGCATGGAGAAACAAATTAGAATTTATACGTGAGTTGAAGTTTAGTGTAATTGCCTAATTGGAAGTTTTCCGGGCCGTATAATGTATCTCGTTTTCCAATACCTTTGGCATCGAATGTATAGAAGGCTTCCAGCAAGAAGTCTTTGTGCGGCACATAGCCGGCACCTAAGGTAAAGGAACGAATCCCGTCCAAATATCTATCCGGCAGTGCATCCGTACCATTGCCGCCAAAGAATGAACCATGTTGGAAATATTTGTAGTCAGCAAATGCATGCCAGCTTCCAGGGACAGCTGGATCTGCTTGACCGATAGATAGACGGGCTACCCAGAAATGCGGCGCCCCCCCCATGGCGTGACCGAGTAATTTGAAATCAGCTGTACCGCGTTCATGATTGTATAGCGAATGCCCATTCATGTAGCGGCCAAAAGCAGTACGGTTTTGACCATAATCAAGATCAAGAGATATATGAGCTCCCAACTGCCACTTGGCGCCGATGCCGAGAACGTTGGCTAATTGGGTAAACGTTGCGGTATCATTATGCGTGTCGTGAGCGGCAGCTAGCGTATATGTCCTGTTGTGGCAGGAACGAAGATACCAGGCGGCTATGCCGAAATTCGGGCGAAGTTGCTGTTTGATTTGAATAAAGGCAGCAGTATCCAAGGCCGGAATAGTATCTTGGACAAGCACCGTTCCTTCGGCTTTTATGAGTTTACCGATGATAGCGGCCAACGCTTCGCGCGGCTGTTTATTTTCTGATTCGGACTGACGAAGGACGCGTTCCATGCCGTCGAGATATTCAAATAACAGCTGCGGCATACGCCAACCATATTCTGCATAGCCTTGTCCTTTGTCTACATAGTTGGCTGTATATAATTCTTTAAGTATATCTGTTTTGGCAATCTCCTGCACGCTGCTAGCGGAATTATAGACGCCTTCCGTAATGATGGCTTCTACGCCGGCAAAGGTATACTCTTTAGCCAGGCTGGAATCTGTGTGTGATTGGATACCTTTTTTATCTGCTGTATACGTGTAGTGCGAACCAATAGAAAAGTCCGTATTGGCATATCCTGACCAATCCTCTTTGGCATTATATGCGGCAATTTCTTTATAGGCACTTTCCAAACGTTGCGCGTTCTGCTGCAAATAGGCTTTGCCGTTTTTTAAGGCAGCGTCATCGTGCAAAGAGACAGCGAATTTTTTGTTCATTTCTGTTTTAAACGCTCTTTCTTCTGCTGTAGCGTATTTTGAAATATAGCTGGAATAACTGATTTGAGTCTTTCTCAATTTGATATTTCCATGCTTGTCCTTGATTTTATATAAAACGGAAGCCTTGGGGGAAATATTCAAAGAGAAGACTTTTGCGGCCATATCACTGCCATATGCAGCTTTGATGACACGATGCATGCGCTGCAGGATAGCACTCTGCTCTTCTAAGCTGGCGCCATTTTGTACGGCATCGCGAAGCTGTTGATAGAAGTAGAGCATATCGGTTTTGCCTTTATATTGTTTTTTATAGATTTCATTTGATTCTTTGGTAGCTTCATGAATGTTATACGGATGGTCTGTGCGGTTAATGCCTAAAAATTCTTCGACAGTCGGTGGACGATAAAATACGGTATGAATTGAATGGGTATATGCAGAATCCGAAATTCCTGTACTGTGCTTAAACGAACCGTATCCCAAACGTATTTGGGTTTTGCTGCCAGTCCAGACAGCGCGGCCGCCGTCAAATTCTTTGCCAAACCAATATCCTGTGATACCCATGGGCTCTGGTAAGCGGCCAATAGAAAAATCCCATCGATTGGCATGCTGTGTGATATCGACCGTGTCCAGCCGTTGATAGCCAAGTCCCCGCTGGATAGCTGTTGTATCGGCCGTATCGATATGCGGCGTACCGGCAGCACTGCCCAAGATGCGGATGTTTGTGTTTTTTCCAATACGGGCATTTACGCCGATGCGGAGCCGCTGTCCAAAGCCATGCTCATTGGCATCAAACATATTTTTCTTTGCCGTTCCCACGGTAGTCGTGGCACGATACGGAGACTGCGGTCGGTTTGTGCCATTATGAGCAATCCAAGTGGCACGATAATCGCCAATGAAGGAAAGGCCTTCTTTTGGTGCCGTATCGAACGGTCGTTTGAGAAATTCTTGTGAAAATGAAGCTGTATTTTTAGCAGCAGCCTTTGTCGGAGCCGTTGTTGATGGAGTGTTTAAAGGTGTAGCTTTAGGTATTTCTTTAGTCTCATGAGCACTGCCGAATTTTACATTCATGCCAAAGCGATACACGCGTTCTTGCGTGGCTCGGTCATCATCGCGGTGATTAAAGAGGTTGTTGATGCCAAAATATACTAAGGCATCCTTATGCAGTTTCTTTTGCAGCATGATATTCCAAATGCCGAATGTTTTCTTTTTATACGATTGCTTTTCAAATGCCGGGCCTAGATGCTGCAGAACGTCAGGCCAGTAACTATTATTATCAGCTAAACTGTTGCTGTCCAGCATATTCAGATAATAGTCGCCCCAAAGTTGGCCGCTCCAACCGCTGATATCGTCAGCAAAGGCCAGACTGATGTCTATCTTGTGAACCGGCTTGTTTAGAAGCTGACGCGGCATTTTAGGGGCGCTTTTATTAATGGCATGAAGCCACGTGTACCCCAGTTTGCCTGTCCAATGGGTACCAAATTTTTGGTGTATTTCTGCTTCGAGTCCTGTGATTTCGGCTTCTCCAATATTTTTAAAACTGTAAATTAAATCAGGAGCACGCTGATATTTTTGACTGGCACCAAGATAGGGGACAAAATCCATAAATTTTCCCGTAAAATATACGGTCATGTAATCTTTAATACGATTGTGGAAAAGACCGATACGCGCATACGTATTTTTATTTTCCCCTTCCAAGCTCAAATCAATATTGACTGATTTTTCTGGTTTTAAATGCGGGTTGCCAACCCAATAATGTCCCATGCGGGCGTAGCCGATACCGATAGGATTGCTGGCATACATTTCCCAATTATACCATAACTCGCCCATGCCGGGCTCTGCATAGCTGGTACCGATATTGGCTTTTAAACGCCGATGCGGGTTGCTGTTGAATTGATGGGTAAGGCCAAGGCTGCCGGAAATATTCGTACCGAACAGGCTGCTGTGGTCTAGACGAATAATCGGAGTCAAGAGGGTATTTTCATTGAGCTGCCATGTATCCTGAATAAAGAAATGATGTTTGCGGATGGCTCCTTCGCCGACCGTGATGCGCTGATCTCGCAGCCGAAATTCTTCTAAGAAGCGTTTGCCGTTGAATTTGGGGGCTAGTTCCTGTTGCTTCTTATCGGAAGACTCTCCTTTTTGGTAATAATCGCGGACAATGTTGGACCCTTTATATCCTGCATTTTGCTGCTCCAGCACGTCACGGAATTTTTTATATTTCTCCCATATGTCCGTGGGAACTCCGTCAGGAGGGTTATACTCGCTAATCCCGCTTGTGAAGTACTTGTCATATTTTACATATTCAACATACGTGACCATCGGTTTCAGTGTATTACTGGTACCGTCATAGCCGTAGTATTCGTATTCCATATCCCATTCCGGCATACCGCTGGATGAGTTGGTTTTAAACTTATAATCATGAACGTGAGACCATACGCGGATACTATTGTCGCCTGTTTTACGGACGTGCCGGTCCAGTTTGTCTACGAGCAGACTTTTATCATAATCCCAGGGATCGATATATTTTGTTTTTGTGTTTGGAGAGTTTTTTAGACGGCTGCCTTCGCCGGTTTCATAGGTCGTGCCGAATCCATAGGATAACAAGTGTGTATCATTAAGCTGTGTATTGGCAGAGGCTTTGAAATTCCACTGCCGATGGTCGACGTCATCAATATAGCGTAATTCATTCGTACCTTCATAGGAAGAACGCCCATAGTAATTGACCAGGGCAATATCGTCTTCATTGATGCGGGAATAATTCATTTCTATATTCCAATCGGTATTTCCTTTGGTTCCCGTCCAGCCGACATTGTATGAATTGTGCCCTGTCCTGCGTTTGAAATGCTGCTGTGGTTCCAAATCAGAATCTGAATGTTTGACATCACGCACTAAATCTTCCGTATATCTGTCAAAACGGAAATTCAGTTTGTTATTTTGATTGGCTTCATACGTACCGACAAAGCCAACAGTAGCCGCGTCACCGTAATAACGCAGCGCATTGGGTTTGAAATCTCGTTTGCCGTAATCAAAACTCATGCCTGTCTTTTTACGGGATTCGCTGGCATATATAGGTAATATATCACGTTTGCTGCCAGCGACACCAAAACGAAATTTACCCAGTTGTCCGGTGTCAGCACGAAGAAACACGTTGGTATAGGGAAAGCCGGCATTTCCGCTTTTATGGGATCCTTCCAAATTAAACTGGAGGGATGTATCTTTGGAGGCTTTTTTAGTAATAATATTGATGACACCGCCAATGGCGTCAGAGCCATATTTTGCACTGGCGGCTCCTTGCGTTACTTCGATGCGCTCTACATTTTCTGTACCTAAACGCATGACTTCATCCATGGCACCGGCGTATTTGGATAAATCTCCCAGTACAGGCTGTCCATCGACTAGAATTAAGGTGTGGCGCGGTTCTGCTCCGCGGATAGACACGCCGACCCGTCCCATAGCATCGACGGTACGGGAAACGCCTGTTTCACTGAAGATAATATCTTCTACGGACTTAGCTTGCTTTTGCTGAATGTCTGCTGCTGTGATAATCGTTTTCTGCTGCGACTCATATTTTGCGTCTTCTTGAGCTGCATTTACTTCCACCAAAACATCTTTGGTTGTAATGGTGGGTGTGTCGGCTGCCCAAGCGGGCATGCAAATCCATGCGGCAACAGCGCAGGAGAGAAGCGCATGTTTTTTTACCGAATTTTGTTTACGGGCAACATTATTCACTGCATTACCTCTTTTCTTTTTCAAAGCATATAAATAATAAAGATAACCGAAATCATTTCTTTGGAAATTGTATCATGACTGCAGCAAAAAAATCAACAATCTATAGCAAATAAGGCATTTATAAATGCAAATTAGGAAAGAATGACGTTGTTTTTTGCAGGTAAAATCCGTCCCGTTTATAGAATAATGAATCGTCATATGGTATAATGCAAAGTAGTCGGAATGTATAAAAATAGTAAAAAATATGTAATTACTATGAAAAGTTAGTTTATTTGTCAAAAATTAAGGAGAACTGATTAATATGGCATTTCATTTGAAGCCCAAGGAAGAAAAGTTTTTCGCTTTATTGGATCAGCATGCGACATTAAGCTATGAAGCAGCTGATTTGCTGCGGCAGGCAATGAATGAAGAAATACCGAAAGAGGAAGCATTGGAAAAAATTGATGCGCTTACAGATGAAGCGGATGCGTTAGTAATGGAAACGTTGAAACGGCTGCAGAAGACGTTTATTACTCCTATGGATCGAGAAGACATTCAGCAATTGATTGACCAGCTGGATACAGCGATTGACAATATCAGTGAAATTATGGATAAAATGTGTATGTATCGTGTTGGCGAAGCCACGGAAGGCGCCAAACAGATGACGATTATTGCGGCCAAAGCAATGAAAGAAATCCGCAAATCCATCGCGTATATGAAAGATTTAAAGAAAAACTTCTTAAAAGTAGAAGCGCGCAGTAAAAAGGTATTAAAATTGGAACAAGACTGTGACGACTTATATCATCAGGAAATGGCAAAACTTTTTACAGAATGCAAAGATCCGATTGAAATTATTAAATGGAAGGAAATCCTGCAGTCTGTAGAAGATGTTACCGATGACTGTGAAGATTTGGTCGTTACATTTAGAAAGGTCGTATTGAAATATGCCTGAGCATTGGTTAATATGGGCCATCGTTTTGCTGGCTGTATTGTTTGATTATATTAACGGATTCCATGATACGGCGAATGCGATTGCTACAAGCGTATCGACGCGTGCGATTTCTCCGCGCCACGCGATCATGATGGCAGCGGTATTAAACTTTGCCGGTGCCATGATTAGTACAGGCGTAGCAAAGACGATTGGCGGCGATTTGGTTCTCAATCCGGCCCAGATTAGTTTGGAAGTTATTGTGGCAGCGTTGATTGGTTCTATTATTTGGAATATTGTGACTTGGTATTATCGCATTCCCAGCAGTTCGTCCCATTCATTGATTGGCGGCGTTATTGGTGCCGTATCGATTAGCGTAGGACCAGCGGCATTGGATTATACAGGGATTGAAAAAATTATCATGTCTTTGGTATTATCGCCTGTTGTAGCCTTGGCTACAGGCTACTTTGTTATGATTGGCCTGCTTTGGATTGTTCGCAATTATTCTCCGATTGCCTTGAATCGTAATTTTAGAAAAATGCAGTTGGTATCGGCTTGTTTGATGGCCTTTTCTCATGGTTCCAACGATGCACAGAAAGCAATGGGGATTATTGCACTGGCATTGCTAAGTGGTGGCTATATCGAAACGATGGAAATTCCGATTTGGGTTAAAATGGCCTGCGCTACGTCGATGGCGTTAGGGACCTCAGCCGGTGGCTGGCGCATCATTTCGACGATGGGAACTAAAATCTTTAAGCTGGAATCTATTAATGGATTTGCGGCGGATTTGAATTCATCTCTTGTTATTTTTTCTGCCACATTCCTTCATTTGCCGGTTAGTACGACTCACGTTGTATCCGGCTCTATCATGGGGGTCGGCTCGGCAGAACGAGTACGGGCTGTCCATTGGGGTGTAGCAAGAAGCATGTTGGTCGCTTGGTGCGTTACCATCCCGATCAGTGCGGTCATGTCGGCCATTATTTATACAGTGATTGATTTGTTGTAGTAATGACAGCGATACAGCTTGCAAAAGAAACGCATACCGGATTCTTTTGTAAGCTGTATTATTTTCGTTTTAAACTATACTTTTTTAGTATCTCATTGTATAATTAGATACAAGAAGTAACGATGAGGAGGGAGGTACCTAAATTGAGACTGAATCAAGCGACAGATTATGCGTTTCGTATGGTGTTGTATTTGGCGTCGCTGCCGGAAGGCACCAAGATTACAGGGGCGGCTTTGGCAGAAAAACAAAATATTCCTGAACGGTTTTTGCTGAAAATAATGCGCAGTCTGACAGCTGCCGGCATTATGAAGTCATACCGGGGGGTAGATGGCGGATTTGCACTCCAGCGGCAGCCCAAAGATATTACGTTATTTGACATTATTGAAGCGGTTGAAGGACAAACGGAACTGCAGCGCTGCCTGCATGATATCGGCTCCTGCTCTCGCGGCTGCAGCGGCATGTGTTCTATTTATGCAGCTTTTGCAGATATTCAGCGTGATTTGGCTAATAAATTAAAATCCATTGATTTTGAAGACTTAGCGCAGCAGGAAAAACGACTGCAGGCTGTTCACGATATTGAGGAAAAACGAAAAGCTGCTCAGACGGCTGAATAGCATACAAGGGGGTGTCACACGAAGTGATATGCCCCTTTTGCTTTCTTGGTATCTGATAGGTCGTCGTATGAACGTGATGAAAGAAACCATTTTAGTTACAGGTTCCACATTAAAACATATCATTTTTTTAGAATAAGGGATGGCGCATGATGACGAAACATTTCATGCACCATCCCTTTAGTTTCTGTTTGGAAGATTTGGGGGAAATGGAAATCTCTTTATTTTACAGAAAAAATATTGTACAATAAATCTATCTGTATTTTTATATTCTGTAATACGGGAGAGTTGCCTATGTATGTACCTGTGCAGGGATTTATCAGCAGCTTTCGGCTGCTTGACATATTAGATATATTGTTGGTTGCGTTTGTATTGTATAAATTATTTATTTTGATTCGCAATACGCGGGCAGTCGCACTCATTAAAGGCCTCATCGTTTTGGGTGCCGTTACCGTCGTCAGTAAAGTATTGGATTTGCATGTCATTAACTGGATGCTGCAGCAGGGGATGACGGTCATTTTAGTTGCCCTGCCTGTCGTTTTTCAGCCGGAGCTGCGCCGGGCGCTGGAACAAATCGGCCGCGGCCGTTTTTTGCGTTCCGGCCATGTCATCAACACGGAAGAACTGGAACATCTGATTGATGAAATTGTGGCTATTGCGGAATCGCTGTCGAAGACGCGGACCGGTGCGTTAATCGTATTTGAACGTGAAGTAGGACTAAATGATTATATTGATACAGGCATCGCCATTGACGGGGTCGTGTCGCGGGAGTTGCTGGGGAATATCTTTATTCCTAATACGCCGCTTCATGACGGGGCTGTCATTATTCGTGAAAACCGCATTATGGCAGCCGGCTGTTTGCTGCCGCTGACGGCAGACCGTTCCTTGTCGACCGAACTGGGGACACGCCATCGGGCGGCAATTGGGATTAGTGAATTGGCAGATGCGGTGGTAGTCGTTGTCAGTGAAGAAACCGGTGCCATTTCCTATACATACGGCGGACATATTTACCGTCATTTAGACGGTAATGCACTGCGCAACATTTTGAAGACCTTCCTGAATAAAACACCGCAGGGATTGGCCAATATTTTTAAATGGAGGCCGTAGCTCATGAATAAACTAGATAAACGATGGCAGTTAAAAATTGTATGTCTCCTTTTGGCAATTATATTGTGGTTTCTTATTATTAATGAACAAAACCCTGTCAGTGAAGGCAGTTATACGGTTCCTGTCGTGATAGAAAATCTGGATTCTCAGTATATTACGTCCAACGTGCCGAAAACCGTGTATGTGCGCTTGTCCGGCCCCCGCAACACGATTATCAATGTAGGCCCGTCTGATATCAAAGCCTATATTGATTTGGCAGATGCACAGGAAGGGGATATGGATGTGCCGATTCGTATCGAGATTCCTTCCGGCACAGAGCTGAAAAAGCAAAGTATGGCAACAGCGAAAATTACTGTCGATGTGTATGCCGTTCGTGAATTTAATTTAACACCGCATTTAGTAGGTAAAATGGATAAAGATTCCTTTATCAGCAATTTGAAAATAGTCCCGGAAAAAGTGGTTGTCAGCGGCGCAAGACGGCTGATTCAAAAAGTGGATAAAGCCGTAGTTGAAATTCCTGTAGGCGATAAAAACGAAGACTTTTCCTTAATGGCGCAAATTCATCTGCTGGCAGCAGATGGAAGCAAGGTAGACGGCTTAGAAATGACGCCATGGCAGAGTAATCTGCGCGTGTCTATCGGTCATAATGCAGCGTCCAAAAAAGTTCCCGTCCATGTCACGTCGTACGGTACTGTCAGCGATGGTGTAACGCTGAAAGCGCTGAAAGCCGATCCGGATGAAGTGGAAGTGCGGGGCGATGCCAACGTACTGCAGGGAGTATCCCGTATTGATTTGACACCGGTCAATGTACAGGGATTGGCAGAAGATAAAGAATGGAAAATTCTCGTGTCGCCTATTAACGGTGTCATTGTGAATCCGGATGTAGTAGATGTGACCGCGACGGTAGAGTAATAAAGGAGAGGATTGTGTGCTTAGAGTATTGAATATTCGTACAGCTGTGCCCATGAAGAAATCATTAGAGGCGTTGATTGCCAAAAAACTGCGGTGCAGTTTGACGGATATTGAACGGATCTGCATTGTGCGCCGTTCGATTGATGCCCGGAGAAAACCTAGAATTTATTTGGTATTTACGGTGGATGTCGTATTTCATGATGAAGCTAAAGTATGGCGGCGGTGCCGGGACAACAAAGATGTACGGCAAATTCAGGAGGATGTATTTACGCCGCCTGTATCGGGAAGCAGCCCCCTAACCTATCGACCTATAGTCATTGGCATGGGACCGTCTGGTCTGGCAGCGGCTTTGATGCTGGCACAGCGGGGATACAAACCGCTTGTATTTGAACGAGGCTGTGATATGGATACGCGAACCGCTCATGTTGAAGAATTTTGGCAGGGAGGCGTTTTCCGTCCTGATTCCAACGTGCAGTTTGGTGAAGGCGGTGCCGGTACGTTTTCTGACGGCAAATTGACTACACGCGTCAATCATCCGCTGCTGCGGCATATCCTGCAGACGTTGGTAGATGCCGGCGCGCCTAAAGAAATCTTATATGCCTATAATCCTCATGTAGGTACGGACATTTTGCGCCGTGTTGTAAAAAACATGCGCCATATGATAGAATTAGCAGGAGGTACGGTATGTTTCCAAAGCTGCGTAACCGATATCAAACGAGATGACACGGGAAAGATAAGGGCTGTCGTTGTCAACGGCAAAACAGAGTATCCGGCAGATGTTGTCATCATGGGGATTGGACACAGTGCCAGAGATACCTATTATATGCTGTATGATAAAGGCATTGCGTTAGAGAAAAAGCCCTTTGCCATTGGCGTGCGCATTGAACATGAACAAGCCGTGATAGACCAGGCGCAGTATGGCTGCAGTGCTGCTGAATTGGGATTAGAGCCGGCTGATTATGCGTTGGTATATCACAGTCCGGAAGGCCGCTCCTGCTATTCTTTCTGTATGTGTCCAGGCGGCGTTGTTGTAGGCGCGGCGTCGGAAGAAGGGCATGTAGTCACGAATGGGATGAGCTTATACCGTCGAGACAGCGGCATTGCCAATAGTGCGTTGGTAGTGAATGTGACCGCTGATGATATGGGAGGTGACAGTCCGCTGGCAGGTATTGCATTCCAGCGGCAGTATGAAAAATTGGCCTATGAGGTTGGCGGCCGTACGTATTGTGCGCCTGCGCAGACCGTAGGTGATTTTTTGCAGCGCCCAGAAAAAGGACAGGAAAAATCTGTACATACCTATCGTCCAGGTATTACATGGGCTGACCTGCATGAGGTTCTCCCGTCTTTTGTAACGGATACCTTGGCCCAGGCCCTGCCGTATTTTGGACGGCGTATTCATGGTTTTGATGATAATAATGTCGTCATGACCGGCGTAGAAACACGGACCAGTGCGCCTGTGCGCATTTTGCGCGGCGAAGATCGGGCGGCGCTGCATGCAGACGGCTTGTATCCTGTAGGGGAAGGTGCCGGTTATGCCGGCGGCATTATGAGCGCGTTTTTAGATGGACTTGAGACAGCAATTACAATTATTTGTAAATATAAACCTTTGGAGGTAAAGTAAATGGCTAGATTATTTGGTACCGATGGTGTACGAGGTGTTGCGAATGATTCATTGACACCGGAATTGGCATATCATTTGGGCAGAGCCGCTGCCTATATTTTTGGACAAAATAAAGAACATCCTACGTTTTTGATTGGCCGCGATACACGCCGCTCCGGCACGATGCTGGCAGATATTTTGGCGGCAGGCATTGCGTCTGCCGGCGGTGAATGTTATATGGTAGGCGTGATTCCGACACCAGCCATTGCTTATTTGACGAGAACTCATCATATGGATGCCGGCGTCATGATTTCAGCATCCCACAATCCGTTTGAATACAACGGCATTAAATTCTTTGATGGCTATGGCTACAAACTGCCGGATGAAACAGAAGATAAGATTGAAGAATATATGCTCAAGGACGAACGGGCAGGACTGCAGAGCCGTCCGACAGGTGCAGCCATTGGCACGATTTCTGCATGGACGGATTTACAAAATGAATACGCTGATTTCATCTGTAAATCGACAGATGTAGATTTATCAGGCTTAAAAGTCGTACATGATGGCGCCAACGGTTCGGCATCCGTATTAGGCCCTGAAATTTTACGCCATTTGGGAGCAGAAGTCATTGCCATTCACCACGAACCCAACGGTGTCAATATTAATGAAAACTGCGGCTCTACGCATTTGGAAAGTTTGAAGGAAGCTGTATTGAAATACGGCGCGGATGTAGGGATTGCCAACGATGGCGATGCAGACCGCTGCCTGGCTGTCGATGAAAAAGGACAGGAAATGGACGGCGACCAGATTATGCTGCTGTGTGCGTTGAAGCTGAAAGAAGAAGGCAAACTCAAACAAAATACTGTAGTAGGTACGGTCATGAGCAATATTGGCTTCCATAAGGCACTTAAAGAAATGGGCTGCCAATCCGAAACGACGGCCGTAGGTGACCGCTATGTATTGGAACGGATGCGGAAAGACGGCTATTGCCTTGGCGGCGAACAGTCCGGCCATATCATTTTCCTGGATTATAATACAACCGGCGACGGCTTGTTGACAGCTGTGCAGCTGCTCAGCATTATGAAACAAAAACAAAAGCCCCTGTCCGAATTATCTTCTCTGATGACTCGCTACCCGCAGATTTTGAAAAACGTCCGCGTACAGACAAAATCCGGCTGGGAAGAAAACAGCTTAATTATGGCTGCCATTGCTTCCGGCGAAGCCGAATTAGGCGATGAAGGCCGCATACTCGTTCGTCCGTCCGGTACAGAACCTTTGATTCGCGTAATGGCAGAAGGTCCTGACTTAGAACAGCTCAAGCGCATTGTCGATGATATTGCTGTTGTTGTTGAACATGAAATGGGTCCGTCTAAATAAATTGCCGGGTATTGACTTAAAAAGATAAAATATATATAATGTGGGAATGGAGTTTAAGCGTATTGAACTTCATTCCTGTTTTTTTACAGGCGTTTGGAAATCCTTCGTAAAATGGATAGCGCTAGTACCTTAAAAGTAAGGTAGACGAGGAAGAGAAGTATCGAACAGTCAGCGGATGTCTCTCGGCAGCTTCAGTCGTTAGATGATAAAAAAACATGTTGGCAACAAGATGGACAAATTTATCATGCGAAGCCATTGAATCTTAATAATTGAATAGCAGGAGGATAAGATTATGTGTGGTATTGTAGGTTATATTGGAGGCAGAGAAGCTGCTGATTTCCTTATGGACGGCTTGGCAAAGCTGGAATACCGTGGCTATGATTCAGCAGGTATTGCTGTGTATAACGACGGAGCGATTGCTGTACGGAAAAAGCAGGGCCGTCTGGTAAATCTGGCAAATGAAGTCAAAGCGCATCCGGTTTCCGGTACAGTCGGCATTGGACATACACGCTGGGCAACACACGGCGGCCCATCGGATGTCAATGCCCATCCGCATACCGATGAAAAGGGAAACTTTGCTATTGTCCATAATGGTATTATTGAAAACTATATGGAACTCAAAGAAGAACTGCTTGCCAAGGGATACCATTTTAAATCGGAAACAGATACAGAAGTTGTAGCGCATTTGTGTGCGGATATGTACGACGGTGATTTTACACGTACCGTACGCAATGTATTAGCACGGCTGCGGGGTTCTTATTCCCTCGTATTTATGTGCAAATTTGAACCGGATAAAATCATTTGCAGCAAAAAAGATAATCCGTTGATTGTCGGACTTGGTGAAGGCGAAAACTACATTGCTTCTGATATTCCGGCTATCTTAAACTATACACGCAAAACATATATTATGAATGATGGCGAAATTGCTATCGTACAAAAAGATAAGGTATGGGTTACGGACTTAGAAGGCAAGCCGATTTCCAAAAAAGTCTTTGAAGTTAATTGGGATGCAGAAGCTGCAGAAAAAGGCGGTTTTGAACATTTTATGCTCAAGGAAATTTACGAACAGCCTAAGGCTATCCGTGATACGATGAGCTGCCGTATTACCGAAGACGGCAAACATGTCCATTTTGATGAATTAAACTGGACACCGGAAGATGTCAATTCGATTGGCAAAATTATGATTACGGCATGCGGTACGGCATATCATGCCGGTTTGCTGGCTAAATACTTTATTGAAAAATTGGCGCGTATTCCCGTCGAAGTAGACATTGCTTCGGAATACCGCTATCGCGACCCGCTTACGGACAGCAAAACCTTATGCATTATTATCAGCCAGTCCGGTGAAACCATTGACACCTTGGCAGCCTTAAAAGAAGCTAAACGGCTGGGTGCTCGGTCTTTAGCGATTACCAATGTGGTAGGGTCTTCTATTTCCCGCGAAGCAGACCAGGTAGCCTATACATGGGCAGGTCCGGAAATTGCCGTAGCATCGACCAAAGCATATACGACACAGCTCGTCACGTTACTCCTTTTGGCGTTGTACATGGGACGTTTGAATGGCAATCTGGCTGCAGAAAAAGAAGAACAAATTCTTCGCGATTTGATTGCTGTGCCTGATTTATGCCAAAAAATCTTTGACCATGTCGATGATATCAAAGGCTTATGCGACGCATTTAAAAATGCAGAAGACGTCTTCTTTATCGGACGTTCCATGGACTATGGCTTGGCGATGGAAGGTTCGTTGAAACTAAAAGAAATTTCTTATATTCATGCGGAATCCTATGCTGGCGGTGAACTGAAGCACGGCACGTTGTCTTTGATTGAAAAAGGCATTCCTGTCATCGCGTTGGCTACCCAAAAAGATGTAGAAGAAAAGATGATTAGCAACATCAAAGAAGTCAAGGCGCGTGATGCCTATGTGATCGGCGTCGTTCAAGAAGGCGATACCGAAGTAGGTAAAACGGTAGATTCATTAATTCAAGTGCCGCAGTCAGATAATTTTGTCGTAACCATTATGGCAATTATTCCCCTGCAGATGCTGGCATACTATATTGCAGTCAGCCGCGGCAATGATGTAGATAAACCGAGAAATCTTGCAAAGAGTGTTACAGTAGAATAATATAGTAAGAGAAAGGCACTATTGGCTGCCTTTCTCTTTTTTTATAAGATATGTTTTTTATTTCTAATTTGCTGCATGGTAGCCAAACTATGTAAAAATACATAGTTAGTGTAAAATAATTGTGGGAAAACTTTATTAGGCTAAAAAGAGGAACATATAAAAAAAGAAGGAACTTCTTTG
>CAKPVJ010000032.1 GCA_934193515.1 uncultured Megasphaera sp. | reverse complement strand
AAAGAAGTTCCTTCTTTTTTTATATGTTCCTCTTTTTAGCCTAATAAAGTTTTCCCACAATTATTTTACACTAACTTGCGGGGTTTAAGTTTCTTTCTCATCTTGATAAACCAGAAGTAATCAATGGTGAAAACAAACAGTTTCCGTCCCCTTGCGGGGTTTAGGTTTCTTTTCCGCAAAGCTATGTAGGAGGTATCATGATGAATATTAAAAAGTTTCCGTCCCCTTGCGGGGTTTAGGTTTCTTTTCCTTTCCTTTATTGTACAGGGATGAAATAAAAGGAAGTAGTTTCCGTCCCCTTGCGGGGTTTAGGTTTCTTTTCCTAGGTCGAAACAAGAGGAATACATTTCCTCTTGTCTGTTTCCGTCCCCTTGCGGGGTTTAGGTTTCTTTTCCCCTGTCTGTGTAACTCCGCATCTCATCTCACTTTATACCTCATTTTGCGGCGCAGGATGGCTTCTTATTGTCTATTTTGTAAGAAATACTTTCAAAAAGCGTCACAGTCCGCATATACGCTATAACGGCGCGGATTTACTTTTTTGGGAAAAACTATATGTTTATTATACCGTATTCATCGATAGGATGCAATGAAAAACAAGCCCCCTCAACATGTCCGTCAAAGGGGCTTGCTTTTTACTGGTTAGGATAGGTGTTTCCGCAGTTTTGCTAATGCTTGTTTAACGATTTTTCGTACCAGGCTTTCGGATACGCCGTATTTGCTGGCGATTTTGCGGTATGTCCAGTTTTCTTGGACTCTGAGATAAACGTATTCCCTGTTTCTAGGCGGCAGGATTTGCATGAGGGTGTCCAAGTCGCCCATGGTTTCCCGGCGGATAAGGGATGTATCGGGGCGGTCGCTTGTTTTGTCTTCGTAGTCTGATGGCAGGTCTGTACAGCCGTCTTCTTCGACAAAGTCCTTTTGTACCATCGTTTCGTACCGTTTCTGATGGTATGCTTCCCTGGCAAACGCGTTGTGAATGCAGGCTTGCATCTGCTGCGGGACGCTGGCGCGCCGGGACAGGTCAAAGCCGTAAATGCATTCGATGGCCGCACTGTGCGCCGTCGAGCGGGCTTCTGCCTCGGATTGATAATGATGGCGGTATTTGGCGATTTGCCTGCTAATCAACGGCTCAAACTGCGTAAGTAATTCTTGTGCGGCTTCCTGACTGCCGCGCTGAGCCTGGCGAACAGTGTGTCGTAATTGCATTGTCATAGTATTACATCCTGATATTTGTTAACTACATCATACTAAATCTTGGCTAAAAATGGAAGATAGTAAAAAATTTTAAAAATTTAATTTAATTCTCATATTTGCATATTTATTCATTTGTAATTATTTGCGTATCATTTTCCACGTGCAGTTGATGTAGTTATATGTAAGTATCACTTTACATACTTATAACCTATGGCTATCATGTATCTTATTTTATGCATGTATTTTATTGCATATATGCCATATGATATGAAACGTTTTCCACCTAAAATAGCGGGGTTCTTTTGTAAACTTGCTGTTTACATCGGCTATTCACTTTTTCTTTCTGTGCGATCAGAAAATAGTGACGTGTCCCTCTGACCCTCGTATGTCCATTCTTTTTCGAGCCGCCGAAAAAGAAACACATAGTCCAAGGGAGCATCTCCCTATGCCCATTTTTTTCTAGTAAACTTGCCGTTTACATCGGCGTATATACTTTTTCTTTCTGCGCGGTCAGAAAGAAAAAGTACCAAAAATAAGCAGTGAGCCGAAATTTTTAATTTCGTGCGAATCGCTTATGCAGAGCTAAAGAAACCGCCGCCCAAAACGGACTTAGCCTTACTGCGTTTGCCGATGACGGCGCGGCAAATTCGCTTCGCTCAGACACCGCTTGTTCCCGTCATCGGCAAACTACGTATCCGGTCTTCGACCGGTCGGCACGCTCGTAACGGGCGGTGTTGGCAGTCATGCAATGTAGATTTCGCCTGGTTGCTGGGAAAACAACATCTGTCAAGAAAAATTGACGGCAGACATAGGCTTATCTACGCTAAGGCAATAGGTAGTATCACTTCATTATGCGTAATAATAAAAAAAGAAACATGTAGAAATATCGCTAGCACATATGAGTGGTGGATTGAATGATACATGGTTTTCCAGCATACATTCATCCGTAATTGCTCGCATTTGCTCCCAAGCCGCCCCGTTACGGGAATGACTGGTTGTGCGGCTTGCCGCACAATGAGAATGGGTGGCATTGCGTTAAAAATGGGCGTTTTGTTTGAGCGAAGCGAGTTTCGCCCATTTAGCAATGACGGACATTCTCAAAGGAATGGGAGTTTCGGGCGGCCGCCTTTTGCTATGCCTAAGCGATTCGCACGAAATCAAAGATTTCGGCTCTCTGCTTATCTTCGTCTATTCTTTTTCGGCGGCTCGAAAAAGAATGGACATACGAGGGTCAGAGGGATACTTTCCCTGTATTCTGGTCGCACAGAAAGAAAAAGTGAATAGCATATGTAAACGCCAAGTTTACAAAACTATAAGAAAGTGCAGGGACTCCTCCCTGCAAGAAAAAATATATTTTTTCTTCTTTTCTTTTATCTCTTCTTCTTTTTTCTTCTTATATAAAAGGTAACGCGTTACATGGCATGGTATCTATTGTAAAAAACGGCTGTTTTCCTAGGGTTTCACTGGCTGGTAATTTGTAGAATAATAAAAAATTTTGACAGAAATCTGTCTGTTTCTTTGTGTATCACATCCATGCCGTGCATTTCTGCAACAGTCTTTCTATTGCTTGATCGGTTTTATACGACAAAAAAAACGAGTCCAGTGTATGTTACTGAACTCGTTTTTGCCAGACTATCGTCTGTATTTTGTTTTTAAAATTTTCGCAGCATCATCATCAGCACTAGGACGGCTGCCATGCCGACCAGAGCAATCACGCGAATGACTGTGCCGGAATTCAGCTGCTGTTTCTTTCGCCGGCGCCGCCGGACGGGATGCGGTGTGCCGACTGCTGCGCGGTGCGGGGTCTTAGACCGCTGTGATGTATCCATTATACACCTGGCCAAGCCATTTCTTTGCCGCCGAGAATATGAGCGTGCATGTGATGTACGGTCTGTCCTGCTTTTTCACCGGTGTTGAAAACAACGCGGTAGCCGTCTTTGTCGAGGCCCAAAATCTGCGCTACTTTTTGAATCGTGTAGAGCATTTTGCCGGCTACATCGGCATCGTCCGGAGTCAGAGATGCAATGTTGGCAATGTGTTTTTTGGGAATGACCAATACGTGTACCGGAGCGACGGGCGCAATGTCTTTGAAGGCGTAAAAATCGTCATCTTCATATACTTTTGTGCTCGGAATTTCCCCTTTACTGATTTTACAAAACAAGCAATCTTCCATGTTACAGTTCCTCCTTTAGTGTACCAAATAGTATATGGTTATCTGCATGGGTCAGCGTTGCAGCGACAATCATACCTTCGCAGGCTGTCTGCAAGCCGTCTACACAGACCCGTTCATAGTTTTCAGAAAATCCTTCACCATGACTGCCGTCCTGTTTTTCAATCAGGACATGCACCGTGCGGCCTACCATGTCCTGCAGCAGTTCGTCTTTTTGTGCTGCAGACAAGGCATTGACTCTTTCTACGCGTTTCTTTTTGATATCCTGCGGTACTTGCTGCTTCATGGCAGCAGCAGGCGTTCCTTGGCGCGGCGAATAGGGAAAGGCGTGAATATGGGAAAACCGCAGCAACCGCAGGGTTTCCATCGTTTCGGCAAATAAGGCGTCCGTTTCACCGGGAAAGCCCAAGATTAAATCTGTCGAAACGGTCAGGCCGTGGATGCGCTGCCGCAGGACGCGGATTAACTCGATAAATTCGGCTTTGGTATAATGGCGGTTCATCGCTTTGAGAATGGCATCCGAGCCGGACTGGAGCGGCAAATGCAAATGCGGGCAGATGCGCGGCGAGGAATTCATGACGTCAATCAACTCGTCATCGACTTCCAGCGACTCTACAGACCCTAAGCGGATGCGCTGTACGTCTGTTTCGTTCAGCAGGCGGCGCAAAATCAAGGCCAAGGTCGGTTTTTCCGGCAGTTCTTTGCCGTACGCCCCCAAATGAATGCCTGTCAGTACCAGTTCTTTGAAGCCAAAGGAAATCAGCCGTTTGGCTTCTGCAATGACGGCATCGGGCTGACGGGATTTCAAGCCGCCGCGCGTATAGGGAATAATGCAGTACGTACAAAAATTGTTGCAGCCTTCCTGAATTTTCAAATCGGCCCGTGTGTGCTCTACAGCAGACGGGTATAAGGGAATTTCTTCAAAGGCATCCGGTTTCAGTACGTTGTGTACGGCCTGAATCGTCGCCGTGTCTTCCTGTCCCAGCAGTTTTTGAACAATGGAAACGATTTTTTTCTTTTCATTGGTTCCGACTACAGCGTCTACGCCTTCCATGGCCGCCAGCAGTGCCGGATCTAGCTGGGCATAGCAACCCGTGACGATGACTTTTGATGCAGGGTTGCGTTTTTTGGCGCGCCGAATCAGCTGGCGGGATTTCTTCTCTCCCATCTGCGTGACGGAACACGTATTGATGACGTATACATCTGCTGTATCCGTAAATTCCGCATCCGTAAATCCTTCGGCGAGAAACAGGCCGCGCATGCTGTCTGTATCATATTGGTTGACACGGCACCCTAAGGTGGCAAAGGCTATCGTTGGCATCTATTTAAATCCTCTTTCATACATGATAATCGACAACGCCGCAATCGAAGCCGTTTCAGCCCGTAAAATCCGCGGGCCGAGCGATACGGTCCGGCACCAGGCCAGTTGTTCCGACGCCAGGGCAATTTCCTTGTCGGCAAAGCCGCCTTCCGGCCCAATGCAAATGACAATGTCCCCGACGCGCACTTCTTTGCAGACTTCTGCCAGCGGTGCCGTTTCTTGTTCATAGGGAATGACAAAGCGGTCTTCGCTGTATGTCTGCAGCAGTTCCGGAAAACGGCAAACGTCCGCTATGGTCGGCACATCGTCGCGGCCGCATTGTTTTGCTGCTTCCAGCGCCAGGCGCTGCCAGCGTTCTTGTCTGCTTTTACGGCGAGTATTATCTAATTTTACTACACAATGTTCCATTTGTACAGGAACAATGGTCCCGACACCCAATTCGGTTGCTTTTTGGACTACCCAATCAAATTTATCGCTTTTTAAAAGGCCTGCTGCCAAAATCACATTGCCGTTTTTTTCACTGCCGTCGGACAGTTTTCGTGCCGGCGTCAAAAATGCCGAATGGCCTTCCATCCGCGTAATAAAGCATTCATACGTCGCGCCGGTACAGTCCGTGACGTTGAGGGTGTCCCCTACAGTATGGCGCAGGACGACAAGTACATGATGCGCATCGTCAGCAGACAGTTCAAAGGTCCCGCAAATGGGAAACTTCGTAAATATTTTTCGCATTACAGCCTCCTCATCGTGACAGCATACCAGCCTTGCTGCAGCCGTTCGTCTTCCCAGGCAAAGCCGGCTGCCGCAGCCGCTTGACGTACTTCCTCAATCCGTTCATCAATGATGCCGCTGGCAATGCAGACCGCATTGGGCTTCATGTATGCCGGCAGGGATGGAAGCAGCATGAGCACCGCATTGGTCACCAAGTTGGCGACAACGACATCGGCTTTCGCTTCTTCGTGAGAAACCGCCGCCAGCAAATCGCTGTTGGCTACGGTAATGGCATCTGCCACACCGTTTAAGGCCGCATTGTGTTTGGCCTGTACGACTGCTTTTTCATCAAAATCGACGGCTACGACATGAGCCGCCTTTAATTTGGCTGCAGCAATAGCCAAAATACCCGTACCCGTGCCGATATCAAACACGACATCGCCCGGCTGGACCGCTTGTTCCAGATACTGTACGCACATGCAGGTCGTCACATGAAAGCCGCTGCCAAAGGCCAGGCCCGGATCAATGGTAAGCGTCTGTTCGCCTGGAGCCGGTGCGGCTTTTTCCCACGACGGTTCGGCCCAAAACGTGCGGGATATTTTCTTGGGATGAAAATGTTTCTGCCAGGCATAGAGCCAGCTTTGGTCATCTGCCTCCTGCTGGACGAGCTGCCAGTTGCTTAGGGTTTCGTCCCGCGCTGCCAGTTCCGTCATGCGGTGTCGTACTTGTTCTGCTGCGTCTCCCTGTTCCGGCGGAAAATACGCCGTTATACGAATACGGCCCCATTCGTCTGTTTCTTCATCGTGAATAATCGAGCCATTGCTGCCGCATTCATATAAAAGAAGGGCCACCAAATCGGTGGCCTCTGGGGAAACAAGCAAATCGATTTCATTCCATTTCATCGACTGTTCTCCCTTTTCTTTTGTATTATAAATCTTCTTTTATGTCTTTTTTCAACTTGCTCCAAAAGCCTTTCTTTTCTTTCGGTTTATCCTGCGTTTTAGAGCCTGCTGCCGGTTGTTCAGCCGACTTTGGCTCCCCCACCCAGGTTTCGCCGCCAGCGTAAGCAAATTCTTTGAGCAACTCTTTTTGCTTAGCACTCATTTTTTTCGGTACAGACACCGTTACCTGGACATGATGGTCGCCGCGGCGGTTCTGCGAACCCAATACGGGAACGCCTTTGCCGCGAATGCGGAATACCGTCCCGGTCTGCGTGCCTGCCGGAATTTTTAAATCAATCTTGCCGTCCAGCGTATCGACGCGAATCGTCGCGCCCAATGCAGCCTGGGCAAAGGAAATCGTTTCCTGTGAAAGGATATCGTTGCCTTCGCGGGCAAATTTGGCGTCTTTGCGTACAAAAATGTATACGTACAAATCGCCGTGACCGCCGCCGCGAACGCCCGGTTCCCCTTCGCCGGCTACACGGAGCCGTGCGCCGTCATCGACACCGGCCGGAATCTTAATCTTTAATTTCTTGCGTACTTTGACAGTTCCTGTGCCATGGCATTTGGTACATTTCTTCTTAATCAGCTTGCCTGTACCGCCGCAGTAGGAACAGGTACGGACATTGACCATTTGACCGAACGGCGTATTCTGTACGACACGCTGCTGGCCTGTGCCGTGGCAGTGCGGGCATGTTTCCACGCTGCTTCCCGGTTCGGCACCATTGCCGTGGCAATGTTCACACGTTTCATCCTTCGGCACCTGAATTTCCATTTCCGTACCAAAGGCAGCCTGTTTGAAGGAAATATCTACATCAAACCGCAAATCGGCACCACGCTGCGGGCCATTGCTGGATTGACGACTGCCCTGGCCGCCAAAGAAGGAATCGAAAATATCTTCGAATCCGCCAAATCCCTGACTGCCGCCCTGGCCAAAACCACCGAAGCCGCCAAAACCGCCAAATCCCTGGCCGCCGAAGCCGCCGGCACCGGCCGCATTGCCGTTTTGGAATGCGTCGGGGCCGAACTGGTCATACTGCGCGCGTTTTTGTTTATTGGACAAGACGCTGTACGCTTCGTTGACTTCTTTAAATTTTTCTTCAGCAGCTTTAGGGTTGTCCCGGTTCTTATCAGGATGGTACTTGATAGCTAATTTACGGAACGCTTTTTTTATTTCAGCATCGCTGGCATCTTTTGGAACGCCAAGTACTTCATAATAATCTCTTTTACTCATAGTGGGCAGCCCCTCTTATCTATCTTACTTCTGGTCGTCATCGACTACTTTGTAGTCTGCGTCAACTACTTTTTCGTCTTTTGCTTCACTCTGCTGTGCACCGGCCTGTGCGCCTGCGTTTGGCTGGCCTTGTGCAGCCTGCTGCTGTGCGCCGGCCTGTTTGTACATTTCGCTGGTCAAATCATAGAGCGGTTTGGTTAATGCTTCCGAAGCGGCTTTAATCTTATCGACATCATCGGTCTTAACTGCTTCTTTGAGGGCAGCAATCTTGTCTTTGATTTCAGAAACTTTGGCTGCATCGGCTTTGTCGCCTAATTCTTTAACCGTTTTTTCTGCCTGATAAATCAAGGAATCGGCGTTGTTTTTAGCTTCAATGCCTTCTTTGCGTTTCTTGTCTTCTGCTTCATGGGCAGCGGCTTCTTTGACCATGCGGTCGATTTCGCTCTTATCCAAGCCGGAAGACGATTTGATGGTAATCTTCTGTTCTTTGCCTGTGCCGAGGTCTTTAGCCGAAACGTTTACGATACCGTTGGCATCAATGTTGAAGGAAACTTCGATACGAGGTACTCCGCGCGGAGCAGCCGGAATGCCTGTCAATTCGAAACGGCCCAAGGATTTGTTGTCAGCAGCCATTTCACGTTCGCCCTGAAGGACATGAACGTCAACAGACGGCTGGTTATCTACGGCTGTCGAGAATACCTGGCTGCCGGATGTCGGAATCGTCGTGTTGCGGTCGATAATCTTAGTGAAGACGCCGCCGAGTGTTTCAATACCCAAGGACAACGGTGTAACATCGAGGAGCAGTACGTCTTTGACATCGCCTACGAGAACGCCGGCCTGGATAGCTGCGCCGATAGCAACGCATTCATCCGGGTTGACGCCTTTGCTCGGTTCTTTGCCCAAAATCTGTTTGATGGCTTCCTGAACAGCCGGGATACGGCTGGAACCGCCGACGAGGATGATTTTATCAATTTCATCGATGGAGAAACCGGAATCAGCGATAGCTTTCTTTGTCGGTTCCATCGTAGCATGTACCAAATCTTCTGTTAATTCATTGAATTTAGCACGCGTCAATGTCAAATCCAAATGTTTCGGGCCTGTAGCATCGGCTGTGATAAACGGTAAGTTGATGTTTGTAGAAAGAACGGTGGACAATTCAATCTTAGCTTTTTCAGCAGCTTCTTTGAGGCGCTGTTCCGCCATTTTATCTGTCGAAAGGTCAATGCCTGTCTGGGATTTAAATTCGCTGATCATCCAGTTCATAACTGCATTATCAAAGTCATCGCCGCCGAGGTGTGTATTGCCGTTGGTAGCTTTTACTTCAAATACGCCGTCGCCCAATTCGAGGATAGATACATCGAATGTGCCGCCGCCAAGGTCAAATACGAGAATCTTGCCGTCGCCGCCTTTATCAAGGCCGTATGCCAAAGCAGCTGCTGTCGGTTCGTTGACAATACGAAGAACATCCAAGCCTGCAATCTTGCCGGCATCTTTAGTAGCCTGACGCTGGCCGTCGTTGAAGTATGCCGGAACAGTGATAACAGCCTGCGTAACTTTTTCGCCCAAATAGCTTTCTGCGTCTTCCTTCAATTTCTGAAGAACCATTGCTGAAATTTCCTGCGGCGTATATTTTTTGCCGTTGACGTCTACGGTGTAGTTTTCGCCCATATGACGTTTGATAGAAGAAATCGTGTTGTCCGGGTTGGAAACAGCCTGCCGTTTAGCCAGCTGGCCTACCAGACGTTCGCCTGTTTTGGAAAAACCAACAACGGACGGTGTTAAACGAGAACCTTCTGTGTTTGTAATAACCGTAGGTTCGCCGCCTTCCATGACAGCTACTACGGAGTTAGTCGTACCTAAGTCAATACCAATTACTTTACTCATAATCAATTCCTCCTCATTATTTCTACGATACTTAACCGTTAAATGCTACTTTTACCATTGCCGGGCGCAGTGTTTTGTCTCCCAGCAAATAGCCTTCCTGCAATACTTCTACGACGACGTCGTCATCGTATTCATCGCTGGGCACCCGCATGACAGCCTGATGATAATTGGGATCAAATGGTTTGCCTACGGCATCAATTTTCGTGACGCCTTCTTTTTCGAGAACGCCTACGAGCTGTTTGTAAATCATGCTGTAGCCGTCTACGAAGGATTTCAAATCATCGGTCAGCTTATCCTGCGGAATTTGCAGTGCCCGTTCAAAATTATCAATGACAGGCAGGACGTTTTTCAACACATCCATTTTGACGACTTCAGAAATCTGAAGTTTTTCATTGGCTGTCCGTTTTTTGAAGTTTGCAAAATCGGCCTGCAGGCGCATATACCGCTGCTGCATTTCGGCTGCGGCTGCATCTGCTTTCGTGTCGGCATCCGTCGAAGGAGCTTCCTGCGCTACGTCTTGTTTCGCCTTGGCTTCTTTTCCATCATCTGCCGTCTGGGCTTCTTTGGCCTGGCTGGCTTCTTCTTTAACGTCTTCTGTCTGTTTCTTTATTTCTTCATTTTCTTTCTTCGTATGTTTTTTATCTTTACTCATCTGTATCAAACCCTCCTACGTGTCATCGCGGTAATGTTCCAAGATATGGGTAACATGCTGTTTCATAAAATCCAGCAGGCCGATGATTTTGGCATATTCCATACGCGTCGGCCCCAGCACGGCTATCTTTCCCAAGACGACATCGTGTGCTTTGAACGTTGCCTCGATAATACTGCAGTCGTTAATAGATGAAAGTTTCGTTTCATCTCCGATTCGTACGGTTACCCGCTTGTCCGGTGCGCTGCCGTCATCGTGCAGCAGATTCGTGACAATATCCTGTTCTTCCAGGACGGTAAACAAATTCTTGGCTTTGGTTACATCCTTGAATTCAGGCTTATTGAGCAGTTCCATGGCACCGCCCTGGTACAGCTGGTGTTCTTTGCGAAACGCCCGCTGGATAGAGCGAAATGCCAGGCGGTACAGTTCCACTTCATCGATAATCGATTCATGGAATTGTTCCAGCATCTCTGCATTAATCTTGGACATAGGCACGCCGGCTAAGTAGTGCGTCAATTTTTCAGCGATGATATTTAATTCATCGACATCAATCGTTTCCGGCTTCGGATAAATACAGTTTTCAATTTTGCCGGAATCGGCAACGACGATCATAATCGCCCGCCGACTGTCGAGCGGCAAAAACCGAATATACTTTAGTTTGGAACTAAGCTGCTGGGATGCCATGACCAAGGTGACGTTGTGCGTAATCTTTGCCAGCACCTTTGCCGTAGATTGAAAAATCTGATCTACATTGCTCATTTTATCCTGAAACCAGTTCTGAATAAACCGTTTTTCGTCATCCGAGATAGCCGTCGGTTCCAGCAGGCAGTCTACGTAAAACCGATAGCCTTTGCTGGAAGGAACACGGCCTGCCGAGGTATGCGGCTGTTCCAAATAGCCCAGCATTTCCAAATCAAACATTTCGTTGCGAATGGTCGCAGCGCTGACGCCTAAATTGTACTTGCGGGCTATGGTACGTGAACCTACTGGTTCAGCAGATGTAATATAGTCTTGAATGATTGCCTGCAGTATTTTTTGTTTTCTCTCATCCAAATCCATATCCATCACCTCTGCTCATTTGACTATTATTAGCACTCTTTGTATATGACTGCTAACAACTATATACAAGATAGCATGATTACCTTCGTTTGTCAATGATTTTGAGGCAAAAAATCACTAATTAGTCAAAAAGTCAAATAAAATATAAAAAAGAGACTTTTAAGACAAATCAGATGCTTAAAAGTCTCTGTCCTTACTGTTGTTTTAAATAATCGGTGCGGTGGACGACCTGGCCGTTTTTTACGTACAAGCGCGGCACGCGGCGGTTGATATTGCAAAGAATCTCATGCTCAATGGTTCCTGCTAAATGAGCCAGTTCGCTGACCAGAATCTCTTCTCCGCCCTGCGTGCCAAACAGGACAACTTCATCACCTGCGGCCACTTCGGGCACATCCGTTACATCAATCATGCATTGATCCATACAGATATTGCCGACTTGAGGCACACGGCAGCCATGGACCAGCACGTACGCTTTGTTGGAAAGCAGGCGGGAATACCCATCCGCATAGCCAATCGGCAAGGTTGCGATTTTCGTCCGTCTTTGAGCGGTAAAATGCCTGCCATAGCTGATCGTTTCGCCGGCTTCTACTACTTTTATATGGGAAATGCAGCAATGCAGCGACATGACCGGCTGCGGCACAAATGCCTTGCTGACGACTTCATCAGACGGCTGGCAACCATACTGAATAATTCCCGGCCGTACCATATCAAAGCGAAAATCAGGAAATTCCAGCAGGGCCGCGCTGCTGCAGCAATGGCAGACCGGAATGGAAACCTGTTCTTCCTGGAGACGCCGGTAAAACCACTGCAGTGTCTGATACTGTTTTTTGGTATAGGCAATACTTGCTTCATCTGCCATGTCAGAAACAGAAAAATGAGTAAACATGCCGGCAATCACCACCTGCGACATTGCAGCAATCCGTTTGATAGCTGCAATGCTTTCTTCGGACGGCAAAAAGCCAATGCGGCCCATGCCGGTATCAACGGCAATGTGAATGCGGACGCTGCGATGCTGCCTTACGGCTTCCTGGGAAAAACAGCGGGCATCGGTTTCGTGAAATACAGCCGCATCAATGCCGCTGGCAATTAATTCTGCTGCCCGGCGGCCGTCCGTATGGCCCAATATAAAAATCGGCGCTGTAATGCCGGCCCGGCGCAGTTCTACGCCTTCATCCAAATACGCAACGGCCAATTCATTTGCGCCATGAGCCAAATACGTTTTAGCCATTTCTACGGCACCATGTCCGTACGCATTCGCCTTAACGACAGACGCAATCAGCACATCCGGCCCGACAGTCTGCCGCAGATGATGCATATTGGCAGCTGCCGCATCCAGATTAATCTCAGCCCATACAGGGCGTTGTGTAAAATGATCTGTCATTAGTTGTACATCCAAACTCATTGCTGTTTCGCTCCCTATTTTCCTGCGGCTAGTTATCAGGCACCATTTCGGTATGATGCCGCAGCCGTTTTTTTGCACAGTAAATCTCCAATCCGCAGCATTACGAATTATGTACTATAGTATATATCTATTAGCGCGTTTAGTAAATAACTTTATATATTTTTATATCATCAAATAATTTCAGTTATTTTAATATTCATATCCACATTTCTATTTATTTTCTATTGATTATTTACTGTTTTGCAAAAAAGCAGGAGTCAGCCGTTTCTGTGCGGCTGCCCCTGCTTTTTGCCTTTCATTTTATAATAACTATTTTATATGATGTAATTTTTAATGGGTATGTGCATATTTTTTGACAAACCGAGCCATGCGGCGCAGTGCTTCTTCAATCGTTTCCATGCTGGCAGCATAGGAAATAC
Organism: uncultured Megasphaera sp.; assembly: GCA_934193515.1. Taxonomy (GTDB): domain Bacteria; phylum Bacillota; class Negativicutes; order Veillonellales; family Megasphaeraceae; genus Megasphaera. Next base: position 12,371 of record CAKPVJ010000032.1, on the reverse strand, counting down.
GGACAAATCCTTCACCGTTTTCACCAAATGCTGACCCCGGCACGACGGCAACTTTTTCTTCCTGCACCAGTTTTTCGCAAAATTCAGCCGATGTCATGCCCGTAGCGCGAATATCCGGGAAGATATAGAACGCCCCTTTCGGTTCAAATACGGGCAGTCCCATTTCTTTCAAGCCGCGATATATTACGGTACGCCGACGGTCATATTCCTGACGCATTTCTTCTACCTCGGCATCGCATTCACGCAGCGCCGTAATACCGCCGACCTGTGCCTGCGTATTGGCGCACATAATGGCATATTGATGCAATTTTAAAATCGGTGCCAGGCCGTCCCGCGGCGCGCATACATATCCCAGACGCATTCCCGTCATAGCCCAGGCTTTAGAAAAGCCGTTGAAAACAATCGTCCGTTCCCGCATATCCGGCAGCGTAGCAAATGATGTGAATTTTGCATCGCCATACATCAGTTCACAATAAATTTCATCTGTCATGACGATGAGGTCGTGTTTTTTCGCGAATTCAGCAATCAAAAGCAGTTCGTCTTTTGTCATGACTGTACCTGTCGGGTTGTTGGGATAGCCGATAACCAATATTTTCGTTTTTGGCGTGACAACTCGTTCCAATGCCGCAACAGTCAGCTTAAAGTCGTCTTCCGGATAGGTCGGCACAAAAACAGGTTTGCCGCCGGCCAGTTCGACCGATGCCGGATAGGCAACATACGCCGGATCCGGGATAATGACTTCATCGCCCGGTTCTGTATACGCCAAAAGAGCCATCGCCAATCCTTCCGATACGCCTACGGTGATCAAGATTTCATCTTCCGGCGCGTACGTAAGGCCATAATGTTTGGCTACATAGCGGCTGACTTCCTGCCGCAGTTCCAATATACCGGCATTAGCCGTATAACTCGTTTCTTTGCGCTGCAGGCTTTGCGTCATGGCCTGCAGGATTTTGTCGGGAGCAGCAAAATCCGGTTCACCTATACTAAGCGACAATACCCCTTTCACTTGTGCCGCAATATCAAAAAACTTGCGGATTCCCGAAGGTTTCATTTCTTTTACATTATTCGCCGTTTTTTCTTCCCAAGACATACACATACACCTCCTCAAAGTATACGCAATTATAATCGATGATAAAATGAGATTAATATATTGCGTTTTCTGCATCTATGGTTTAATTTTACTCCTCTTTAGGCATTCTGTCCATATGAAAAGTTGTATTCACTACTGGAATGATACAGAGTAAATTATTTTCATCCATTATGTGCTTTTTTTGTTCTTATTTCCGGTACCAGTATCTATACATGATATAACAAGAATACTATAATAGATGTAATATATTTTATGCGTTTTGAAGGGAGTTATGGCTATGCCTATATCCAATACACCGCAAAGCATGCTGCAGTTTATTCAGCATGCTGTTTCACCGTATCATACCGTTCAATCCAGTATGCAAGCGCTGGAAACGGCTCATTTCTCACCGCTTGTTTGGGGAATGCCATGGCATTTGCTTCCCAACCATGCCTATTACGTTCCCATTTACGGTTCTACGTTAATCGCCTTTACGGTCGGCGCCGACCCGCGCCGCCATCTGCGCATAGCTACAGCTCATACGGATTTTCCCTGCCTGCGCGTCAAGCCCGCTGCCGCCATGACGACGCATACGTACGGAAAATTAAACACGGAAATTTACGGCGGCATGATACGTGAATCGTGGCTCGACCGGCCCTTATCCCTCGCCGGAAAAATTGCGCTGCGCGGAAGCGACCCCTTTCACCCCGTCGTCCGCCTCTTCGATGCCCGCCGCCCGCTGCTGACCATCCCGCGTCTGGCCATCCATATGAATCCGAAAACAAACGACGGCATCGCGCTCAATCCGCAGAAAGACATGCTGCCCCTGATGACCTTGGACGGCAGGCAGCCTGCATCTTTCTTCACGGACTTTTTAGCAGCATCCTGCCAGTGTCCTCCCGAAGATATTCTTTCTTACGAGCTGACCGTCTATCCTACAGAGGAAGGCTGTCTTATGGGCTGGCACGATGAATTCATTTCGTCACCGCGTCTGGATAATCTGACCTCGGTATATGCCTGCCTGACAGGACTGACGGCCCCTGCCTCACCGGAAGGTATCCACGTCATTGCCCTCTTTGACAACGAAGAAGTCGGCAGCCATACCAAACAAGGCGCCGCTTCGCAAATCCTGCCGCAAGTACTGACCGCAATCTACGAAGCCCTGGGCTATACAGCAGCCCAATGCCGGGAAGCTGAAAGCCAGGCACTGATTTTGTCTATAGACGTCGCCCATGCTCTCCACCCCAACGTGCCGGAAAAATGCGATCCGACCAATATGCCCATCCTGGGCCAGGGCATTGCTATCAAAACGGCCTGCAGCCAGTCCTATGCCGGCGATGCCGAAGCCGTTGCCATTCTCACGGCACTCTGTCAAGAAGCCCACGTTCCGTACCAGTATTTCGTCAATCGCTCGGATATGCGGGGCGGCTCGACGCTCGGTTCGCTGCTGTCAGCCCAGCTGCCTGTCCGCACCATCGATATCGGCATTCCTATTTTGGCTATGCATTCTGCCAGAGAATTGATGGGGACTGCCGACCAGCAGGCCCTGCAGCAGCTCACGGCGGCTTTCTTTACAGCAGAGTAACCAAGCATCGAGCCGCCGCACAGCGTCCTGATCGTTGTATGCTATATACGCGTATATACAAATTGACTTTTTATCCAATAAATCGTATACTGTATTATTTTAGGAAATATAGACGAAAAATACAGTAATTATGTAATGTTGCGACGCATTTTTGTTTATTTAAACAAGATTATTGAATCTATTAACTTACATGTTGACTCGAATTTATATTCACATTATAATAAATGATGATATATTATATCGTAAATCAAATGTATCATTATGTTACACCATAGGAGTATGAATTATGACATTAGGACAAGAAATTAGATTTTACCGCAAGAAAAAAGGACTGACACAAACCGAATTTGGGTCCTTATTTGGCATGTCCAAACAAGCCGTGTATTCCTGGGAAACCGGCCTGTATTCGCCGGATATTTCGGTACTGCTGAAAATGGCCGATTACTTTCAGATTCCCATCTGTATTCTCGTCGGCAGACCGGGGATGTTCTGTCAAGGCGTCGAAAACAATGAAAAGGACTGTGCCTGCTGTGCTTCGATTTCCGAAAAAGACAGCCGCATCATCCGCGCCATCCATGCCCTGCCGGACAAAGAACAGCGGGCTATTGAAGTACTGCTTCATGTAGATTCACACGAAAGATAAGCCGATTTCTTTTGTCAAATGACACAGAATGCGGTATGATAAAAGAAACATTTACAGCAAGGGAGATACGCATATGACTGTTCCTTTTATCACCTCTGTCTACGGAGAAGCTGCTGCTGAATATAGTATCAAAAAATCTCGTTTTATTGCCTCTCTCCAAGAAGTGCAGACAGAAACCGAAGCCGCGGCCTATATTGCCCGTATTCGCAAACAATATTGGGACGCACGGCACAACTGTTATGCCTATCAAATCGGAGCCGGGGGACTCCTGCAAAAATCCAGTGACGACGGCGAACCGTCCGGCACGGCAGGCAAACCGATGCTGGAAGTCCTAAAAAAACAAGGCATTACCAATACCGTCGTCGTCGTAACCAGATATTTTGGCGGCATCAAGCTGGGCGCCAGCGGCTTAATCCGAGCCTATGGCCACGCTGTCACGTTGGGGCTGGAAGCGGCTTCCATTGCAGATTACAAACCGTACGACGTCCTGGCCGTCCGCTTGGCCTATCCCTTTGTCAGCATGATGGAACGCCTGGCACCGGACTATCATATCCGCATCGCCCAGCGTGATTTTGCCGATACCGTGACCTTTACGCTGGAAATTCCGCAGGAATCGACAGAAAAAGTAAAAGAACTGCTAACAAACAACACCAATGGCACGGCCGTGTATACGGCACAAGGGCAGAAAACCATTCCCAGTATTCGATCTCGTACCTAATTATATACATAGCAAAACGCACCGAGCGGTCTATCACATGAAATGATACGCCACTGGGTGCGTTTTTTTTTAGTTTTTAGTTTCTAGTTTTTAGTTTGCAGTTTTTAGTATCAAACACTTCAAACGTTTCTCTAGCAGATGGCTACAGCTGTACGATGCCTGTCTATTTCTTATATCCCGTTGCAAAATCTACTTGATTTTCCAAGGGCTGGCCTGCCAAAAACCGTTTTAAGTTGTCAGCGGCAATGCGGACGATGCGGTCGTGCGTCGCCGGCAAATGGTAGCCGCCGGAAATGTGCGGCGTAATATAGAGATTGGGCGTATGCCACAACGGGCTGTCCTGCGGCAGTGGTTCCGGCGTCGTCACATCGACAGCGGCTCCCGCCAGATGACCGCTCATCAGGGCCTGGCACAAATCGTCCTGAACGACATTGCTGCCCCGTCCGACATTGATAAAATAGGCATGCTGCTTCATAGCGGCAAATCGCTGCGCATTGTACAGATGATACGTTGCCTTGGTTTCCGGCAAACTGGAAGCGACAATATCCGCACGGGCCAAATACGTATCCAGCTGGTCCATCGTCCCCATTTCATCAGCTTCCGGCGGCACGGCACTGCTGCGGCGGCGTATGCCAATGACATGGGCTCCCATCGCTTTCATGCGCTTGCCAAATTCTTTGCCGATATTGCCAAAGCCGATGACCAAGACGGTCGCGCCGTAGATAGACCGGACTTGGCCTTCATCGTGCCACTGTCCTGCTTTTTGGTTATCATGATAGACATAGAGTTTTTTCATCATAGCCAAGACCAGGGCCGTCATATGTTCGGCAATCGCCAGGCCATACGCCCCTGTAGCATTCGTCAGCTGTGCGCCTTGGGGCATGACACCGGGCACACAGTACGTATTGGCGCCGGCACTGTGAAGCTGCATCCACTGCAGACGCGCAGCATATTTCATCAAATCCGGAGCCACATTGCCGATAATCACGTCGGCTTTAGCAAGTTCTGCCGGCGGCACCACAGCACTGACTGCACCTTGAACCGGCCAATACACAAGTTCATTCTCTCCCGCTGCTTCTTCCAGCCACGCTTTATGCGTCGCATTGACATCCATAGCTACCAAAATTCTCATAACCAAAACACTCCTTCCTTCTCTTTCCTATAGCGTACTGGATAGCCCTACCGCTGTCAAGAAAAAGTCCTGCATGGAACGCAACACGTCCCATATGACACGTGTCTAGGCACCCTTTCTTCTCTGTACCTATTTTTCGTTTTTTTTGTTGGAAATTGAAAGTTGAAAGAACATGAATCGGACTGCGGCAAACGCTGCACGTAAAACGGCACAGCAAAAAGGCTGCCACACCTTGAATGAATATGCGCATGGTGTCGCAGCCTTACTTTCATCATTTATCGTTTATTACCAATCTAATTTGCCTGTTATCAAGTATACCAGCAAGCCTTTTTCAGCATGGCGGCGATTTTCGGCTTCGTCCAAAATCGTTTCCAAATGCTTGTCCATGACATCTTGCGTAATTTCAAATCCCGGATGAATCGGCATATCATGGAAGACCATCGTGTCCGTGCCAGCCATCAAATCGGCATTGATTTGGTACGGCATCATCATGTTGATGATAGATTCTTTCTTTTCCGCATAGGCCGGATTGGTAAAGAATTCCATATCGACCCATGTATCCGTATAAACACAGTCTACGTCAGCTACGACCTTTTTCAATTCGTCCTGAGAAATATCCGTCGGCAGTTCGATATAATGGCCCGTTTTCTTCAAATCATCATAGAAATCCTGTCCAACGGCCATCACCTGGCTGAACGGCGTCAAGCCGTACATCGTGCCGCCCAACTTGGTGACGATTTCACTGAGTGAATTGTACGTGTTGTTTTTGGCGCCAATGTATAATACTTTCGTTTCAAAACGGCCCAATTTTTCATATAAAGTCAGCATATCTGCCAAAGCCTGCGTGGGGTGGAACGTGTTGTCACAGCCATTAATGACCGGGACCGTGGCATTGTTCATAAAGCCCCATGTCGTTTCTGCTTTTTTGAAACGGCCCATGATGCAGTCTACGTTGCGGCAAACATATTTGACTTCACTGCCTAAATCGCCAATCGTGAAATTGCTGTCTGCCCATTTTTGGTTATACGAACGGCCGCCTAATTCTTCCATGCCAATCGAGAAAGACAAATACGTACGGTTGGATGTTTTTTCAAACAATGTATATAATTTTTTACCGTCCAGAATGTGTGCATAGGCACTTTGGTTCTTTTTAATTTTTTCCGCCAACAACAGTATACCTTTTACTTCATCTACCGTAAAATCAGCCAAACTGTTTACGTTCTTCATTTTTATGCATCCTCCAAACTATGAATACCAATGTTTACGTTTCTTATCATAGCACAATCATACACACTTTTCAAGTTTTTATGCATCTTTTACGGCATATTTTTCCATTACGCAGGCTTACCGGCTGTGCTGGCAGCTGCCGCGGGAACGGATTGGGGTACTGTATATTTTTTTACAAACAACGCGCGGATAGCATTGAGTACCGCCAGTATCATGACGCCGACATCGGCAAAAATAGCCAGCCACATGTTGGCCAGACCTACAGCGCCCAATACGAGGCAGAGTACTTTGATGCCGATGGCAAACCAGATATTTTCATAGACGATTCGCATGCATTTGCGGGCAATGCGAATGGCTGTCGAGATTTTCAGCGGGTCGTCATCCATCAGGACAATATCTGCCGCTTCAATGGCTGCGTCAGATCCCATCGCCCCCATGGCAATGCCGATATCGGCACGCGATAATACAGGCGCATCGTTGATGCCGTCGCCGACAAAGGCCAATGTATCCTTGCCTTCTTGTTTGAGCAGTGCTTCGACTTGGGCTACTTTATCAGCAGGCAGCAATTCGCTGTACGTTTCATCAATATGCAGTGCTGCGGCTACACACTGCGCGGTGGATGCCGCATCCCCCGTCAGCATGACGGTCTTTTGGATGCCGCACTGTTTCAAAGCCGCGATGGCCTGGCGGGATGTCGCTTTGATTTTATCAGCAATGACGATATGTCCGGCATAGGCACCGTTGACAGCGACATGGACAATCGTTCCCGTTTGATGGCAGTCTATATAGGGAACATGCAGCCGTTTCATCAGCTTGGCATTGCCGACGGCAATAGGCACGCCGTCTACGTCTGCCGTAATACCGCAGCCGCTGATTTCTTGTATGTTGGCAGCCCGGTTTCTGTCTGCCATCTGCCCGTAGGCTTTCTGCAGGCTCTTGCTGATCGGATGGGAAGAAGCACTTTCAGCAATCGCCGCGTATTCAATCAGTTTTTCTTTAGCCAGCGTATTGTGATGCACGGCATTGACTTCAAACACGCCTTCAGTCAATGTACCCGTCTTATCGAACACGAGGGTCTTGACTTTGGCCAGTGTTTCCATGTAATTGGACCCTTTGATGAGGACACCGGCATGACTAGCGCCGCCGATACCGGCAAAGAAACTAAGCGGCACGCTGATAACCAGTGCGCAGGGGCAGCTGATAACCAAAAACGTCAGCGCCCGGTATATCCAGCTTTCCCACAGCGGCGCCATGCCCAACGCCAGCATGCGGACCAGCGGGGGAATGACGGCCAGTGCCAACGCACTATAGCAGACAATCGGCGTATAGACACGGGCAAATTTGGAAATAAAGGCTTCTGATTTGGATTTGCGGGAGCTGGCATTTTCTACGAGATCTAAAATCTTAGATACTGTCGATTCATCAAATTCTTTCGTCGTTTTGATATGCAGCACGCCGGTCATATTGATGCAGCCGCTGAAAATTTCTTCTCCCTGGAATACGTCGCGCGGTACGCTTTCTCCTGTCAGGGCACTCGTATTCAGGCTGGACGTACCGGATACGACGATGCCGTCAATAGGCACTTTTTCACCGGGCTGCACGACGATAACCGTACCGATTTCGACTTCGTCCGGATCTACCTGTTCCAATTTGCCGTCTGTTTCGATATTGGCATAATCGGGCCGAATATCCATCAGTTCGCTGATGTTGCGGCGGCTTTTGCCGACGGCATAGCTTTGGAACAATTCGCCAATCTGGTAAAAGAGCATAACGGCAATCGCTTCCGTATAATCGCCGTCTTCATAGACAGCCAGTGCCAAGGCCCCCACCGTCGCCACGGCCATGAGAAAATTTTCATCAAACACCTGCCGGTTGCCAATCCCCTTCACGGCTTTACGCAGTACATCATACCCGATAATGCCGTAGGGAATGATATAGGCTGCCAGCCGTTCCCAGCCGCTGATAGGAAGCAGATAAATGATACCCAGCAGGACACATGTCACGATAATGCGTATCAACGTTTTCTGTTGTTTCTTGTTCATGATTCAGCCTTCTTTCTTTTTATATGAGCGTTCGTTCATATGTTATGGTAAAAAAAAGACGCTTGACTCACCCTCTATTTCGTAACAGCGTCTTTTTTTACGTTACAAATAAATTTCAAAATCGTCATCTATCCGTTTACAGTTTTTCCGAACCTGTTCCATAACAGCTTTGGCGTCCTGCCCGTCTTCAAATTCTACCTTCATTTTCAGAAGCATAAAGTTGACAACAGCATCTTTGACACCTTCTGTTTTTTTGGCGGCTTCTTCCATCTTATTGGCACAGTTGGCACAATCGACTTCAATTTTATAACTTTTTTTCATCATTCCGTCTCCCCTTCCCATTTATGTTATGAACATATGAGTAATTGTTCATTCATTTGCCTATACTATACCAAAGTATCCAGCTGCTTGTCAATATAAAAAAAGAAATCCTATCAACGTATAACAAAAAAGTATGTATCTCCTTTTTACTATACGCCAATAGGATGAATGGATTGAAGTTAAATTGGGAGTGAATTATTTCGTAATAACAGCTAACACGTCGCCAGTTTTTACATTGTCGCCTACGTTAACGCGCATTTCATGCAGCGTGCCGTCTGCCGAAGCCGTAATATCGTTCTGCATTTTCATGGCTTCCAAGACGAGCAGGACATCGCCCCGTTTGACTGCGCTGCCGGCTTCTGCTTTCAGTGCCGAAATTTTGCCCGGCATAGGTGCTTTGACGGTAACAGCGCCGTCAGGAATCGGGCCTGCGGCGACAGGAGCTGCGGCAGGCTGTGCCGCTTTAGGGGCAGCGGCAGCCGGTGCCGGTGCGGCTGGCTTAGGAGCCGGAGCCGGCGTCGAGACAGCAGCAGGAGCTGCCTGCGGCATACCTACTTCTTCAACTTCTACTTCATATGATTGTCCATTGACGGTTACTTTAAATTTTTTCATTCTATATCCTCCTGGATAATGCACATAGTGATGGTATTGTCTATTTCATATTCGCCAAGCGGCCTGCCATAATCCAATTTTGGCTGCGGCGCTGCAGCGGGCGAATCGAGCGAATGGCTGCGGGAGAATAGCCGCAGGCTGCGACAGCAGCCATAATGACAGCTACAATTTCCGGCGGCGCAGCACCTGCCGCCTGTTCCGTCTTGGGCACGACGGTCATAGGCCGTGCCGGCACGACAACGGGATGGCGCGTTCCTACAGGCACAATCGGATGCTGCACAGGAGCCGCACTGACAACTGGTTTTGCCGGCGCAGGTTCTGCAGCTGTTTGCTGCGGCACAGCTGCCGTTTGTTTCTTGTTAGACTGGCAGGCTTCATCCAAAAGGCCGCGCAGTCTGGCATTTTCTTCTTCCAATTTCGTAATGCGCCGGTCAAATTCACGCGTCCGGTTGGATACGGCATACCAAACAATTCCCAGCAAGACAGCCAATGCAATGAGAGCTACCAAGACAAATTCCATCGAAACAACTGCTGTTTCTTCCATAGCGTATCCTCCCCTTACAGCGGCATGTTGCCGTGTTTCTTCGTCGGTCTTTCTTCCCGTTTGCTGTACAGCATAGCCAGCGCGCTGATGATGCGCGGCCGTGTTTCTTTCGGTTCAATAATGCAGTCTACATAGCCATGTTCAGCTGCTTTGTACGGGTTGGCAAAATCTTCAATATATTCCTGTTTTTTCTTTTCTTTTTCCGGATCGCGCTTGAAAATAATATTCGCTGCGCCATCAGGCCCCATGACGGCAATTTCCGCTGTCGGCCAAGCAAATACCATATCTGCGCCAAGCTGACGGCAGCACATGGCAATATACGCGCCGCCATAGGCTTTGCGCGTTACGACAGTGACTTTAGGAACCGTCGCTTCGCAGTATGCGTAGAGCATTTTGGCACCATGGCGAATAATGCCGCCGAATTCCTGCGTCGTGCCCGGCAAAAATCCCGGTACATCGACAAACGTAACCAGCGGAATATTAAAGCTGTCGCAGAACCGAATAAAACGAGCCGCCTTGTCCGACGCATTAATATCCAGGCAGCCGGCCAGGAACTTCGGCTGGTTGGCAATAATACCGACAGGCTGACCGTCAAAACGGGCAAAGCAGGTAATGATATTTTGCGCATAGTCTTCCAATACCTGGAATACTTCGCCGTTATCGACACAGGATTTCAATACATCCAGCATATCATACGGCATATTGCTGCTGTCCGGAATGACCGTATTCAAGCTTTCATCAGCTCGCTGCGGATCGTCGCTGCGTTCAGCCAGCGGTGCTTCTTCCATATTGTTGCTCGGCAGGAAATCCAACAGCATCTTGATTTTTTGAATGCAGTCCATTTCGTTTTCACAGGCAAAATGCGTTACGCCGGATACGGTACTGTGCGTCACCGCGCCGCCCAATTCTTCTGCCGAAACTTCTTCCGCCGTTACGGATTTGATAACAGACGGGCCCGTAATAAACATATTGGACGTGTTTTTGACCATAAAAATAAAATCCGTCAATGCCGGGCTGTATACGGCACCGCCGGCACACGGCCCCATAATAACAGAAATCTGGGGAATGACGCCGGATGCAGACGTATTATTCATAAAAATACGGCCAAAGCCGGACAGCGCATCGACACCTTCCTGGATGCGGGCACCGCCGGAATCATTGATGCCGATAATCGGCGCACCCATTTTTAACGCCATTTCCTGTACCTGGCAGATTTTGTGGGCATGCATTTCTCCCAGTGAACCGCCTTCTACAGTGAAATCTTCCGCATAGGCATAGACCAAGCGTCCATGTACCGTACCATAGCCGGTAACAACGCCGTCACCGGGAATTTCTTTTTCCTGCATATTAAAATTCGTGCAGCGATGACGAATAAACTGGCTGATTTCCGTAAAGCTTCCTTCATCAAAAAGAGCTGTCAACCGTTCTCTTGCTGTCATCTTGCCTTTTTCGTGCTGTTTATCAATACGTTTTTGACCGCCGCCCATCTCGATTTTCGCGAGCTTTTCATGGAACTGGTCAATTTTTTCCTGAACTGTAGCCATAATGCACCTCCATTACTACGTGTCACATAGAGTTATATTATATCATAAAAATTCTTTTTTGACAGTTTCATACTTTATATATTATAGTACATTTTTTGCATAGATAAAAGAGTCGGCGCTATGAAACCAACACATAAGCAGATGTTCGAATACAGGGACAGGTCCCTCTGACCCTCTTTTTTTCTGTAAACTTGCCGTTTACATCGGCGTATATACTTTTTCTTTCTGGGCGACCAGAATGCTGGGAAGTATCCCTGCACCCTCGAATATTCATTCTTTTTCGTACCGCCGAAAAAGAACGAATCAAGAAAAAGGCGGCCGCCCGAAACTCCCATTCCTTTGAGAATGTCCGTCATTGCTAAATGGGCGAAACTCGCTACGCTCAAACAAAACGCCCATTTTTAACGCAATGCCATCCATTCTCATTGTGCGGCAAGCCGCACAACCAGTCATTCCCGTAACGGGGCGGCTTGGAAACAAATGCAAACAATTACGAATGAAGGTATGTTGGAAAATTACCTTCTGTTATCTATGAAACATCATTAAAGGTATCTTGAACAAATTATATGTCCTAGAATATATAAAAAGCTCCCTAATACTCTCAAATGTATGTACTAACAATATTTTTGTAATTATTGTGTATGATGGAGTGTTGCTATTTATCGCCTTAGAATGGATGAGCCTATGTCTGCTATCGTTTTTTCTTGACAGATGTTGCTTTCCCGGCAACCAGGCGAAATCTACCCTGCATGACTGCCAACACCGCCCGTTACGAGCGTGCCGACCGGTCGAAGACCGGATACGGAGTTTGCCGATGACGGAAACAAGCGGCGTCTGAGCGAAGCGAATTTGCCGCACCGTCATCGGCAAACGCAGTAAGGCTAAGTCCGTTTTGGGCGGCGGTTTCTTTCTTTTTGGTACTTTTTCTTTCTGA
>CAKPVJ010000031.1 GCA_934193515.1 uncultured Megasphaera sp. | reverse complement strand
TAATCATCGGCTCCCAGACCGAGACCGCGGATTTTGTCGATGTCTTCCCGTTTGGCAGACACCATGAGAATGGGGACTTCCTTTACTTCCCGAACTTTGCGGCAAACTTGGAACCCGTCCATGCCGGGGAGCATGATGTCCAGCAGAATCAGGTTAAAATCTTCACGTAATGCCAGCTCCAAGCCTTTTTTGCCGTCACCGCAAACGACGACGGCAAAGTCGTTGGCTTCTAAATAATCTCGTTCTAATTCGGTAATTTCTTGATTATCTTCAATGATGAGTACGCATTTCATGCCATATATCCTCCTTTACTTTTGGCAAAGTAATCGATATAGTCAGACCGCCGCCCGGCGTATGGGACGCGGCAATCGTGCCGTTCATAGATATAATAATTTGTTTGGCAATGGCCAGCCCCAGGCCGCTTCCTTTTGTCACATTCGTACGGGCCGCATCGGTGCGGTAAAAACTGTCAAACAATTTGGGGAGACTTTCATCGGGGACGCCTTGTCCCGTATCGGCGCAGTGAATGGTTACGCTGTGTGCCGTTTCTGTCACGGTCACTGTAAAATCGACAGCGGCTGTCGTTTTGTATTTTAAGCTGTTGTTCAGCAGGTTTTCCAAGACCCGGCGGAACTGCATGCGGTCGATAGCGATTTGGGCAGTCGTCGGTTTACCGGCAAGACGCAGCGTCAGGCCTTGTTCTGCCATTAACGGTGCTTCTTCCTGTACAAAATCTTCAAAATAACGATAACATAAAACATTTTCCAATGTAAAGGGGATACGGCCTAAATCCAGCTTGGAAAAGAGAAAGAGACTTTCGACAAGATGTTCCATCGAGCAGGCCGTATGGTAAATGCCGTCAATATAGCGGTGCTGCTTTTCCGGCGTGTTGGCAATGCCTTCGCGCAGCCCGCTGGCATAGCCTTTGACGACTGTCAGCGGTGTTGCCAGGTCATGAGAAATGCCGGCAATGAGTTCTTTGCGGTTTTGTTCGTATCGTTTTTGTTCTTCCCGCGCCGTTTTTAAATCACGCCGCATAGCATCAAAATCCCGGCAGGTCTGTCCCAGCTCGTCAAGTGTCGGTACCACAAGCGGTGCGTCCAGATTGCCCTTGCGGATTTCATCCGATGCGCTGCGCAGGGCGGCCAAGGGTTCGAGTATTTGTTTAGAGAGAAACCGTGACAACGATATGCCGAGCCAGATAATCAGCAAAATAGCGATAATCAGGATGGCAAAGACAAGGATTTCCAGTACATTTCGCAGCAGGGTGTTTTTTTCATCCAGCGAGGAGATGAGGGGAGATTGACCAACAGCGTATATGGCGGCTGGATGATCGGGACTGGTATATGAAAATATAAAAGAGTTTTCCTCGCCTTCCGTCCAACGCATCATGGCAGGGGCATAGTCACTTTCTACAAGGGCCGTCTGTTTAATGGCTTCACTTGACATGCCGGGAGATGTATAGAGAGGCTGGTCATTTTGATAAATCGTGACATAAATTTCCCTGTCTTCTAAGGTACGGCAAAACCGGCTAATATCCTTTACCTTTATCGTATTTTTGGTGTCTACTGTTTTGCGCAGGGCGTTGACGGCATACGTTACAGGGATAGCCGGGCCTTTTTTTGCCCATAGCAAAGCCAACTCTCCTTCGCGCGCTGTACCGGTCACATGCAGACCGGCAAAGAGCAGCAAACCAAGAAGGGATAAGAGAACGACGGGAATGAATACCATAAGAAAATTTGCAAAAAGGATTCGCTTTCGCAGCGAAATATCACGTAAACGCACGATAGATATGCCTCCTTTAACAGCAGGATATTATATGTATATTTATTATAGTATAGGATGCAGGCGCTGGCTAGGGACCTGTCGGGCTGTAAGCCTTTCGTTTGTGAATTGTATGGTCTAGTTTAGTAAATCGTTAGAAATATTCTGTATACTATAGATACATTAAAGAGATAGTACATTATACATAGCCATATAGTTCGCAAAGGAGGCATTTTTATGAATACACAATCGTACTGGAATCAAGGAAAAGAAGCATGCAAACGAATCATGACACCGGGCTTACTGAAAAAAGGAGCCGTCGTACTCCTCATTTGTGCTGTTGCCGGCGGCAGCGGCACCTGGTACCACCATCAGCAAAAGGCAGAAAAGAAAATCCAGGTCGCTGCGGCGCAGACAGAACTTATCGAACAGCGAGCTGCTCAATATGACGTTGCGATTTTAAATGAATCGCAAGTCAAAGATATTGCCGTACAGACTATAGGAAAAGAACCGGGAGTCATCCAATTTAAAAAAGTTGTCTTGAAAGACACGGCGCTGCATCAGGAAACAGATAAAAAAGGATATAAAAAAGAACACAAACAAAAACAGCGTCCGACGCAGGAACCGGCAGCAACTTCACCACAGGCAGCGCCGGCAGTGACAGAAGCGGCCCAGCCTGATACGCAGACAAACGCGGCGGCTATGACATTCCATCCTGTATATGACGTAGAGGCGAAAGTGGACCGCGTATCGTATAAAATGTGCATCGATGCTGTTACGGGCCAAGTGTTGAAAGCAAAAGTAAAATAAATACATAGGGATATAGTGGCAAAGGGCTGCCGCATGAATGTCGGGATAGAGTATGGACATCATGCGACGCCCTTTTTTTGCTGTATTGTAGTGGGCGGAACGCTAAAAAAATCTATTCATGTACCAGCAAATAGACCATGTAACAGAGACTGGTTTCATGTATCGCTGACCGATGAACAGCAGGGACACGCAAAAGACGATTGGCAGTGCAGCGGGGAAATTTTATGCATTCTTGGCATGATTGTGCATGTTTTTACAACAACATGGGTTCTAACTCGACCGTGTGATACAATACATTTATAGGAGGTTGAACGCATGAAAGTAAAGAGTTGGAAACGAAGAATATACAGGGGGCTCTGCTGGTGTGCTGCTGTACTCTTCTTGGCAGGAGGAACGGTGACGGGCTTGGCACATGAGAAAATGCAAGCCATGCCGCAACGGGCCGTCATGGGAGTGGTAGCAGAGCCGGAAAAAGCCCTGCAGATTACGGTCATTGATGTAGGCAAAGCCGATGCAACGCTGCTGCAGTATCAAGGCCATGCGATGCTCATAGATACGGGATTGGCAGAAACGCAGGACCGTTTGCTGCAGGTGCTGCAGGAAAAACATGTAGCATCGCTGGATGCTGTACTGCTCAGTCATCCGCATCCGGATCATATGGGCGGGCTGCAGGCGTTGTTTGATACGATTCCTATACAGCAAGTGTATGATAACGGGCAGAAAAATAAACAGGCATATTATAAAAATTATATAGCGCAAGTAGAAGCCCGCCATATTCCCCGCCGGATTGTCAAACTGGGAGACAAAATTTCGTTGGGAACGGATGTCCATATTGACGTGTTGGCACCCAGTAAGATATTTACCAAAGACAATCTGCCTAATGCGTCGTCAACAGGCATTACCAATAATAACTCGATTATCTGCCGTGTGGCCTACGGGGATTTTTCCATGCTGTTTACAGGGGATGCTCAAAAATCGGCAGAACGGCAGGCCTTAAAGAAAAAGGTTCCTCTCTCGGCCAACGTGCTGAAAGTAGGCCATCATGGCAGCAAAACGTCTTCACTGCCGGAGTTTGTGCAAGCCGTGCATCCGGACTGTGCGACGATTTCCTGCAGCCGATACCGGCCGGCTCCGGAATCAAAACAGTATGCCTTGGACACGCTGCAGAATCAGCATGTAACTGTCTATCAGACGTATACGGACGGCAATATTACAATCTGCAGTGATGGCAAGACCTATGAAATCCATACCGCGAAGAAGTAGACTGCGCGCCACGCCTATGCCGCTGCCGTTTCTGCGACCAACAGACAGCAACGGCAACACCAAAAAGGACTGCCGCACGAAGCGGTACGTCCTTGGAATAGAGCGTTTTTAGTTTGCCGTATAAGTAGTATACAATAAAATTATTTTCTAAAAATAAAAAAGGAATGGCACATGATGACGAAATACTTCATGTGCCATTCCTTTATGTACATAGTGTAAAGCGAGTTCTTACTGAATATAAAATGTAATAGATACGGTTTGACTTAAGGTGTTGGTTCCCGATTCTACCGGTGTATTGTCAGCGGCTTCTGCTTTCAGCATGCGGGCAGAACCCATCAAGTATGCGTTGTTGTACGAAGGGGAGCTGCTGGAAATATTGATTTCTTTTACGCCTGTGATTTGGCTGCCTGCGGCCTGGGCTGCAGCTTCTGCTGTGCGGCGGCCGTTGATAACTGCCTGTTTGACGAGGTTAGCTTTGATTTGTTCCGTTTTTTCGTTGGTAAAGCGGACATTTTGGATGCGGTTGGCACCCAGAGAACCGGCTTTGCTGATGACGCGGGACATCATGTCCAAATCCGTGATTTTAATTTGCAAGTTATTCGTAGCCGTATAGGATGTGATTTTGCCGCCTTTGGCATCGTAGTTGGGAGCGACATAAAATCCTGTTGTTTTTAAGTTTTCTGCAGGGATTCCCATGGCTTTCATCGCGTTGGTGACTTGATTCATGACGAGATTATTTTTAGTGCGGGCTTTTTGTGCGTCCGTATCGATGCTTTCCATGCCGACAGTTACATAGGCTGTATCCGGTGCAACTTCCTGCTGGGCATAGCCTGTGACATTGATAACGGCGCGGTCCGGTTCGGCTGCCAGCGAAGCCGGTGCAGCCAGGGCCGTCGTACCGAAGAGAAGGGATGCCACAATACATGCTTTACATAAAGAACGTTTCATTAGAATACCTCCTGTTGTGCAGTATTTGTATTGCCCTTATTATATCATTGCTCTTCAAGGGCTTCAACGGGTGGGTTAGGAGTGTTAAAAAACTGTAACATTAGGGCGTAGGGGACGAGGCGCGTTTTTGGGTGCGGCGCTGGCGGAAAAATTGTTTCATCAAAGCGGCACATTCTTCTTGGCGCACGCCGGCAGTGACGCTGACGCGGTGGTTTAACGCCGGATTATCTACAATATGAAACAAAGATTGAACGGCGCCGGCTTTGGGGTCATTGCACCCGTAGACGATGCGGTCCAGACGGCTGTTGACGATGGCTCCGGCACACATGGGACAGGGCTCTACGGTCACATAGAGCGTGCAGCCCGTAAGACGCCAGCGGTTTAGGGCACGGCAGGCTTTTTCAATCGCCAGCAGTTCGGCATGGGCCGTCGCGCAGGGGAGACTTTCACGCAAGTTATAGGCGCGGGCAATTGCTTTTTTTTGATAAATGATGACCGCTCCGATAGGTATTTCTCCGACAGCAGCAGCCAGGCGGGCTTCTTCCAGTGCTTTGCCCATATAAAATTCGTCTTTGGTCATAATACAAAATCCTTCCTATGGCGGTTTTACTTCCTGTTATGCAGCACAGGCGTAAGCGTGCAGTAAGCGCCCATATAACAGTCAGTTGCATATTCTATGATAATAGTATATGATACAACAATGAAATGCAACTGCAATGGGAAAGGTGGCAGAATACGTATGCAGTCCATATGGTGGCAGGTTTTTGATATATTAGGCACTACGGCATTTGCCTTGTCGGGCGTGCTGGCAGCTATTTTTAGAAGAATGGATTTGTTTGGCGTGTTTGTATTAGCAGCCGCGACTGCCGTCGGCGGCGGCATTGTTCGTGATGTGCTGCTGGGCAGCATACCGCCGGCAGCGTTTAAAACTAGTCTGTATTTGTGGATTATTCTGGCAACGATGTTGCTGTGCAGCATAGGCGTGCGATATATCCGCATGTCCTCCCATCGGCGGGCCACTCATTATGGATTGATTATTTATATATGCTGCGATGCCGTAGGATTAGGCTCGTTTACAGTAACGGGAACCCTGCTGGGTTGCTTTTATTATCCGAACTATTGGATTTTGTGTGTGACGCTGGGCGTATTGACGGCTGTCGGCGGCGGTGTCATTCGCGATGTACTGGCAGGCCGCATTCCCGGTGTTCTCAAGCAGGAGATTTATGCGACGGCTTCCATTGCCGGGGCATTGGATATCTGGTGGTTGTACGTGCAGGAACAAATGTCCATGGATATGGCTGCCATTAGTGGCTTTGTTTTTACGGTAGGGCTGCGTCTGATTGCCGTGTATTTCCATTGGAATCTGCCCCGCGTCAAGCGATATTCCAAGAACCGGCGGTTCTGATTTCAATTTTGATGGAATTTTGGTATAATCAATAGTATCATGTTGAAGTAGGAGTGATAAATTTGAATAAATTACAGAAAGCCCTGGGGGCTGCTGTAGTGGCTGTCTTGATGAATATCGGGCCGTCCGTCATGGCACGGACTATTTTGTATGTGCCGCAGGACAATCGGCCTGTCGATTTTGCCTATACCGTGCGGACGGCACAAGAAGCAGGATATACGGTGATTACGCCGCCGGAACGATATTTGTCCGGAGCTGATTTTCACGGCCAGCCGGATAAACTGATTGCCTGGGTAGATGACCATGCCGGGCAGGCAGATGCCATGGTCTTGTCCATGGATTCGCTGGTGTACGGCGGGCTTGTCGATTCGCGCAAACATAACCTGACGATGGAAACGATGCAGGCTCGTTTGACAAAAGTCGAAGCATTGCACAATAAATATAAACATGTGCCTATTTATGCGTTCAGCACGGTGATGCGCAGTCCTTGGGCTGGCGGCAAAGGCGTAGAACCGGACTATTACTTGCAGTTTGGCTCGGATATGTACCAGCTGGCGTCACTGCAGGCCAAAATGGATACAGAAAACCTGAGCCCGCAGGAACGCAGCGACTGGTTTTCCATCATGCGCCGTATTCCGATGGAATACTTGCAGGATTGGTATGACCGCCGCCATAAAAATATGATGATTAATTGTCAGCTGATTCAAGACGCCAAGAAAGGCGTTTTTACGTATTTCAGCCTGGGACACGACGACAACTCCGTCAATACGCAGTCTTCCCTGGAATCTAAATACTTGGAAATGGCAGGGGAAACGATTCCCAAAACATCCTTTGGTTCCTTCCCCGGCGCCGACCAGCTGGGCCTGCTGCTGATTACCAGAGCCAATAATGATTTCAACAATTATCATCCGAAAGTAACGGTTATTTATCCGCTGGGCGGTGGTGAAAAGACGGTTCCCAGCTATGACGGCCAGGCGATTGGCAAGACGATTGCTTCCCATGTAGAAGCGATTGGCGGTACGATTACGGACAAGGAACGACCAGATCTATTGCTGGCGGTCAACACGCCGCTGACTACTTCGACCAGTGAATCGGGCAATTTTGAAAACTTCCCGATTATGCTGCAGTCTACAAAAGACTTTTTGACACAGATAGAAAAAGCCGTCACGGCAGGCATTCCGGTCAGCCTGGTAGATATGGCATTTTCCAACGGTTCTGACAATACGTTGGTATATGGCTTGTATCAAGACAAAATGATGTATCGGCTGGCTGCGTACAACGGCTGGAATACGGCCAGCAACTCTGTAGGCTATGGGATTGCCCAAGGGGTACTGGCACGCTACATGACAGACAGTGCGCACCGGGACATGCTGACGACGCAGTATTTGGACAACTGGGCCTATCAGGCCAACATCCGCGACTACATTTACCGCATGCAGCAAAAAGTAGAAGCCGGCACGGTCAAACGGTACTACCCAACGGTAATGGGCGAAATGCAGAGCCGGACGAAAGAACAAGTACAGCGGTATGCATCGACGTATTTGGGCGTCGATCCGCGGACGATTAACGTTACGCTGCCGTGGAATCGTCTTTTTGAAGTATACATCGACGTGCATCCACAGCCGGATGTGCCTATTGAAGCACAAGTGCGCCATCATATCAAAAGCAGCGAACTGAAAAAACTGGAAGATACCTTGCAGAAAGCGCAGCAGGCTGTCGATGAAGAAAAGAAAAAGAATGCTGAAGCAGCCAAAAACAAAGAAAAAAGTGAGCCCGTTAATCTCGAAACCCAGCAAAAGCTGGAACAAGCAGAAGCAGCTGCCCAAGCGGCATATCAGGCAGAATTAGCCGCCCAGGACCTCAATACCAAAGAAGAACTGGCGCAGCGAAACCGCACATGGGCACCACAATCTTAGACATACCAACAAACGAAAACAGCTTGCCACACGAAGGGGCAAGCTGTTTTTTGTTTGAATTATTAGCGTATTATTTGCAATAACATAAGACATTACAAGAATATGTATTTCAAGATGAAGATAACTGCCAGGGCATACATGAGCAGGGAGATTTTTTCTCGTTTGCCTGTAAGAAGGTTGATGATGACGTAAGAAATAACGCCGAAAGAGATGCCTTCGGAAATGCTGTAGCAGAACGGCATGGAGATAATCGTAATGTATGCCGGAATCGATTCGCTGAAGTCGTTGAAATCGATGCCTGCGACAGAAGTCAGCATGAGGAAGCCGACGACGACCAGTGCCGGAGCTGTCGCAAATGCCGGAATTGCCATAAAGAACGGCGAGAAGAACAACGATAAGGCAAAGAGAACGGCGACGCAGACTGCAGTCAGGCCGGTACGGCCGCCTTCGCTGACACCGGTAGCGCTTTCAACAAAGGTTGTTGTCGTGCTCGTACCAAGCAATGCACCGGCTGTCGTCGCTACGGCATCGGCCATGAGGGCGCCTTTGATATGCGGCAGCTTGCCGTTTTCATCGAGCATGTTGGCTTTGGAAGATACGCCGATTAACGTGCCGAGTGTATCGAAAATATCGACGAACAGGAAAGCAAACATGACGACGAGAAAATCAAAGCTAATCATATTGGAAAAATCAAGCTGACCAAGGATGGGAGAGAGGCTGGCCGGCACGAACGAAGCGGCACCAGCGGATAAATCAGGAATGACGCTGTACATGTGCGCTTCCGGATTCGGCGTGTATAAGCCGGTCATTTCGCAGAGGACGGCCAAAATCCAGGTGAACAAAATGCCCCAGAGAATATTGCCGCGAACCTTTTTGACCATGAGAATCGCCGTAAAGAGGATGCCGATCATCGCCAGCAGTACCGTAATGCCGACTGTGCTGAACGTACCGGCAGCGACGGATTGCTTGAAGGAAAACAGAGAAATTTTGGTAGCTGGGTTGGCAACGATGATTTGGGCATTTAATAATCCAATAAGGGCGATAAACAGACCGATGCCGGCAGATACCGCTTTTTTCAATGTCATCGGAATGGCGTTAAAGATGGCTTCCCGCACATTGGTCAGCGATAAAATAATAAAAATGACACCTTCTACAAAAACGGCGCATAATGCCATCTGCCAGGTATAGCCCATCTGCAGGACGACCGTGTAGGCAAAAAACGCATTGAGTCCCATGCCGGGTGCCAGGGCGAAGGGATAATTGGCAAAAAAGGCCATGCATAGGCAGCCGAGACAGGACGCAATCGCCGTTGCTGTCAGCACGGCTCCTTTATCCATGCCAGTGGCACTTAAAATCGTAGGATTGACGGCCAGAATGTAGGCCATCGTCATGAACGTCGTAATGCCTGCAAGCAGTTCTGTCTTGGCAGAAGAACCGTTGGCGGACAGATGGAATATGCGTTCCAAAATTCCGGAATCTTGTTCCATGATGATTACCACTCCTTTGAAAATGAAAAATATAAAGATAAAATAGAAACATAAGGAATACTAAAATTATAGGGTCCCATGACAAAATAGGCAACTGTTTTTAGCAGAATTTGTAAAAGTTTCCTGAATAGATTTCAAAGAGAGAAGATAAATTAAGAGAAATGGCGCAGCATACGCTTTTTCTTTACATTTTTCTTTACTTTTGTATGGGTACATGATATTATTCAATATATGGTTAGATGGACCATGGGAATGTGAGAATAAACTAAAAGCGAGGGATTTAAGTTGGCATTAATCGTGAAAAAGTTTGGCGGCAGCTCCGTTGCGACGCCGGACAAAATGCGTGCTATTGTACAACGTGTCTTAAAAGGCAAGCAGCCTGGAGATAAAATTGTGATCGTTGTATCTGCCATGGGGGACACGACAGATGAATTAGTAGCATTAGCAAAACAAATTACCTCCAAAACATATGGCCGTGAAATGGACATGCTGTTGACGACAGGCGAACAAGTATCGATTGCGCTGATGGCGATGGCGTTTCAGGAAGCAGGCCAAAAGGCGATTTCCTTTACAGGCGCGCAGGCAGGCATCAAGACGAGCGACGCCTTTAATAAAGGCCGAATTTTGGAATTAGAACCGGGTAGAATCATGGAAGCATTGGACGACGGCAATATCGTCGTAGTCGCCGGATTCCAGGGCATTACCGGCCATGGTGACATTACGACGCTGGGCCGCGGCGGTTCGGATACGACAGCCGTTGCGATTGCCGGCGCTATTCATGCCGATGTCTGTGAAATTTATACAGACGTAGACGGCGTTTATACGTCCGATCCTCGTATTGTGCCGAATGCGAAGAAGATGAAAGAAATCACGTATGGTGAAATGTTGGAAATGGCAAAGCTGGGTGCCGGCGTTATGCAGCCGCGCGCTGTAGAAATGGGCAGCCGCTTCAGCGTTCCGATTCACGTACGGTCTACCTTTTCAGAAGACGAAGGCACTATTATCAAGGAGGATTGTTCTATGGAACTCAAACAGTATCTCATCCGCGGCGTAGCTTCGGATAAAAACGTTGCAAAAATTACCGTATTAGGAATTCCCAACAAACCGGGACATGCATATAAGATTTTCGCAGAATTGGCAGAAAAACATGTCGATGTCGATATGATCGTACAAAGCGTGCGCGTTGCCAAAGAAGGCGTAACAGATATTACGTTTACGATTGCCCGTACGGAACTGGCAGAAGCCAAAATAGTATTTGACAACATTCGCAAGGAATTTCCTATCGAAGATATTTTAATCGATGACAAAATGGCTAAAGTATCTGTTGTCGGTGCTGGCATGGCTGGTCATCCCGGCATTGCGGCAGGCATGTTCGGCGTCCTTGGCGACAATGGCATCAACATCGAAATTATTTCTACGTCTGAAATCAGCATTACCTGCCTGATTGGCGAAGAAAGCGTAGATACGGCTGTCAAAGCAATTCATGCGCATTTCTTTGACTAATTGATTGAGGTGAATTCATGTCTGTATTGGATAGCTTTGTAGAAGAAATGCTTCAATCGGAAGTGCCTAAAACTGTCTTTATCAACCGTTTGATTCATGGACTTGAAGTAGAAAAGCCGCCTCAATTTAAGGTACCGGCACCTAAGTATACCTTTGAATCGAATCTGCACGGTTTGGTATACGATTATCAGCACAAACAAGTGACGCTCTGTTATAAAGTGACGCATTCTGTATATACTGATATGACCGTGTCTTTTATGACGTTTCGGGCCTTGCTGGAAGGATTAGCTATTTGTATCCGAATGCAGAAATGGTAAGTAACGTGCCGCAGTCCCGCTACAGGGATTGCGGCTTTTATATTGGAGGCGCTTTATGGTTTGCGGAATAGATATAGTGCAGATTAGCCGCATGGAAGACTTAGTCAAGCATCACGAACGGTCACTCCGGCGTTTTTTTACAGACCGCGAGATTGCATACTGTCGGCAGCGGCAGTATCATCAGTATGCTTCGTTTGCCGGTATTTTTGCTGCCAAAGAAGCACTGTTTAAAGCCTTGGGTACTGGATTTAGACAGGGAAAATGGACGGATGTAGAAATCGACCATACGGAACTGGGGGCACCGTTTTTTCGGCTGTATGGGTATTATCAGGAGGCTGTAAAGGCTAAAGCCGTGCAAACCCCAGTGGTGTCCATCAGTCATGATGGAGACTATGCAGTGGCCCAAGTCATCATGTAGTAAAGGAGATAGACAATGCAAAAAGTAAATACAGCAGAACAAATGAGAAACATGGATCAGACTGCGATGCATGGAAAATACGGTATTTTGCCGGCTGTTTTGATGGAAAATGCTGGTCATGCCGTAGCAGAACGGGCTGATTCGTATATCGGCGGCTGGGCAGGCAAGGATGTCATGATTTTTTGCGGCAAAGGAAACAACGGCGGCGATGGTTTTGTGCTGGCACGTCATATTTTAGCTGCCGGTGCTAGAGTGTATGTCTATGTACTGGGACATACCCAGGCATATTCCGAAGAAGCACGGCAGCATTTGCTGACGCTGCTGGCGTTGGAAGACAACGAATCATGCATCGTAACAAACTGCGGCAATGGCGATATAGACTGGCAGCTGCTGCAAAAACGGCTGCATGCCAGCCAGGTGGCTGTCGATGCCATGCTGGGAACTGGATTTCACGGCGATTTGCGGGAACCGCTGACCTCTATCGTGGCGATGATTAATGAAACGGCAGCGGCAGGCAATTTGACGGTCCTGGCTGTGGATATACCGACCGGCGTCAATGCCGACACGGGAGCGGTAAGCGGCAGCGGCGAAGAAGAAAACGGGCCGGTGTTTGCCGATATGACGATTACGTTTGGCGCATTGAAGCGGGGATTGCTGTTATATCCGGGCCGCACGTGTGCCGGTGCGATTGAATTGGATGCCATCGGCATGCCGACACCGCTGCTGACACAGCCGGAAGAAGACCCGGCATATTTGCTGCAGGAATCGGATATTGCTGAAATTTTAGTTCCCCGCAGCCCGGCGAGCCACAAAGGCAGCCACGGGACCATCGGAATTGTGACTGGGAGCAGCGATATGGCCGGGGCGGCCCTGATGGCAGCGCACGGCGCTGTACGGAGCGGCGCAGGCAAAGTATTTTTGCGCGTACCGGCTCAAACGGCACCGTATTGCATTGGTCGCCAGCCGGAAATCATGGTTCGCGGCGTAGGCAGTCATGCCTTCTTTACGCATGAAGATGCCGCTTCGATACTGGCTGAAAGTACATCCTGGTCTGTCCTTGCTATGGGACCCGGTATGGGCAAAGAAGCGGAAACGAAAGAATTTGTCAAATGTATGCTGCAGGGGACGACTTGCCCTGTCGTCTTGGATGCCGACGCATTAAACATATTGGCCGATGAAAAAGAATGGATACGGCCTATGGGGCAGCGTATTATTATGACGCCTCATTTAGCAGAATTCAGCCGCCTCAGCGGCCTGCCGGTTTCAGAAATTCAAAACGACTTAATCGGTGCGGCCAAAGCGTTTGTTGCAGAATGGCACGTCAACTTGGTACTAAAGGGTGCGCCGACGATTATTGTTTCGGCCAAGACAGGCAATGCCTACGTCAATCCGACGGGCAATGCCGGCATGGCCTGCGGCGGTATGGGCGATGTACTGACCGGCATGACAGCGGCAGTGGCAGCCAGAGAAAGCCACCCGGACATCTGCAGTGCAGCCTGCGCAGCCGTGTATCTGCATGGCGCAGCCGGTGACCTGTGCCGCAAGAAATATGGTTCCTACGGTTTTACTCCCATGGAAGTAGCGGATGCGGTTCCCCGCGTAGTCAGTACCTTGGAAGAAAATATGGCAGTGCCGTTGCTGCAGGAACCGCTGATAGGAGGAACGCATCATGAAGAAATGGAATAAAGCATTTTCCTGCCTGGCTGCCCTATGTCTGGCGTTGATGGTTTTGCTGGGCGGCTGCGGCACCAGCACTACACAAGGCAGCGGTACGCAGCGTGCGTCAGCAGCAACGGTAACCGATTCGGATAAAGCCTTGCATGTGTCCATGCTCAACGTGGGACAGGCGGATGCGACGCTGATTCAATATAAAGGAAAAAATATGCTGATTGATACCGGCGATGTGGACAGCCGGGATGCTTTGGTTAAGCAGCTGAAAGATAAGAAAGTCAAAACACTGGATGTCGTTTTGATTACGCATCCCCACGGCGACCATTTAGGCGGCATGGTAGCGTTGTTTAAGGCATTTCAAATTAAACAGATTTATGATAACGGACAGGCTGCCAACACAGCAATGTACAAGAACTATTTAAAAAATATTAAAACCAAGAATATTGCGTATAAAGCCCTGAAAAAAGGTGATACGATTACCTTGGGCGATGACGTGAAGTTTGCAGTTCTCTCGCCGGGTAAACCGTTTACGAAAGAAAACACGCAGGGTGTGTCGGAAAGCGGCTTGACGAATGACAATTCGATTGTCTGCAAAATGACGTACGGCACCTTCTCGATTATGTTTACGGGAGATGCGCAGAAAGAAGTCGAAGAACAGCTGCTGAAAAATTATAAAGGTGCGGAACTGCAGGCAAACGTGCTGAAAGTAGGCCATCACGGTAGCAAGACCTCCTCGTCGCCGGCATTTGTAGCGGCAGTAAAACCAGCAGATGCGACGATTTCCTGCGGTGTCAACAACCAGTACAAGTTCCCGCATAAACCGACCTTGGATACGTTGAAAAAATATCATGTCAATGTATACCGGACCGATAAAGACGGTATTATTTCAATTATCAGCGACGGCTCTTCGTATGAAATCAAAAAGGAGCATTAAATGAAGAACGAATTAATCGGCAGTATTGACCGTATTACCGAACAGACAGCCTATATTCTCTTGAATGATGATGAACATGAACTGCAGTTTCCTGTAGAGCTCCTGCCAAAAGGGGCAGAGGAAGGAATGGCATTTACGATTACGATTGCGCGCAATGAAGAGGAAGAAGAACGCCTGCGCCAAGAAATTGCCGCCCTGCGGGACGAACTAGCGCAGCGGGAATGACACTGCGGGGTGAGAAGATGGACAAAACCATTTTTCTATCCAGAGGACATGTGTTATAATAAATGGCATGTAACAGAAAAGGAGAAGATAAGCGTGTTCAGAAAATTATTTATACTTCCGTTCCTGATGATTTTTTGCCTTTGCCCGCTCTTTATGTCGCAGGCAGCATCTAAAACGGAAATTACCAGTGTACGAACAGCGACGAGAAATGATGCCAACACACCGTTTGTGCGCACTGTGTTGGAAGTGAGCAATCGAGTAACGCCGCGTTTATATATTGACAAAACAGGTGAATATATCTACGTTACCCTGCCCAACACCAAGATGGGCAAAACCGTAGCCAAAGAATATAAGGCGAATACCAACGTAGTATCCAAAATATCGCTTACACAGCGTACTAGCGGCACGGATGTCAATTTTAAAGTGCCCAGACCGATTACCAAAAGCGATATAAAAGTGTTTTCCCTGCCCGGCGCGACGGATAAAAACAAGAACGGCGCCCGTGTCGTCATTGATATCAATGATAAATCCGGCAAGGTAAAGCAGTGGAGCCATTGGAATGACGGCAAAATAGGCATCAATACAGCAGCGCAGAAAAAAACGACGGGTACTTCGATGAACACGAAGAAGGTAACCGTACCTGCTGTGAGCGTGCCTTCGTACAGCAGCAGCCAGTCCTACAGCCTGACAAAAGGGCTGAAAGGCAAGATTATTGCCATCGACCCGGGCCATGGCGGCAGTGATACCGGCGCGATTGGCTCATACTCTCAGGAAAAAGACATTACGCTGGCGATTTCCAAAAAGGTCGCGGCCTTACTGAACAATGCCGGCGCCAACGTCATTATGACGAGAACGACGGATGTCGATGTGTACGCTCCGTATGACGGCGCAGCCGAAGAACTGCAGGCACGCTGCAACATCGCCAATGCTGCCAAGGCGGATGTATTTGTCTGCATTCACATCGATTCCTATTCGACAGCAGATGCCAGAGGGGCTACGGCATACTACAACAGCAAAACGCCGTATGATTATAGTCTGGCAAAATATATTCACGACCAGAACATGAATGCGACGTCCTTCCCGGACCGCGGCGTGCGGACAGCTAATTTCTATGTTCTCCTGCATACCAACATGCCGGCAACGCTGCTGGAACTGGGCTTTATTTCCAATCCGACAGAAGAAAACGCCTTGAACTCTGAAGCGCAGCAGCAAAACTTTGCTGAAAGCATTGTCAAGGGCTTAGCCGATTACTTTAACAACAGCGGCAAATAACGAATCGCTGCTGTATTTGACAACAAAGCGACTGACTGGATTGACAAAGTCAGTCGCTTTTTGGTATGCTATAGGAGAAAACAGAATACAAACAGCGATGAAGCCTTGCATGCGTGATGATGCAGGGCTTTTTTATATGCATTGTATTGCTGCAGACAAACTACAGGAAAAGCGGGGGATTTGAATGTATAATAAAACGATGTATGCCCTGGGCTCCAACCGTTCAGCGATTCGCGCCTTGTATGACTATGGACAGGAACAAGCCGCCAAAATCGGCAAAGAAAACGTCTATGATTTTAGTATTGGCAATCCGAGCATTCCGGCACCGGCATGCGTGCAGCGGGAAATGATACGGCTGGCCCAAGAAGAAAATCCAGCCGATATCCATGGGTACACACCGGCTCCGGGAGATCCGGCGGTGCGGCAGTGCTTGGCAGATTATATGAATAAGACTTTTGCTGCGCATGTCCGAGCTGCCAATTTTTACATTACCTGCGGCGCGTCTGCTTCGTTGGCGATTATTATGAAAGCCTTGGTGGAAACGGCTGATGACGAAATTATTGTCAATGCGCCGTTCTTTCCGGAATATCGCGTCTTTGCAGAACGTGCCGGAGGAAAACTGGTCGTCGTGCCGGCAGATACCAAGACGTTCCAGCTGTCTCTGGACGGCTTGGAACAAGCCATTACGGCACACACCAAGGCCGTCATCATCAATTCACCCAACAATCCGTCCGGCATCGTCTATCGCGCCGATACACTGCAGGCGGTAGGAACTTTGCTGCGCAAAAAGGAACAAGAACTGGGCCATCCGATTTTCTTGATTTCTGATGAACCCTATCGGGAAGTTATCTTTGATGAACTGCCTATCCTCTATGTGCCGGCGTTTTATGAAAACACGATTGTCTGCTATTCGTACAGCAAATCCCTGTCACTGCCGGGAGACCGCATTGGCTATATTCTGATACCGGATGCCGTCAGCCAAAGTAACGCGTTGTTTACGGCAGTCTGCGGTGCCGGCCGGGCACTGGGATTTGTCTGCGCTCCCAATGTATTTCAGCGGATTATTATGGCCTGCCAGGGACAGACCGCTGATATGGGCGTATATGATGCCAACCGCAAACTGATTTATGAAGGATTGACCCGCATCGGCTTTGAATGTGTCTATCCGTCCGGCGCGTTTTACTTATTTGTCAAAGCCCCCGATGGCGATGCCAACGGGTTTATGGAAAAGGCCAAATCCTTGAACATCCTGATTGTGCCGGGCGATGAGTTTGGCTGCCCAGGATACTGCCGTATTTCCTATTGTGTAGACGGCGCGATGATTGCCCGCTCGCTGAAAGCCTTTGAACAATTGTATGCCTTGTATCCAGCCAGTGAAGAAAAAGCATAGGGGCGGTTTTTTCTAGTTTCGTTGAAATAGGACTTTACACCGGCATATCCATATAGTATAATGAATATTGTCGTACGGGTGCTCGGTGCTGCGACGACTCCGACGCACACTTAGCATTTAGCGAATATTCAATATTCTATGGAGGAATGAACATGTTAACAGTAGAAGAAAAGAAAAACATTATTGCCAAATTTGGCGCCAACGAAAACGACACCGGATCTCCGGAAGTACAGATTGCGCTCCTTACGAGCCGCATCCTTTACTTGACAGACCATCTCCGCAGCCACAAAAAAGACCATGCGTCCCGCCGCGGCTTGTTGAAATTGGTCGGCCAGCGCCGCAACTTGTTGGCATATTTGCAGAAACACAACTTGGAACGCTATCGCGCTATCCTCGAAAAATTGAATTTGCGTAAATAATGTATGCTGTGAGGCTGATGTGGGAGCATCAGCCTCTTTTTTAGGAAACACAGGGTGGTAGGTTGTAGTGTGTAGGCGAAGAATGCGCCTGTATACTAGTGCCTATCACCTGTGAGACACAAGGAGGTAGTTGGAATGGAAGAACAAAAATTCCAAATGGATTTTGCCGGCCGCCCGCTCGTCATTGAAGTAGGCAAACTGGCAAAACAAGCCAGCGGCGCAGCACTCGTCCGCTATGGCGATACGGCTGTATTTGTAACCGCAACGGGTTCGAAGGAAGCACGTGAAGATGCTGATTTCTTCCCATTGACAGTCGATTATGAAGAAAAAATGTATTCCGTAGGGAAAATTCCCGGCGGCTTTATTAAACGGGAAGGGAAACCGCCAGAATCGGCAACGTTGTTTGCTCGTCTGATTGACCGCCCGATTCGTCCGCTGTTCCCCAAAACCTATCGCCACGATGTACACGTCGTAGCCTATGATTTTTGCGTAGATCATGACAATGCCCCGGAAATTGCCGCTATGATTGGCGCATCCGTTTCCCTGTGCATGTCCCATATTCCCTTTGCCGGCCCGATTGCCGGTGTCCGCGTCGGCCGCGTTGACGGACAGTTTGTCATTAACCCGACAGTAGCCCAGAGCGAACAGAGCGATATGGATATTGTCGTTGCTGGCACCAAAGACGCTATTTTGATGGTAGAAGGCGGCGCCAAACAGGTACCGGAAGCTGACGTACTCGATGCCATCATGTTTGCCCATGAAGAAATTAAGAAGGTCGTCGAATTCCAGCTCAGTTTCTTGGATAAAATCAGCGTCCCCAAACAAGAATTTGTAGAAAAAGAACCGCCGGCAGACATCGTAGAAGCTGTTCATACATACGGTGAAGAAGCCATGAAGACGGCTATTTTTACAGCAGATAAAGTAGAACGTGAAGAAAAAATGAATGCTGTTGAAGCAGACATTTATGAACATTTTGCCGACATTTATCCGGATGACCAAGATACGATTGCTGAAATTACGCAGAAAATGATTAAAGAAATCGTTCGTCATATGATTGCTGTCGATAAAATCCGCCCGGACGGTCGTAAAGTCAACGAAGTCCGTCCTGTCAGCTGCGAAGTCGGCTTGTTTGCCCGTACACACGGCACGGGCCTCTTTACGCGCGGCCAGACGCAGATTTTGAGCTTTGCTACGTTGGCACCGCTTTCAGAAGCACAGCATATTGACGGCGTAGGCATCGAAACAGACCGCCGCTACATGCATCATTACAATTTCCCATCCTTCTGCGTTGGCGAAACCAAATCGTCCCGTGGTCCGGGCCGTCGTGAAATCGGCCACGGCAAACTGGCAGAACGGGCATTGACTCAGGTTATGCCGAGTGAAGAAGAATTTCCATATGCTATCCGCGTCGTATCTGAAGTCCTCGAATCCAACGGCTCCAGCTCGATGGGCAGTGTCTGCGGCAGTACGTTGGCATTGATGGATGCCGGCGTACCGATTCAGGCTCCTGTAGCCGGCGTAGCCATGGGACTTGTCACCAAAGGTGACGATTTTACGATTTTGACGGATATCCAGGGCATGGAAGATGCTCTCGGTGACATGGACTTTAAAGTAGCCGGTACGACCAAGGGCGTTACAGCTATTCAGATGGATATCAAAATCAAAGGTCTCAGCCGGGAAATTTTGGCACAGGCATTAAAACAGGCGCATGAAGGCCGCATGCATATCATGGGCAAAATGATGGAGGTCATCAGCGAACCGCGCAAGGAGCTCTCTCCTTATGCACCGCGCATCATCTCCATGCATATTCATCCCGATAAAATCCGCGATGTCATTGGGCCGGGCGGCAAAATGATTAAGCAGATTACAGAAGAAACAGGCGCTAAAATCGATATTGATGATTCGGGCCTCGTATACATTGCCGCAGTAGACGGCGAAGGCGGCGACAAAGCCAAACAGTGGATTGAACGCCTGACAGAAGATGTCGAAGTAGGCAAAACCTATGTCGGCAAAGTTACGCGCTTGATGAACTTTGGTGCCTTTGTCGAAGTACTGCCGGGCAAAGAAGGCCTCGTACATATTTCCCAGCTTGCCAAAGAACGGGTGGAAAAAGTAGAAGACGTCGTCAATGTGGGCGATGAAATCATGGTCAAATGCGTTGAAATCGACAACCAGGGCCGTATCAACTTGTCTCGCAAAGCCCTTCTTGGCGGCAGTGACGCACCGACACATCGCAGCCGCGGTCCCCGCAACGGCCACGGACATGATGGTCAGAAAAAATAAGGTGTACTATGACAGGAAGAGGATTTGAAGTCGTAACAGCTTATCAAGATAAACACATTACGCTGCCAGTCCGCAAGACAGGCGGCAGTGCCGGCTATGACCTGGCGGCAGCAGAAACAGTAACCCTGATGCCGCACGCTGTTACGGTCGTGCCGACAGGCTTGAAGGCCTATATGGAACAGGACGAATATTTATCTGTTTTCATCCGTTCCAGTCTGGCTTTCAAAAAAGGGTTGATGCTGGCCAACAGTACTGGGATTGTCGATAGTGACTATTACAACAATCCGGATAACGAAGGCCATATCATGATTGCGTATTACAACACCAATGATGCGCCCTATACAATTGAAAAAGGTGAACGTATCGGACAGGGGATTTTTATGAAATACCTGACTGTCCATGACGATACGGCAGATGGTGTCCGTACTGGCGGTATTGGCAGTACAGGAACGAAATAAACGAAAGGGCGTCCGCAGGCTGCTGTGGCGCCTTTTTCCTATTCCAGGAGGGGATTTGAATGAGTATCAGCAAAGAAACAATGATTGCCAGAAAAGAAATCATTCAGGGAAAAGTACTGCATGTCACCGTAGATACGGTCCGCATTGATGACGAAAGCAGCGGCGAACACAAAACGGCGACGCGGGAAGCAGTTTGGCATTTTGGTGCCTGCGCCATTTTGCCGTTGACCAATGACGGAAAAATTATCATGGTACGGCAGTACCGCTACGCCGCAGCGCAGCCGATGCTGGAAGTACCGGCAGGAAAAATCGAACATGACGGCGAATCTCCGGCAGTTTGTGCCGCACGGGAACTGGAAGAAGAAGCGGCTGTCACGGCAGACGAAATCATTCCCCTGGGCTATACATATACGTCACCGGGATTTTGCAGTGAACGTATTTATTTATACTTAGCAAGAGGTCTCAAAAAAGGCAGCCAGCATTTGGACGATGACGAATACCTGAATATTGAACGGTATACGCCGCAGGAAGTCGAGCAGCTGATTAATGACAACAAAATTACAGATGCCAAAACGATTGCTATTTTTGCCAAAGCCCGCAACTATTTGCCGGGATTGTAAAAAGGAGGGATTTCCATGAAATTTAATCGTATTATTGTCATTGTCATGGACAGCGTCGGTGTCGGCAATGCACCGGATGCCGCTAAGTTTGGTGATGCCGGTGCCGATACATACGGCCATATTGACAGCCGTGTACCACTGGCCGCCCCTAATTTGCGGAAATTGGGATTGGGACAAGTAGCGCATATACACGCAGTGCCTACGCCGCTTATCGGCTCATACGGCTTGATGCAGGAAATCTCAGCAGGCAAAGATACGACCAGCGGCCATTGGGAATTTATGGGCAATCCCGTAGAAAATCCCTTCCCGACATTTCCTAATGCATTTCCCGATGAACTGTTGAAAGCCTTTACAGAAAAAACGGGATACGGCTATATTGGTAACGAAATCGCTTCCGGCACGGAAATTATCGAACGCTTGGGGCCGGACCATTTTCGTACCAAACTGCCTATCGTCTATACCTCGGCAGACAGTGTCTTCCAGATTGCAGCGCACAACGATGTCATCCCCTTGGAAGAACTCTACCGGATTTGTGATATTACGCGGCGTGAAGTCTGCGTCGGCAAATACGAAGTAGGCCGCATCATTGCCCGTCCGTTTATTGGCGAACAAGGCCATTTTGTGCGCACTGGCGACCGCCGCGATTACAGCCGCATGCCCAAACGCAAAATGGTTTTTGACTATTTATCAGAAAACGGCTTTTGTGTCGTCGGCGTCGGCAAAATCGGCGATATTTATGCCCACGTCGGGCTGACGGAATCGTACCATACGGCCAATAATGCCGAAGACATGGCAGAACTGACCAAACAGCTCTTGGCACATCGGCAGGACAAGGGACTGCTCATGGCCAACTTTGTCGATTTTGACAGTATGTACGGCCATCGCCGCAACGTAGCCGGCTATGCCCAATGTATTGAAGAGTTTGATGCCGCTCTTGGCAAATTTTTGCCGCAGCTGCAGGACGACGAACTGCTCATTATCACGGCAGATCACGGCAACGACCCGACGTGGACGGGAACAGACCATACACGAGAACGGGTGCCGCTCATGATGTACAGCCCGGCATTTACCCAGTCCGTAGACGTAGGCATTCGCAGTACCTATGCTGATTTGGGCATGACGATTATGGATAATTTCGGCTTGACAGGACTGGAATTCGGCAAGAGCTTTTTAGCTGAATTGAGGTGAGCGTATGTGGCCGATGGAATGCATTGAACACAAACGGGACGGCAAGGTCTTGAGCCGTGAAGAAATCCGGCGTTTTATTGACGACTATACAGCCGGCCGGGTTGCTGATTATCAGGCCGCAGCCTGGCTGATGGCTGTATACCTGCAGGGAATGAATGCTGCCGAAACGACCGATTTGACGATGACCATGGCGCATTCCGGCGACATGATTGATTTGTCGTCTATTCCCGGCGTCAAAGTAGATAAGCACAGCACGGGCGGCATTGCCGACACGACGACGCTGATCGTCGCTCCCTTGGCAGCTGCAGCCGGCGTGCCTGTTGCCAAGATGAGCGGCCGCGGCTTGGGTTTTACCGGCGGAACGGCAGATAAACTGGAATCTATTCCAGGTTATCAGACCGTGCTGCCGGAAACAGCATTTTTGGAACAAGTGCGCCGGATTGGCATTTCGCTGATTACTCAGTCCGGAGACATTGCCCCGGCTGACAAGCTGCTCTATGCCCTGCGCGATGCGACAGGCACCGTCGAAAGCATCCCCTTAATCGCCAGCTCGATTATGAGCAAAAAAATAGCCGCCGGTGCGGATGCTATCGTCCTAGATGTTAAATACGGCGACGGCGCGTTTATGAAAAACAAGAAAGATGCCCGGACATTGGCTCATACGATGGTACAGATTGGCAAACTAGCTCACCGCCCGACCGTAGCCATTCTTACGTCTATGGAAGCGCCGCTGGGTACAGCTATCGGCAACAGTCTGGAAGTCGATGAAGCCGTAGAAGCCTTGTCCGGCAAAGGCCCTAAACGACTGATGGAAGTTGTCGAAGTATTGGGAGCGTATATGCTGCTTCTCGGCAAAAAAGCAGTTGATGAAGCAGACGGACGGAAAAAAATCCGCCGCGTACTGCAAAGCGGGGCCGGCCTTGCCAAATTTAAAGAACTCATTGCGGCGCAGCATGGCAGCACGTCCTGGATTGGCAAACGGCCCTTGACTAAAGCTGCCCAGCAGTATACGGCTGTCTGCACCGATGAAGGATACATTACGGCTATTCACGGCAGAGCCTTAGGCGAAATCGCCATGAAACTGGGCGCCGGCCGGGCACATAAAGAAGATACTATCGACCCGATGGTCGGCATTCGGCTGTACAAAGAACTCTATGACCCGATTCATGCGGGTGAGCCGCTGTTTACCATTTACGGCAAAGCCGATACGCCGATGATGACGGTAGCACAGGAGATTGCAGACCAGATTATCGTTACGCCGACGCAGGCTGCTTCTATCGAACCCGTGGTTTGCGACGTGATTTATGAATAAACGGCAGAAAGGAGCCGCTGTATACGAAAACGGCTCCTTTTGCATGGCATAGGAACTGATGCCGTGCGAGTAAACGGATATAGGGGCAGTGTTACGGCTGCCTATTTTTTTAGAGAAAAGGAAGAACGATATGAACCTCAACAGGCAAATCCCTGTCCAAAAAGGGAACACCTATACGATTGACGTAGTACGGCTGGGAACCAGCGGAGAAGGCGTAGGGAAGTATAAGGACTTTACCGTATTTATACCAGGAGCACTTCCCGGTGAAACCGTAGAAGCGCGGATTACCCTCGTCAAAAAACAATATGCCGCCGCCAAGTTGCTGCGCATTGTCACTGCTTCGCCGGACCGGATACAACCAGCATGTCCCGTATATGCTGCCTGCGGCGGCTGTCAGCTGCAGCACATCAGCTATGAAGGCGAACTCAAAGAAAAACGGCAGCAAGTACAGGATGCCTTGGAACGCATCGGCCATCTCAAAGATATACACGTCGAACCGACACTGGGAGCCGCCAGCCCTTGGGCATACCGCAATAAAATGCAGTTTCCCGTAGCAGCTGTCGGCAAAAAAAATATAGCTATCGGCTGTTTTGCCGCTGCGACCCACCAAGTCATTGACGTGGCATCCTGTGCCATTCAAAAAGACGGCAACAACCAGATTGCCGCTGTTGTCCGCCAATGGATGAAAACCTATAAGATTCCTGCGTATAACGAAGACCTGCGGACCGGCATCGTGCGGCATATTATGGGACGAGTAGGCGTGCACACCGGCGAAATCATGGTCTGTCTGGTCACAGCCTGCGATATGGTTCCCCATATGAAAGATTTGGTACGCATGCTGCGGAGCGAACTGCCTCAGGTCAAAAGCATCGTGCAAAACGTCAACACACGGCATACCAATGTTATTTTAGGCCCCAAAACACGGGTTATCTACGGTGCGCAGACGATTCACGATTCCATCGGCCCTTTGACTTTCAATATTTCGGCCCAATCCTTTTTTCAGGTCAACAGTGAACAAGCCCAGCGCCTCTACGAAAAAGCCTTGGAATTTGCAGACCTCAAAGGAAACGAAACCGTAGCCGACGTATACTGCGGCACCGGCACGATTACCCTGTTTTTGGCACAAAAAGCCAAACAGGTCTATGGCATCGAAATCGTGGCCCCGGCCATCAAAGACGCCATCAAAAACGCTAGAGACAACCATATTCACAACGCAGAATTTATCCTAGGAGACGCCGTGTACAAACTGCCGGAACTCATTCAAAACGGCATCCGGCCGGACGTCATCGTCCTAGATCCGCCCAGAGCCGGCTGCGGCGAACCAGTCCTCCAAGCCATTGCCAAAAGCAAACCCAAACGCGTCGTCTACGTTTCCTGCAACCCCGCAACCTTAGCCCGGGACTTGGCATATTTAGATGCACACGGCTATCATCCCCAAAAAGTACAGCCAGTAGATATGTTTAGCCGAACGCACCATGTAGAAACGGTAGTATTACTGACAAGAAAATAAAATCAAACGTCCAAAAGCAGCGTATCTAACGGTGGATAGATGCGCCGAATAGGAATTTGACAAGCAAGAATATAAATTTTATACTAAATACAAGCTGGTAATGCAATATTGCATTACCAAATTTCCTGTCAAGGGACGGAAAATGTGTGCTTTTGAGCACTAAAAAAGCTATGGACTTAAGGCTTTTTACTGAATAAGTTCATAGCTTTTTTTTTGATAAAGATAGCTGGCGGCAGACTTGTTTTGTAAATGATGACAGCTCGAATGATAGGCACTGTGAGCTTTGGACGGATAATGTGGAACCACGAAAAGAGGAAAAACTCTATAAATATGTATCTGAAATAGAACTAAG
>CAKPVJ010000030.1 GCA_934193515.1 uncultured Megasphaera sp. | reverse complement strand
ATGAACGGCTGGGCCCATTGATGGAAAAATATGACAAAGATTTCTAGGAAATTTACACAAAATTCTTGACATACCCGTCGTCGGTGAAATGACACCGGCAAAGACAAAGGCCAGCACGATCAGAATCCGCCGTTTTCGTTTTAAAAAAGCCGAAGATACGATGCCGATTTTTCCTAAAAAGAAAAGAATGAGCGGCAGTTCAAAGACGACGCCAAAAGGCAGCATAAAGGCAATAAAAAAGGATAAATAGGAGCTAAGAGAAAACATAGGCTGCAGGGTATCTGTCGAAAACCCCATAAAAAATTGTACAGCAGCCGGCAGTACTAAGAAAAAAGAAAAGGCAAGTCCTGCATAAAACAGCAAGACGGCAAACGGCACCAGCCACAAGACGGCATGACGTTCTGTCGGCGCTAAGGCCGGGCGCACAAACTGCCAGATTTCATAGCAAAGAATCGGAAGGGTCACCAGCGCGCCGGTGCAGACTGCAATTTCCAAATACGAAAAGAATACTTCCGTCGGATTGAGGAAATATAATTTGCCTGCCGGCGCAGAAATCATCGCAATAATATCATCGACAAATTGGTAGACAATGACACTCGCTGCGACAACAGCTGCCAAGCAGACAATCAGCCGTTTGCGAAATTCCTGCAAATGGCCGCTGATGGGCATTTCTCCTTCTTCCCTGGCTTTTTGGAGTGCTTTATTATTTGCGTCCTTTTCCATTCGTATCTCCTTTTTCTTCCGGTTCTTCTGCCGCTTCTACTACCGTATTCATTGCCTTACGGAATTCTCGTATACTTTTGCCCAATGCGCGGCTTACTTCCGGCAGTTTTCCCGGTCCAAACACAAATAAAGCCACAATAAAAATGACAATAATTTCACCCATGCCTAAGTTGAACATGGCTCAACCCCCCTTTTTATGGCAAAAGCAGGCACTTGATAAGTCAAGTACCTGCTCATAAACTGTTACTATATAGTTAAACCAAATACATGGCTTAGAGATAATGTACGCGGGATGCGTCATAGCGGTCTTCTTTAAGCCGTTCATCACAGACTGTTTCTTTAGGATATCCAAAAGAAACGATAGCAAATGCCGTCAAGCCTTCCGGAATGCCTAAAGCACGACGAACAATGATTTCTCTGGCTTTATAAGGGGATACGCCCAGCCATACTGCGCCTAAGTTCAAATGTACCGCTTCTAATAAAATGTTTTCAACGGCTGCACTCAAATCCAGCGGCACAAATGCCGGAAAACGCTGATTCGTATCACGGCTGCAAACAACGATAGCTGCCGGCGCATTGGCTGCGCATCCTGCATACGGGCTGCAGTGAGCCAAATCCTGAATAATACGTTTATCGCGAACAACATAAAATTCCCATGGCTGTTGATTGCCCGCTGAAGGGGCCGCCATAGCCGCACGTAATAATTTTTCTATTTTTTCATCTTCTACTACGGTAGGCAAAAATTTTCTTACACTATGTCTAGCAAAGATTTCATCCATGTTTAAATTCACTCCCTTGTAAACGTTGTATGGTATCTTATTATACCATACCTGTTTACAAATAAAAAGAAAAAAGAGTATTTCGAATTTTCGAAATACTCTTTCATGGTGCCGGAGAAGGGACTTGAACCCCCACGGTGTTACCCGCCTGATTTTGAGTCAGGTGCGTCTGCCATTCCGCCACTCCGGCATGTCTTGTGCGCTGTCGTTTTCTTTAACTCCTTGGCACAAGAAAGATTATATCACAATTTGTCGTTTCGTCAAGAGATTTTTATAATTTTTTTTAAGTATTACAGATATTTCATATGGTCTATGTCTTCATTCTGAAATATAACTAGAAAAACATCCATCTCATGCTGAGACAAAAAGTCCTCCACGGCCTCTTCGCATACTTCCAGTGCTTCTTCTCTGGGATACCCAAAAATGCCGGATGAAATAAGCGGAAACGCAATAGACCGTGCGCCGTATGCATCAGCTAATGCCAGCGACTGCACATAACAGCTGTACAGTAATTCTCGCTCGTTGTGTTCTCCGCCTTCCCATACAGGGCCGACTGTATGAATGACATATCGGGCCGACAGCTGAAATGCCGGTGTGATGACAGCGTCCCCAGTCGGACAGTATCCTATACGCCGGCAGGCATCCTGCATTTGGGTATACCCGGCTGCCCGAAAAATAGCTCCGCAGACGCCGCTGCCTGCCAATAATTGATTATTCGCAGCATTTACCAAAACATCTGCTTTTACTGTTGTAATATCTCCCTGTATAATCCGGAAAGGCATGTGTGTAAATTCTCCTATTACAATGCAAAAAAATAATACATATGATTGTCTTATACTATACTAAAGTCTCCTGCCTAAGGCAAGCCATTTACAGATACTTTCTGCATCATGCATAAAAAAAGCTGTCACAAAATAAGTTTTTTAGTTCATTTTATCATAGTCCGTTTATTATATAAGTTTCAACTGTATAGTTTGTAGCATTACTTTTCATTTCCTGCAAACTTCAAATAAAAAACGTTTAAAGGGAATGAAATTTTCACGAGCATACATTCCTATTTCTCTGACAGCTAAGATGCAAAAAACTATTGACGTTATACCGAACAACAAGCTATAATAAGCATAGAAAAAGACACTACAACGATAAACGGTTCTAGTGTCCCATAGAAGAAGTTTAACAAATAAACCGTCTTATAGTGGCCAAACTAGTAAGGGCGGTTTATTTGCGTTTTAAAACGACAACTAAGATAATAAGCAACATCATAAATATATAAAGCATGATGAACAAATTATACATAATCATCACCCCCATTCTATACAGAATGAGGGACAAAAGAACCGCCTACCGTTACTTGTAGTGCCTTAGGTATCATTCTACATGATACTCAGTATATATGTCAATGTTACACAAAGTAATGTATTCTGCATTATGCATAAAAAAAAGAACCTCATGCATTCATGAGATTCACCTAGTCTTGTTGGTGCGGTCGATGGGACTTGAACCCATATGAACTTTCGTTCACTACCCCCTCAAAGTAGCGCGTCTGCCATTCCGCCACGACCGCATATATAATTGTTGGTGCTCAGGGACGGAATTGAACCGCCGACACGGGGATTTTCAGTCCCCTGCTCTACCGACTGAGCTACCTGAGCAAATATGGCGACCTCGATCGGATTTGAACCGACGATCTTCGCCGTGACAGGGCGACATGTTAAACCGCTACACCACGAGGCCATTCATATTCCTTCATTTCGGAACCTCTCGTTCCGACAAAAAGTATTCTACCATAGAGAAGCTTCTTTGGCAAGTACTTTTTTGCATTTTTCTAAATTTTTTTGTGGAATTTCAAAAAAGTCAGCACTGCATACTATGTATTATACAGTATTTGATGTATAATACATGTGGTATTTTCACTTTACATCGTATTTACATTATTTACAGAATTTACAGAAAGGTGACACTTCCATGCCTAACCCCATTTCCAACAGACCGAAAGGATCTTCCATGCTGCCGGGCAAGCCACCGTTTTCTCTGGCAAAAGCCGGGCATACGTTTTTTTATCTGCTATGTATTTTTGCTGTCATTTACGCGCTGTGCGTGCAGTGGGAATTCAATATTTCCTTAGGCTTGGGGCCTGATAATATTGAAGATATGACCTTAGGTCTGATTCCTGCCGTTGCTGCCGTAGTTATTTCTCTGGCATTATACTGGAATCATTTGTCAATTGCATCTATTATTCCTACCGCCATTATTGGTCTTGGCTGGATTATTACGGGACCGCTCCTTAGTTATAATACATTAATTACGAAAAATACAATCTATTTGAACAATATATATGATATATATGTCGGATTGTATCTCTTTGCCATTCTCTTCTGCATCAACATGGCGGCAACCCAATATCTGCACCGCAAACTGGCAGCCATACTCATGACAGTACTGCAGTTTGTTTCTTTTTTTGTCATTGCCCTGCAGTGGGTGTATTTTGCATTATACAATTCCTGCATTACGACCTCCGGTGCGCTGCTTATTTTTCAGACCGGACCTGCTGAAACGTTGGAATATTTTCACTCTCTCGGCTTGCTGCGCGTCATAGGCATTGCCGTTTTATTAATTCTTATTATAGGCGGACTGCTTGGGGCTAATTATAAACAGCCTCGTCTTCCCAAGACAAAATTATACCGCAAAATAATTCCTATTATTTCTCTTTTTATTATGCTGCCTTCCATAGGGGCTTTACAAGAAGAAATTTTGCCGGAAGCGTTTCCAATTCGCACGTTTTTGGATACACACGACTATATGAAACGGGCATCACTGTATGCTGAAAATCATGACAGCAAATTCGCTGCTCTGCAGGCAGTGCAGTTAAATCCGGCAAACTATCCGAATACGGTAATTATCGTCATTGGCGAATCAGAAACACGCACCTTGATGAATGCCTATAATCCCGACCATGTTCCCAATACGCCTTGGCTTACAGCAAAAAAACAGGACCCGAACTTTACCCTGTTTACCAACGCGTACAGCTGCGTATGGTACACGGTTCCCGTATTGGAACATGCGCTGACCGAATCCAATTTTTACAACAACAAAGAATTTAATCAGTCTATTTCCATTATTGATATGGCTAAAAAAGCCGGTTATAAGACATATTGGTTCAGCAATCAAGGCTCGGTCGGCGTAGCCGATACACCGATTACGTTAGTCGCCAAAACAGCCGATGTTTCCGAATGGGTTGACCGGGATTTGAAAGAATCCACATTGGACGGCGCACTACTGCAGTTTTTGCAGCGAGTAGACCCCAATGAAAAGAATTTTGTCGTTCTTCATATCATGGGCAGCCATATCGAATACCGCAACCGCTATCCGGCAGAATTCCAGCATTTCAATGATGGTAAAATAAATGAACAGGCCGACTTTGATAATACCGTTTTATATACAGATTGGGTATTATCACAGATTTTTGACTATGCACAGCAAAACCTCAGTCTGGATGCCATGGTTTACTTCTCTGACCACGGCAGTGACCCGGATGTCGGCCGTCAGCCTGACAGCGCCAGCTTCAAAGTACTTCGCATTCCTATGTTCTGCTATTTGTCTAAAGAATATCAGCGGCGCAACCCGCAAATCGCCGCAACAATCAAAGCACATCAAACTAATTACTTTACCAATGACTTGGAATACGAATTCATCTGCGGCATTTTAAATATGGAATCGCCCAACTACGACCCGTCTTACAGTCTTTCCTCTCCGGCATGGAAAATGCAGCGAAAAGACCTAGTCACCCGCTTTGGTAAAACAAGCTTATTGGACGATACAGAATATTAATTTGAATATGTTTGTAAAAAGGGGCTGTTTTTATAGACAGTCCCTTTTTCATTGCCAACTATTGAGAAGAAAAAAAAGAAAACAAAACGTAACTATATTTTTCTGCATATAAAAAAGCGATGCTGTATAGCACCGCTTTTTTGCTTATATCGTTATCAGCTTTCTTCTGCCCGAAATCGGTAGCCATTTCCCCATACCGTTTCGATGGCAGTAAAGGGCGGTTTGACACGATTGAGTTTGTCACGCAGCCGGTTTACATGAACCGTAACGGTTGCCAGCTCGCCAAACGCATCCAAATGCCAAATCATTTCAAAAAGATACTTTTTAGAAAAGACCTGATTCGGATGGCGTACCAAAAACGCCAAGAGATTAAATTCTTTAATGGTCAGTATAATTTCTTTTTTCCCACGAAAGACTTGGTGTCTTTTAATAAAAATACGCAAATCCCCCGTTTGAATATCTGGTTTGCTTTCATCCATTTCCTGCAGCTGTACCCCCAACAGCCGTTGATGCATTTCTAAATGTGCTTTCAGTCTTGCCAGCATAACAGATGGATTAAACGGCTTGACGATATAATCATCCGCCCCCATGGCAAATCCTTTGATTACCGCCTCATCACTGCCCCTTGACGTGATAAAGAGAATCGGCACATCGCTTGTGTTGCGCATCTTTTGACAAAGGAGATACCCATCGGTATCCGGCAGGTGGATATCAAGCAGCACGGCATCGACGCATCCCCCGTCAAACACTTTTAATCCTTCTTTTCCCGTTGCTGCCACTGTCACTGTAAATCCATTGGCTTCCAAGAAATCTTTTTCCAATGCAGCAAGCATGCTGTCATCTTCAATCGCTAAAATATGCGCCATATGACTCACCCCTCAGAGTTTTTTGTTAAAACGCTCTTACTTTCCTATTTGCAGCCGACGGAATCCATAGTCCAAAATAGCGGGTGCATCTTCCCAGCGGTCATCGTCATTAAACAGGACGACAGCTAAGGTTTGTCCATTGCGAGTTGCGGAAGCAACCAAACAGTCCCCGGCTGCATTGGTAAATCCCGTTTTGATACCATTGGCCCCGTTGTAATTACTTTTGAGAAAATGATTCGTCGTCGTTACATGCTTAGGCGTACGACCGTCTAAATATTTTACATCATAAGCTTTTAAGCTTACAATATAGCGAAATTCAGGAAAATTCTTCATACCGTAAGCGGCCATTTTTGCCATGTCTACCGCTGTCGTATAATGCTTAGGTGCTGTCAGTCCGTTAGGATTAACAAAATGCGTGTGCGCTGCCCCCATTTTTTGCGCTTCTGCATTCATCATCGCAGCATATCCTGCGACAGAACCTCCCAAGGTTTCTGCAACGGCTACAGCCGCATCATTGCCGGATACCACCATCATACCCCGCAGCGCTTCCCGCACAGTCAAGGAATCTCCCGGTGCAATTCCCAGCGAAGATGGTTCTATATTCGCGGCATACGAAGAAATTTTCAGTGGCTGATCCAGCTTGTCTTTACATTGATCCAAAGCGGTAATCAATGTTACGATTTTTGTCGTGCTTGCCGGATGCATCCATTTGGTAGGATTGTGCTGATACAAAATCCTGCCCGTATTGACATCAATCATGCAGGCTGCCTCTGCGCCCGTTGTCGGAGCTGCCGCCTGCACGGCCATAGATACCATAGATAA
This sequence comes from uncultured Megasphaera sp., assembly GCA_934193515.1. Classification (GTDB taxonomy): domain Bacteria; phylum Bacillota; class Negativicutes; order Veillonellales; family Megasphaeraceae; genus Megasphaera. The sequence goes on along the minus strand of CAKPVJ010000030.1, from coordinate 20,337 downwards.
GACTGCAAATGCAGCAGCCACCAAACATGTTGCTATATGCTGTTTGTAACGAAAAAACATACACTGCACTTCCTTAAATTGAAAACACTAAAAGTAATCATTTCTTAATATATATTAAAAACATATATAATTATATTATATTTTCAATTATCTTCTCTGTCAATTTTACTGCTAAAAAACGGCATATATTACACAAACTATGAACCATTTTTTTCATGTCTGCCGCATCATCCATTGCTATTTTTTTGCATCTTGATTATAATATATTAAAAATAATTATCACATAAAAGGAGTGACGTCTGATGAATGGGCTGCCTCAAATTTTTATTTCATTATGCACACTGGCTGCTGCCTGTTTTATATATGCACTTATTCGTAGCTTGGGCAGCCAACTACGTCTGCGACGGCTGCAGGCATCTATTCGCCGCCAACAGCCGTCTTCATGCTTCATCACAAGCTGCGATAATCGCCGCGCCGCATTTGCCGCAGGCATGGGCTGCATCATACTTCTCCTCTGGATTTGGATACCTACCTGGCCGCTTCGCAGTATGGCAACTGTATTGGGCTTACTGATTACGGCTGCCGGCGTCACCTTACTGCAGCGTATTTACAGTGCCCAGTCCATCACGATTCGCAATCATGCGTTGTTGTTGACAGATTGGAACGGTATTGCCTGCGCTGTAAAAGATACGGATATCCGATACGTTCATTTTTACGCGCATCGTACACTGACAGGATTAGAAGAATGGGGACCGCGCATTACCATATACAGCAGCAGGCAGGCGCATCGCTTGGAGCATTTATCATCTCAGGCCTCCCTAGTCCTTGTCGAACACAGCCGCGGGCATGAAGGTATAGAATTTATTAACCACATGCATATTTCCATACAAAATTACGTCATACTGCGTACATATTTTGCACAGCACGGTATTGCCGTCCGCGATGATTACGCTTCTTCGTTATCCTTTCCGACAGAAACGCGGTTCTCTCAAAAATAATTTCTATTCTGCAAAACCTGCAAAAAAAGACTGCGACACGAAGCAATTCGCTCCGATGCGCAGTCTTTTCGTTTTATGGGGTAATACGCAGCGTATTACGCTATATCCCAACGAGTCTGATAGTATACCGGTGTAAAAACCTTGTCAGATACTCTGTTCTCCATTGCTTTTTAGATAAACTCTCTGTCGTATAAATGACTTTCCGTCAAAAATTCCTCTATTGTTTCAAACCCCATTTTCTTCAATAATTCAATGACATACGGGTTTTCCATGGGGGTTTCATAGCGCGCCGCTTCTCCATAAGCTTCTACGCAGGCTTTGCCTTTTTCTTTGGGAATGATGGCTTTCGGACCGCCAACACAGCCGCCGATGCAGCCCATGCCTTCAAAGAAATTTCCCTGGCGGTTGCCGTCTAAGATATCCTGAATCATCGCTTTGCATGCCGGTACGCCGTCTGCCTGCCGTGGTTTGACGCCAATTGGCCGCTGCGGGTCCAATTTTTCTACAGCCCGGCGCACGGCTTCTGCCACGCCGCCTGCAAAAGCGTAGGTAATGCCTGCTTTAGAAGCATGGTTCTTGATGTCTTCCGGCAATGAATGAATGTCTATATTCGTCACAGAAAATAAATCCCGCAGTTCCTGATAGGTGAGGACATAATCAACAGCACCAGCTAAATCAGCTTCACGCCGTTCTGCTTTTTTGGCTAGACACGGGCCGATAAAAACCGTTTTGGCCTGCGGATGGATTTTCTTTATCGTCCTGCCGCCGGCAATCATCGGCGATACGGAACCGGGAACATTCGGCAGCAGCTGTTGGTATAATTTTTTTATCATCGCAATCCACATGGGACAGCAGCAGCTTGTCAATTGAAAATCCGTTTCGCTGGTAATATTCTTGTCAAATTCCAAGGCTTCTTTCAATGTCAAAATATCGGCAAACACGGCAACTTCAATCACGCCGGTAAAGCCGAGCTGTTTTAAGGCCGTACGCAGTTTTCCTATCGTAACGTCATCGCCAAACTGTCCGGAAACAGCCGGTGCTACCAACGCATATATAGGCCCGTCGTATTCGTGAAGCTCTTTGACAACCGGCAGTATATCTTTATTGGCCTGCAGCGAGCCCAACTTACAGGCATCAATACAGGCCTGGCATCCTACGCAGGTCTCTGCATCTACTTCCATGCCCTGCGGTCCCGGCACCATAGCGTCCCATTGGCAAGCTGCCGCACACGACGATTCATCGGGTGGACACAAACACGGCTTAACACGCCATACCAGCGCGTGTTTATCTGGATGCAGCAGACAGTCGATTAAGTGCGCGTCCCCGTTTTCCGGTATGACGACTTTGCCATCAACAGCGGCACTTTTCAGCATATGATAATACAACTCATCCAATGATTTCATAGCAATGCCTCCTTTTATATACGATTAAAAACCCTATATGTAAAAGGACATAACAGTCATAGGACTGTTATGCTTTTATATCTGCATGAAATAATTCTTTGCCCAAGGTTTGTACCCAAAACCCCAACAGTTGTCCGTATGTATGTTTTCCCTCTTCGGAGGAAGCGGCCTGCATGACGTACGTCATCATGTGCTGTGCCCAAGAATACCCGAATCGTTCAAATTTCCCCTTGTCGTTCATATTGGGAAGCCGTTTCAGCAGCGGCAGAAAAATATCTTCCGTTACTTCCCGTACTTTGGGGGTAATTTCATAGGTATATCCCATCCCCCGGCGGTCTCGTTCCATAAAAACAAGAGATAACGTTTCTTTTTGCCGCATTTCATCGTTATAATCCAAATGATAGGCTTCCAGCGGCAGTTTTTCTCTATCCGCTTCTTTCACCAGCTGATAGGCACCGTATTTGATAATTTCATAAAGACGGTCATCATAGCTGCTTTCCATTTCGATAATCTTTTCTCGCCATTCACCCCAGGTTAGCGCAGCCCGGCACAAATAGTCATCAAAAGACGGCTCACCCAAAAAACTGCATACTTCCTGCGAAGTCACGGGTACTTTGGGATCGGGAATATGCCAGACCATCCATTTTTCCTGTCTGTTAATGTACAAACAAGGGCTTTCTACATGAATCGCCTCATGACAATGGGGGCATTCGTAAAAAAACAAAGTTTCATCCGTCAGAATGCGTTTGCGCAGTTCTGGGCTGTTGGTTCCATCTATACAATCCCACGTTTGAAATGTTCCCTGTCCTTGGCATGCCGGGCACGTAAGGGCAAGTACTTTTTCATGGGTTCCTGTCATCATTGATTACTCCTCTTCCTGGCAGTAGCTGGGCAGAATATCTTCCAGCCCATTGCCTTCTTTGATTGCACTGCCGGTTTCTGCATAGGTCTGCATGACCATATCGGCTGCTTTTTCAATATCCATGATACTGCGCGGCTGGCTCATATCCAAAAACGGCCGCAAAACTCGCTTCATGTTGCGTACTCGTTCAGCCAAGGCGATAGGATCTGGCTTATCCGATTCGATACGCAGCATGACCAGTGAAATCATGGCTTCTTCTACCATAGGCACTAATTCATCCTTATGCGCTTCGTTGAGATGCTGCAGCCAAAACATAACAGCAGCCCGCGTATACGTATCTTGCATAGTCTGGTCCGTGCAGACCAAGTCGATACGAGTAAGGGGCGTACCGTCTGTCATGATAACAGGAATCACGGCACTGGCTGCCCGCTGCCGCGGATACCGTTTGTCTTCCGTACTGATCGAGGTAAATGCAATATAATGCAGATTGGCTTCCTCTGCAATATGGATACTCTTGCGGTAGCAAGAAATCAGTTCGGCTTCTTCATTTCGTTTGCCGCCGACCCAAATAGGCCCGACTGCGTGAATTACAAACTTAGCCGGTAATTTATATCCTTTTGTCATTTTAGCTTCGCCAGTATGGCATCCCTGCAGCGAACGGCACGCCGCCGTCAGCGAGATACCGCCTGCCCGATGAATCGCATTATCTATAGAACCACTCATGCCCAACAAACTAGAACTTGCTGAATTGACAATCGCATCAGCCTGCCACGTCGTTATATCACCTAATAACACGCGAAACTGCATGAAATCACATCCTTTACTGCATGCAACATATATGTTAATTATACCATAGTTTTATTCTATTCGACTATAAAACGCCGCTATTTTATAAACGTACTAATCGCTTTCTTTAAATTTTCTACAGACTGCAGGTCATTTTCTTTGACAGCATCGACAATGCAGTGGTCAATATGATCCTTTAATACCACTTTACTGACACTGACAATCGCCGAATCCACTGCTGCCAACTGTACCAACACATCGCTACAGTCCCGCCCATCTTCCACCATTCTCCGAATCGCTTCCAAATGGCCGCTGACCCGGGCCAGCCGGTTTAATACGATTTTAGTCTGCTCATGACTGTGCTGATGGCTATGCTGACGGCAGGACACCGGTGCGGCTGCCTCTGCCTGTTCTTCTTCCTGATAATGAATATACGGCATTTCCAAGTATTTGACTACTTTGACGAGATAAAACGACTCCGTATCCATCGCAATCTGCACGGAAAAGCCGGCACTGATAAGATTAGCTTCCAGTACATCTACCGGCGGCAGCAGCGGCTGGCTTCCTTTAACATCCTGATGAATGGTATTTACTTTTTGCCGCGGCATGTCATGCATGATGACGAGCATGCCGTCATCCTTCAATGCCTTGTTCATTTTTTTGATAAAATCACGGCTGTGCCGACTGATATGCGGATAAAAATTAAGACAAATAATCGCGTCGTAGTATTTCTCCGGCAGCGCATATTTTAAAATATTCCCTTCTGTGAAAGAAACGTGCGGCAAATGAGCAAACTTTTCTTTCGCCTTATCCAGCATTTGCTGCGAATAATCCAATGCTTCTACATGACCTTCTTCGCCGACTGCTTCCTGCAAATACGGAATCAGTACGCCTGTACCGCAGCCAACGTCCAATACACAGCTGCCCGGCTTGAGCTGTACCAGCTGCATCAAATCCTGCAGTATTTTTTTATTCTCTTTGCGGTCCCGGTCCCACGTCGGAGCATAATTTTCAAAAAAAACATGTTCTTTATCCATTTCGTTCCCAGCCTTTGTATATACTTTTCCTTTATTGTACTGATTTAATTCGATTTTGACAAATATAAAAACAGCCTTTGCACCAGAAACCATTTTCTAGTACAAAGACTGTCCTATATACTGCGGCCGTTATTTATCTTCCGGAACGAACCACAAGCCATTATTATTTTCTTTCATGTATTTTTTAAATTCGTCAGAGTGGTACGCTGCTACAATATCCTTAGCCCATTGTGCATCCTTGTTTTTATCTTCTACAACAAGCTGCAGCAGTAAATGCGGCAAAATATCTTCTTTGTCCAATGCCGTAGACGGATCAATTTTCGCATTATATACAATAGAACCGGTAATAACGATAAAATCAAAGTCGTTTCGTACACCTGGAATCGTCAGCGATTTCATTTCTGTAAATTTAAGGTGATGCGGATTTTCTACAATATCCTGCTGCGTTACTGTAGACAAATCTTTATCCGGATTTAATTTAATCCAGCCAATTTTCTGCAGCAGTGCATAGGCCCGTGCCGTATTGGCTGCATCATTCGGAACAGCGACGGTATCACCGTCAGCAACCTGATCCAGCGAGGTCTTAGAACCAGCGTATATACCGGCCGGCACCGTCGGAATCGGTGTCAAAGCCACCAAATGGCCGCCTTGTTTTTCATTGAAGTTTTCCATATACGCCGTATGTTGTTCTACATTGAAGTCTACTTCGCCTTCGTTCAAGGCTACATCGGCCTGCAGCAATTCAGACATGTCTTTGCCTGTCACTTTATAGCCCTTCTTTTCCAATATTGGCTTAATACCTTTTTCAAACAAATCAGAATACGGTCCCTGCGATTTACTGTACGTCAATTCTTTTTTGTCTCCAGTATTGGCAGAATTACCGCCGCATCCTACCAATGCTACGGCTCCTACAATCAATGCCAATGCCAATACACTTGCTTTTTTCCATTTTCCTAAATTCATTTTTTGTCCCCCTGCCTGATATAATATAATTTAATGATTTCGCGTTTTATACGCAAAATAATTGCCAATAGATTGAATGATTTGTACAAAAATAACTAAAATAATAACAGTAAACAACATCAGCGGCGTATTTAATCGTTCATAGCCATAGGTCAAGGCCAAATCGCCGACGCCGCCGGCACCAATGACCCCCGCCATGGCCGTTGCGCCAATCAGCCCAATCGTGCCTGTCGTAATCGACAAAATCAGAGAGCCTTTGGCTTCCGGAAGCAAAAAATACCAGATAATTTCAAAGTAGGAAGCTCCCATCGACTGTGCTGCTTCAATAATACCTTTGCTGACTTCCAATATGGAATTTTCAAACAGACGCGTCAAGTACGGCGCAATAAAAATGACCAGCGGCACTAATGCGGCCGTCGTCCCAATCCGTGTGCCGACAATCATTTTTGTCAGCGGCAAAATAAATACCATCAAGATAATAAACGGCACGCTGCGGATAATATTTATGATCGTATTCAATGCCATAAATATCGGTTTGTTTTTTAAAATGCCGTCAGAGTTGGTCAAGACCAATACAACGGACATAATAATCGCCAATACCGTGCCGATGCACAACGATACAAAAACCATATATATAGTTTGTTCTGCTGCCAATATAATTTGCGACATTGGCACTCCTAACGTAGCTTCCATCAAATGATTACCTCCTGCCATTGCAATCCTTTATTGTCGATATAATCCATTACATGTTGAATCGCTGTGTCCGTGCCAATAATCTGCAAGATAAAAATGCCGAGTACATTTTTTTGTAATTCATTGACCGATGCAAACAACACATTCGTTTGTACGTCAAACGTCTGATTGATTTCATACAACACATTATCGGTTGCTTTATCTCCCAAGAACCGCACTTTAACAATTTTATAATTATCTTTTTGCGCACGTATTTTTTCTATGACGGTATTGGGAATCGTATCGGGAATAACAGATTGAATAAACCGTTTCGTAATATTCTGCTGCGGATTACTGAATACATCCAGCACAGAACCCTGTTCTACTACCTGACCATGTTCCATGACGGCTACTTTATTGCAAATACGCTGGATGACTTGAATTTCATGCGTAACTATCAAGATAGTAATATGTAATTCTTTATTGATTCGTTCCAACAATTGTAAAATATTGTCCGTTGTTTCCGGGTCCAAGGCACTCGTCGCTTCATCGCACAGCAGAATAGACGGATTGGTTGCCAACGCTCTGGCAATACCGACGCGCTGTTTTTGTCCCCCTGACAATTGTCCCGGATAGACATCTGCTTTATCTTCCAAATTGACAAACTGCAGCAGCTTCATGACTGTATTGCGAATTTGCACTGTATCTGCCTTGTTCAGCCGCAGCGGAATGGCTATATTATCGTATACGGACTTTGATTCCAGCAAGTTAAACTGTTGAAAGACCATGCCGATTTTTTTGCGTACGCCGCGCAGTTCCTTATGGGAAAGGGCATCTATATTTTTTCCATCAATTTCCACATGACCTGTTGTCGGTACTTCCAGCGCATTGACCATTCGCAGCAATGTCGATTTGCCGGCACCGCTAAAACCAATAATGCCAAATACATCGCCGTCATCAATGGTCAGGGAAACATGGTTCAGTGCATGTATCGTATCTTTTTTCGTTTGAAATGTTTTGCTAATATCCATAAATTGAATCATTGTGCCTGCTCCTTATCATCCTGCAATTTCTGCACTGCCTGTACTGCCAAATCAGCCATATACGAGGCTGCCGGATACAATGCGGCAGGGTCTACTTTAAATTTGGGATTATGATTGGGATATGATAATCCAGTTCCAACCTGCACAAAATATCCTTTTGTTTTTTCAAAATAAAAGGCAAAATCTTCTCCGCCCAAAGACGGCTGCATAGGAGCGGTTTCAAACCGATGTTCTTTCGCAACGTGTTTTGCAAAAACACCCCAAGATGCATCATTTGCTAAGGCCGGCGGCCCCGGTTTCCAAGTGACCGTTGCGCGTGCTCCGTAGGTTTGCGCAATAAGCTGCGCTACATCTTCTACTCGTTTCTTTATCACGACGCGTTCTTGTCTTGTCATCGTCCGCGTCGTACCTTCCACCAACGTACTCTTAGGAATAACATTCCAATTATGGCCGCCTTCTATATGCGTCACACTGACTAAATTCGCTGCAAAGGGGTCCATATTGCGGCTGACTACAGTCTGTACCGCTCCGACAAAAGCCGACGCTGCAACAATGGAATCGACCCCTTTGTTCGGATGTGCTGCATGCACGCCTTTTCCCTCAAATACAATCTGAAACGCATCGACAGCCGCCATGGCTGGGCCATCAATAAATCCTATTTTCCCGACTTCCAGCAGCGGTGTGCAATGCATGCCAAATATTGCATCCACATCATCGATAATGCCTGTTTCTATAATTTTCAAAGCCCCGCTGGGTCCTTCTTCTCCCGGCTGAAAAATGACGCGAATGGTGCCATTGATTTCCTGTTCCCGCTGCTTCAGCAGATATGCCGCTCCCAGGATAGCGGAAATATGAAAATCATGGCCGCAGGCATGCATGCAGCCTGCATATTCGGACCGATAGGTTACGTCAGCTTCTTCCGTAACAGGCAGCGCATCTATGTCGCAACGAATGGCCGTAATCGGATGGCTGCCGGATCCAAATTCTGCTACTAAACCCGTTTCCAACGGCAAGTCTAATATACGAATCCCGGCATCTTTCAAATCCTGTCGAATACGACTCGTCGTATTGTATTCTTTAAATGAAAGCTCCGGATGTTTGTGAAACCAATAAAACTCATTAGTAATCTTTTCTTTTATACGTTGTTCATCCATGTCCATCTTCCCCCATCTCCGCTTATTAGTATACCGTTTTAGTATACTAATAAGCGACACCACTCTTGTATTTTTTTATTTTATATACAAAAAAGCCATCATCTCCCTGACAGAGACGATGGCTCGTGGTTCCACTCTGTTTACAATCTGTCTTAGGCATGACAAACTGTATCTCAAGTCCCTTTAACGCGGGAAATACGTAACGGCATACTAGATTCCGCCGTTCTGCTCACAAAGGCATTCCAACAAAAATGTACTGCGGCGCAGACTTTCAGCTTGTAATCCGCACTCTCTGAACGCTTCACTTTTGTGTACTTATTTTGGTCATTGCATTTCAAATGTTTACGCATATGGTACTCTTTTCGTGTTGTTTTGTCAAGACTTTTTTTACATTTCATCACATATCTGTTTTTTCGCATACGCTTTTATGGGTTTACAACTATTCGTCTTTTCGTAATGTATAGGCAGGCATGTTGCATTTTCTTCCGAGATTCTCCCGCCACACGTCCCCTCTTTTCTTTATTTTTTGTTATACTATAGGTAACACGTAACACACGCAGCGTACTGGCAAAAACACATACATCTAGTTTCCAGGAAGAAGGGTTTGTTATGCCTAGCAAGAAACGTATTTTTTATTCTATCTGCTTAATCAGTTTTACAGGGTCATTTCTCTCTACAGCGCTTAATATTGCCATTCCCAGCATGGCTGCAGATTTTGGCGTGATGCCGGATAAATTGACGTGGGTAGTAACAGTATTTCTCATTGCTTCTGCCGCGTTTCTCCTGCCGTTTGGCAAGATTTCAGATATTTACGGACGAAGGCGCACGTATATGACAGCCCTTGCCGGTTTTGGCATATCTACGCTGCTTGCTGCCTTTGCACCGGTGCTGCCCCTGCTTTTGGTTCTTCGCATTATACAGGGAATGTTTCTGGCTGCCATCTATGTATCTTACATGCCCCTGCTGCTGACGACAACAGACGAAACCTGTCAGGGCCGGATTTTGGGCATCACAGTTTCTCTTACCTATCTGGGACTTTCCTTGGGGCCGGTCCTCGGCGGCATACTGAGCCAATTTGCCGGCTGGCGCTGTATTTTTGTCGTTCCTGCCTTGCTGACGTTTGCAGCGCATTATATGATGCGTCCCGTCCATGAAGAATGGTATGCCAAAGGCGCCCCTTTTGTAAATATTGTCAGTTCGGCGTTATCTGTCAGCGGCATAGTCTTTTTTCTTTGGGGACTGTCTTCGTATGAAACGAACCGCTTCTTTTTATGGCTCGGTCTGATACTGCTTGTTCTCTTTGTTTTTCATGAAAGTCGCTCTTACCATCCCTTGCTGCCGCTGTTTATTTTCCGCAATATTACGTTTTCTATGTCTAATTTGGCAGCTTTGATTCAATACAGTGCTACCTATGCCATCTCGTTTCTGTTATCTTTATATTTACAAGTTATTTTAGGCATTTCTCCTGCTGTATCCGGCTGTATTCTCTTAGCACAGCCTATCATGATGGCCCTTTTTTCTCCACGGGCCGGCACGTTGTCAGACCGTTACGGGGCTCGCTACATATCGTCGCTGGGTCTGGGATTAACGACGCTGGGCCTGCTGGTATTTGCCGTCAATTATGATATTTCTCTTTGGCTTCTTATCGGTGTGCTGCTGCTTATCGGTATAGGTGCTGCGTTCTTTGGAGCTCCCAACAACAGCGCGATTATGAGTGCCGTCAGACCCGCTTATCACGGCATTGCTTCCAGCATGCTCGCGTTGGCACGCAATCTAGGCCAGGCATTCAGCATGGCATTCGTTACGCTTATGTTATCCATGCAGGCTACTATTTATACCTCATATGCAGACTTTATCCACACGGCAATCCATGGGACCTTTTTGCTCTTTGCCGTGTTATGCTTTTTAGCTATATTTGCATCCTTAGCTAGAGGAAGAAAACAAAATAAGATATAATACGTATAGAACGAATCAGCTCTTTTTAAGGAGGTTTTCAATATGAAAAAACAGCTCGTCATCGGTATGATTACAGCATCTTTATTAGGCTTTGGCGGCGGTATCGCCACAACACAAGCCTTTAACTTAGGTTCTATTTTAAAAGTCGGCGGCGTTTCCGTTCTCGTTGATAAATTTGGTCCGCAAATCAATGATTTTCTCAACAAACTGCTCATGAAAAACGGTGTAGGAACAGATTATGCAACTAAAGTCGTCCCGATTATCAGCGTCGGCAGCGGCAAATACGTCGGTGCGGTTCAAGTTGTCGGACCGAAAGGTCAAGTTGACAAAGTACAGGCTGTCGGTCAGTTAGAAGGAAGCTTTAATAACATCGCCAGAGCCAAGGCATTGATTCCACTGGCCACCAAGGATGTAACCAATCTCAACCGGGTGCAGGGCGTTGGCGTATCTGCGATGATTGACTTAAAATTCTAATACCTTCACGAAACCCTCTTTGCGTGGTAGAATAATACCAACTTAACAAAGGGGGTATTTTTTTGAAAACCTATCAACCGATTACACCGGAAATTATTGAAAAATTAAAAGACATTACCGGCCCGTCTTATGTAAAAACCGACCGTGACATGCTGCTCCAGTATCAAACAGATTATGAAACAAATCCCGCGATGTTTCATGTACCGGAAGCTGCCATTCTTCCTGCCACTGCAGAAGAAATTTCACAAATCGTAAAACTCGCCAATGAATACGATTTTCCCATTACGGTCCGCGGCGGCGGCACTAGTCTGGCAGACGGTGCTATTCCTGTCTGCGGCGGTCTGGTTCTCTGCATGGATCGACTCAACAAAATTATCGAACTCAATGAAGACGGTATGTACATGACTGTTGAAGCAGGTGTCCGTACGGTTGACTTGCAAAATGCAGCTAAAAAAGCAGGCCTTCTCTATGCCGGTGACCCTTCCAGCGCAGAAAGCTGCTTAATTGGCGGCAACCTAGCTACCAATGCCGGCGGGCTGCGTGCCGTTCGTTACGGCGTAACACGCCACCAAGTCTATTCCCTGGAAATGGTTACTCCGACAGGCGATATCGTCGAATGCGGCAGTATCCTCAAAAAGTGCTCTACAGGCTATGATTTGGAACAGCTCATTATCGGCAGCGAAGGTACGCTGGGTATTATTACTAAAGTTACTGTCAAATTGATTCCCCTGCCGCCCTACCGCTTCGACGTACTGGCCGTGTATACAGACCCAAAAAAAGCATTGTACATGGTCCCCAAACTGCTGAAAGCCGGCATCGATCCGACCAGTGTAGAATACATGGACAATTCCTATGTCCGCGATACGGCTGATTACTGTAAATATTCCGATATGCCTCACTATGAAGACGGCATCTATGTCATCATTACGGTAGAAACGTTCCGGGAAGACGAATTGGATGCAAAAATGGATTCTGTCTGCACGATTTGTGAAGATTCCGGTGCTGTAGATGTTTTGGAAGCCGACGACCGCATTTGGAACATGCGCCGCAATGTGCAGACATCCTGCGAAATGGTCAGCAAAGTATTCCTCACAGACGATGTCGTCGTCCCTGTCCACAAAATCGCTTCCACGATTGAAAAAATCATGGAAATCGGTGAAAATTATCCCTTCCAAGTTAAAATCAACGCTCATATTGGCGACGGCAATCTGCACATCGTCCTTTGCAAGATGGATATGAGCGACGAAGAATGGAATAAAAATGTTGAAGAATTTCATCAGCAAGTCTACGCCTATGCATACAGCGTCGGCGGCCGTCTTGCCGGCGAACACGGTATTGGCGCGAAAAAGCTCAAATACATGGAAGAATTTACGCCCAACGGCGAATTGGCTGTCATGAAAACCATCAAACGGGCTATGGATCCCAAGCTGATTCTCAATCCGGGCAAACTCATTGATGCATAAATATGACGCACGCTGCTGCCGTCTGCCTGGTTTTGCTGTTTTATCCTTTGCATGCACTAGATATCTCTGCATGAAATCGTCGTTTATGTGCCAAATTTTTTATCTTGGATATTGACATACAGCATAATCAATGATAACATGTACAGCAACAACACAACATTGTCTTTCATCAAGAGCAGTCGAGGGATTGGCCCGATGACGCTGCGGCAACCCCCATATGGGATAGGTGCCAAGTCCAACGGTATATACCGGCAGATGAACGCGTGAATAATCAAGCCGTCATCTGTTGACGGCTTTTCTTTTTGTTAAGTCAATACATAATTACCACCAGAAAGGATTTGATTATTCATGAATTCATCTATTAAAAAACTTCTCGCCGCTGCCTTGATTGCTACGACCTGCATTTTTGCTGCTGGCTGCGGCGGCTCTGACAACAACAGTGCCAGCTCTGACAAAAAAGAAATTAAAATGGGCGTAACGGCCGGCCCGCATGCAGAAGTCATGGAAGAAGTCGCTAAAGAAGCGGCCAAACAGGGCATTACCATCAAAATCGTAGAATTCAACGATTATGTACAGCCGAATAAAGCCTTAGCCGAAAAAGATTTGGATATGAACTCCATGCAGCATCAGCCGTACCTCGATAATGTCGTCAAAAAACAGGGCTTAAAATTAACCTCTATCGGCAAAACGATTATTCTTCCTATGGCTGTATATTCTCACAAATATAAAGACATCAAAGAAGTCGCTGATGGTGCCAAAGTCACGATTCCAAATGACCCTACCAACGGTGCCCGCGCACTGCTTCTCCTGCAGCAAGCTGGTTTGATTAAATTGAAAAACGGCAATTCTGTTGATGCTTCTGTACCGGATATCACAGAAAATCCTAAAAACCTTCAATTTGTTGAATTGGATGCCGCACAGATTCCTCGTTCCTTGGATGATACTGATTTGGCTTGCGTTAATACCAACTATGCGATTCCGGCAGGCTTAAATCCACAGAAAGATTCTATTCTTGTTGAAAGCAAAGATTCTCCGTATGCCAACGTAATGGTTGTTCGTGAAGAAGATAAAGACAATGCAACGTACCAGAAAGTATTAGCTATTTATCAGTCTGAACCGATTAAAAAATTCATTGCGGATCACTTCCAGGGAACTATCCTTCCTGCATTCTAAACCATACAATACCTGCCATAATATATGCATTGCATTTTATGGCAGGATTTTTTATACTTACATTGCCTAATCCACCTAAAGGAGGTTATTTTCTTGTTTTTTCCTAAATTAGATAAAAAATCGTTGACTGACGGTATTGTCATTCCTCAAATGGTAAAAGTGCATCAAACATTTCCCCATACAGACCTAGCAGATCCGGCAGCAACACTCAAAGAACAGCTGCAAACGCTGGATGCTGCCGCCATCGCAGCCTTAAAAGGCAAACGCATCGGCATCACGGCCGGCAGCCGAGGACTTCCTCACTATAAAGAACTGTTGAAAACGCTCTGTGACCAATTAAAAGCCTGGGGCGCTCTTCCCTTCGTATTTCCGGCCATGGGCAGCCATGCCGGTGCCACAGCAGAAGGGCAAAAAGCACATCTGGCTCAATTCGGCATTCATGAAGAATATTTAGGCGTTCCGGTTCTCTCCACGATGGAAGTCGTCCAAGTTGCTTCGCTGGATGATGGCTTTCCTGTCTACTGTGATAAAAACGCCTATGAAGCAGATGGCATTATCCTTTTTAACAAAATCAAGCCTCATACCCATTTCAAGTATGACCATGAATCCGGCTTATTAAAAATGATTTGCATTGGTGTCGGCAAACACAAAGGGGCTGCTGCCTTTCATGCTCATGGCTATGACCATTTTGGTCCCAATCTGGAACGAGTAGCCAGCGCATTTATGCAGCACGTAAATGTCGTTTTTGCCGTTGGCCTCGTACAAAGTCCCAGTGATGATATTGCCTGCCTGGAAGTCATTCCCAAACAGCAAATTTTGAAACGCGACGCTGCGCTGCAAGTACGTGCCAAACAAGAAATGCCCCGTCTCAAACTGCCGCGCATTGACGTATTGATTATCGATGAAGTCGGCAAAGAAATCAGCGGTGCCGGCATGGACCCCAACGTCACAGGACGAACCGAACGATTCAGTCAAGAAGCTGCATTTCGGGCATTAGCACCGGATATTGAAAAAATAGTGCTGCTCGATATTACGCAGGCAGCTCACGGCAATGCAGCCGGTGCGGGTGTAGCCGATATTATCAGCTACCGTTTTGCCAACAAAATTGATTTTGCCTCTACGTACACCAACATCATTACGGCAAAATCATTCCGCATGGGAGCGATGCCTTTATATGCCAACAGCGACAAAGACGCTATTGAAATGGCCATGGCGCATTCATTTCTTCCCGTCCCCAACAATGCGAAAATTGTTCGCATAAAAAATACGCTGGCATTAGAAAACATCGAATGCTCTGTCAGCTGTATCGATGAAATCAAACAACATGATGATATGGAAATTTGTTCCGCTCCTTATACATGGCAATTTAATGATGAAGACAATCTTTGGTAATGCCAAAAACGCAATTGACAAACACATGATGTATCCTATACAATGAAATTGTCCATTAAAAGGGAGTAACTTCTAAAGGAACGTGTCAACAATCACTGCAGCAACAGCTGCTGGCACGGTCTGCGAATACGTATTCGTTAAGTGAGACTTTTAATACATCGAAACGGTGTATTAAAAGTCTTTTTTTTATTTCATACGCAAAGGAGAGGACACTATGGATATGACTTTCAACCATTTTTTATTTTCCCTTGGCTCTATTATCCTGCTCGATATTATATTAGGCGGCGATAATGCTGTCGTCATCGGCATGGCGTCCCGCCAGTTGCCAAAGCACATGCAGAAAAAAGTCATGTATCTCGGCACGGCCGGCGCCGTCGTCATTCGTATCATCATGACATTGCTGGCTGCATACTTACTCACGATTCCCTACTTGCAGGCTGTCGGCGGCTGTATGCTGCTTTTTATTGCTTTCAAACTCCTGAAATCCAATCAAACGCACACCGCTTCCCCAGCTTCTTCTACGTCGTTTGCAGCCGCCGTACGGACAATTATCGCTGCAGATGCCGCCATGGGCATTGATAATGTACTCGCAGTGGCCGGAGCCGCTCATGGCAGCCTGTTTCTCGTTCTAACAGGTCTGACCATCAGTATTCCCATCATTGTCTGGGGCAGCCAGCTGACAGCCCGCCTGATGGATCGATTTCCGTTTCTAATACCGGGTGGTGCTGCCGTTCTTGCCTACACATCGGCTTCACTGATTCTGCACGATACCAGTATTCGTCCGTATTTCATTTTGTATTCATCCCACTGGGATTATATTCTGCCTTCTGTATTCATCATAAGCATTCTCGTATACAGCAAACTGACAAAAGAATAAAAAAGCAGCCTGCAGCAAAATGAGAACTCTTAGTCCATTTTGTTGCAGACCGTGTTACGTGCATCGTTTACAGCATTACGATTCATTCTCTTCAAACTTCAAGCAAAAAACGTTATGTGACACCCGTACGCTGTACACCTAGTTATTCGCCAATAATTTCTACAATTTCCACTTTGGTAGCATTATTGTTAATCTTTTTTTCATATTGTTTCAATAAAAATGCTCCAATGAGACCACCGGCAATCATACCGGCAAACGCAGTCAATTCACAGGTATACCCATAGTTGCTGCCAAACCAATAGCCAAAAATGCCCCAAATAATAATCAAGGCCAGAGGCATGCCAAAGCACATGACGCCGCCAACAGCTACTTTATCTTCAGGTATATTAAATTTGACAAATTGTCCTTTTGCAGCACCAATAGTATTTACGGCATCGATGACGACATTGTTGTCACACATGCTGTCACTGCAGGGCGTATATAAATTATTGCGGTTTGTCTGCACTTTCGCTAATCCATTTTCATATGTTGCTTCTATAATTCCTGTTCCAGTTCTCATACTTTTTTTCTCCTTCTGTTCATCAATACGACATATGGTATTTCTTTTATTATAACCCACTTTATTTCTACTGAATAGGTGATTTTTATAGACGAAAAGAAGATTTTCTTGACGCTTTCTGTTATACTATACTTGTCCATGGGGACATAAAAACGAAGCTATGAAGGAGTGATATACGATGGCAATTACCATTACAAAAGAAAATTTCCAATCGGAAGTTATAGAATCTACGGTTCCCGTTCTCGTCGATTTTTGGGCAGCATGGTGCGGGCCCTGTCAGATGCTCTCGCCTGTGGTAGATGAAATTGCAGCCGCTCATCCGGAAATAAAAGTCGGCAAGATTAACGTCGATGAACAGCCTCAGCTGGCGCAGTCCTTTGCCGTCAATGCAATTCCTACGCTTCTCGTTTTCAAAGGCGGCAAGGTCGTTCAGCAATTCATCGGCGTTCAGCCCAAAAGCACGATTCTTGCTGCACTCACATAGAAAGAAGGTAATTTTAGATGTACACATACCAGCCGGAAGGCGTTTGTTCCAAAGCAATCCATTTTGATATTCAAAACGGTGTGATTAAAAACGTATCATTTGTTGGCGGCTGTCCCGGAAATCTGCAGGGCATCAGCCGTTTAGTAGAAGGAATGACCCCCAGTGATGCGATTTCCCGACTCGAAGGCATTCGCTGCGGCGGCAAGATGACCTCTTGTCCGGATCAGTTTGCTAAAGCACTGAAACAAGCACTGACAGAACAATAATACAGCGACGAAAAAGGTTCATCGGTTATATCACCTATAACACGATGAACCTTTTTTATATATTCAAGTCTATCTGAACCTTTTCCTATCGCAGCGTTACTGCTGCAGTGTTCTTAATCGTTTGTGTCTGACGCGGCCAACATCATTTTAGCTTCTGCTTCAGCGGCAGTCGTTCCATCTTCATGCAGTACTCTACCTTTTGTAACATACAAACGGCCGCGGTGTGAAACAATCCATCCTTCTACCTTCACTCTTTCCCCAATGCGTACAGCACTGCGAAACCGAATATCCAGTTTGGCCGTATATGCCGGAGTACCAGCAACACGAAATACATAATCCCCCATAACTTCATCCAACAGCGTACTGGTAATGCCGCCGTGCATTCTATCTCCATAACTTTCTAAATCTTTACGTGCTACAAAATAGGCGCAGCACCTATCTCCTTCGATTTTCATATCCAGTTTTAGACCAATCGGATTTTCTTTGCCGCAGCCAAAACACCAATTTGTTTCCTTTACTTTATTTTCCTGCGTATCCATACGACAACACTCCCTTTTATTGCATTTTGATTATTATACATCAAATTCCATGTTTAGAATAGAGTCGCTGATGTATGTAATTTTTAGTAATAATTGAAAAATTATCTCGTTTTAATATTGACATTGATTTGCATTCTTGGTATAGTATTGCCATAAACGGAAAGGAACGGAGGATGCATATGAATATCGATGCCATATTAGTAAATCACTGTTCTCCTACATTAGCTGGATTAAAAATGGGCGCGCTTCTTTGCCTCCCCCGTCAGGAATCCCTAGTAGAATACCAAAAGTTACTTGATAATTATAATCACAAGTATAATTCAAAAGGGCTTCACTTTCGCATTTTATATTGCTGTCCCCAGCGCACGCTGCTGTATATATATCGACCGACAATGGTTGAAGCGTACGTCAAGCAACCTAAAATTCAAAACTTTTTAAAACGGTTTGGCTACGCAGGAGAAAGTTCTCTCAGCACCATGCTGACATACTTATCCTATCGCTTTCGTAAAGGCGGCTGTTTCCCACATGAATCAGGCATTTTCCTTGGCTACCCGCTGGAAGATGTCTATGGATTCATCATCAACAGAGGAAATCATGCCAAACTATGCGGCGAATGGAAAGTGTATGGAGATGCCGCCAAAGCATCGCACCTTTTTCATCAATACGAATGCTGTCGACAAGATTACATCAATCGGTTCGCTGTCGGGACAACCCTAGAATCGCTCATTGTAGCATAAGGAGGAAATAAATCATGGTAGAAATCGTATATTGGAGTGGCACAGGCAATACAGAAGCAATGGCACAGGAAATCGAAGCAGCTGTAAAAGACGCAGGTGCTGATGTTGAATCCGTTCGCTTTGAAGATACAAGCGTAGATGCAGTCGCTGGCAAAGATGTTATCCTGCTCGGCTGCCCAGCAATGGGAGCTGAAGAATTGGAAGACAGCGTTGTTGAACCGTTCTTTGCCGCCTTGGCTCCGAAATTAAACGGCAAAAAAGTAGGTCTGTTCGGCTCTTATGGCTGGGGCACCGGTGAATGGATGGATATTTGGAAACAGCGTACAGAAGATGCTGGGGCAACCATCATCGGCACCGCTATTGTCAATGAAACGCCTAATAATTCTGAAGAATGCGCAGCACTTGGCAAAGCAGCTGCACAAGCTTAACTGAAATTCCCCTTTCAGTTCATTCATACCTCTCTAAAATATAAGAAAGAGCAACGATTATTCTGCAAATCGTTGCTCTTTTCTATTTTAGGCATGTCCTTTGCCATAAAATATGCTAGAATAAGGACATCAAGGAGGAGTTACGCACCATGTTCAATTTATTTAAAAAAAATGACACTCATAAAAAAACATACTTTGCTTCACCCTTCACAGGAGAACTGCATCCCATTACCGATGCCCCGGATGAAGCATTTGCCAGCAAAATGACCGGCGACGGCTTCATGGTATATCCGACAGACGGCACAGTATACGCCCCTGCCGACAGCGAAGTAACCTTTGTGTTTGATACCAAACATGCCGTAGGACTTACTGCCGCCGACGGCACAGAATACATGCTGCATATCGGCATTGATACTGTAAAACTGCAGGGCCAGGGATTCACCGTATTGGTCAAAGACGGCCAGCATGTAAAAAAAGGAGATAAACTTTTAGAATTTGACAACGAGTTTGTCAAAACACACGCTGCGTCCAACGCCTGCCTGTGTCTTTTTACCGATACCGAGAAAATAAAAACCGTTCATATGGCTGCTGAAGGCTCTGTCAATGCCCTAGATACTGCTGTTTGGTTTTAATTGAGGAACAGACTATACCTCTTTATCTTTCGAAAAATTTTACAGGGTTGCAACAAAAGGAGATTTGTTTGTCCATTTTATTGCAACCCTTTTATTATGCAATGTAAAGTGCTTAGTTGCAGTATTACAATTTTTTCTTCAAACTTCAAACCAAAAACTAAAAAAAGGATTATTGCATGATGCCGAAATACTTCATGCAATAATCCTATACGTATGGTGGAGATAAGGAGGATCGAACTCCTGACCTCTTGCATGCCATGCAAGCGCTCTCCCAGCTGAGCTATACCCCCATGATATATGTATTGTTTTTCATGCCATTTATCATATCACATATGTATTATTTTATCAATACCTTAATATATATAGATAGTGTCAAGTTGTTGTGGGTATTTTATTTAACTGGAACTTGTTGGCAATAAAATCAGTTTGTTATTTATGA
>CAKPVJ010000029.1 GCA_934193515.1 uncultured Megasphaera sp. | reverse complement strand
AAAGAAGTTCCTTCTTTTTTTATATGTTCCTCTTTTTAGCCTAATAAAGTTTTCCCACAATTATTTTACACTAACAATGCTCTTTATTAAATTTATCATATATCTTTTTATACCATATCGCAATACTACGATTATCTGTTCATAGTATTTTCTATATTTATGACTCATTCTATTTACAGGCTAATACCATTGCGTTGCTTACACATTTCCCTTTCGAATCCAGGCGGTATTGATTTCTTCTACAAACCCCTGCAGCTGTAATTTTAATATAATGGAGCTGAGCTGAGACGGCGTAAATTTGGTTTTAATGATCAGAGTTTCACGAGACATGGCTTCATCGTAAGAGAGTGCATTGAGAACGGCTGATTCTTCCAGCGTAAGGGTATACGTCTGCTTGGAAGCGTGTGCTTTTTTCGTTTGGTCCCAGCCGTATTCCTGCAGAATGTCTTCTACCTGTGTAAGAATAATCGCTCCTTTACGAATAAGTTCATGAGTTCCTTTGCTCATAGTGGAGTAAATACTGCCGGGAACGGCAAAGATATCACGACCTTCTTCCAAAGCAAAATCAGCTGTAATCAATGAGCCGCTGCGAAGCGCCGCTTCAACGACGACCGTACAGCAGCAAAGTCCAGCAATGATGCGGTTGCGGGCAGGAAAATTGACGGCTAACGGCCGCATGCCAAAGGGATATTCACTAATGACAGCGCCGCCGGTGTCAGCGATTTCGGCAAAAAGCCGTTTATTTTCGCTGGGATAGGCAATATCCAGTCCATTGGCGATTACGGCAATCGTTTTGCCTTTTGCCGACAATGCACCCTGATGAGCTTTGGTGTCAATGCCTCTGGCACCGCCGCTGACGACGGTAATCTGATGCCGAGCCATATCTGCGGCTATAGTCTGCGATACATTCAGTCCATACGGCGTGGCTTTTCTAGCTCCAACGATGGCGGCAGTTCGGTTGGTTTGCGGAAGCTGTCCCCGATAATATAAAATAACCGGTGGATTGAATGTTTGCTGCAGCGCCGCAGGATATGAGTCTTCCCACAGCGACACAAGATGAACCTGATATGCTTGGAGGCAGTGCAGTTGTTTGTCCCAATCGTAGTCAGGCCGATAGTGTTGAATGGACTGCGTGGTTTTAGCAGATAAGCCGGCAGCTTCCTGCAGTGTCGATGCCGGTGTTTCCCATACTGTTTTTGCAGAGCCGAACAGCGCTACCAGTGCGCGGATGCTGCGGGAACCTAATTCCGGAATGGCAAGAAGTGCTGCTGTATATAAACGTTCTGATTCAAGTGACGTTGTGGGCATAGTATCACATCCTCTGCAAGGTATTACGGTAACTGACCGCTTCCGCAACATGTGTATCGTCTATTTCTTTGGAATGAGATAAGTCAGCAATCGTTCGGGATACTTTGATGATGCGGTCATAGCTGCGGGCACTGAGCTTGAGTTTATTAAAGACTTGTTCTAGCAGCAGCTGCGCTTCTTTGGTAAGAGGACACGTTTCCTTAATTTCTCGGTGTCCCATATGGGCATTACAGCTAAGCCCAAATCCACGAAGCCGTTCTTCTTGGATTTGGCGGGCCTTTAAAACACGGCTGCGGATAGCGGCAGAAGATTCCTGTGGTATTTCTGTGATCAGCTCGGCGTAATTAGGACGTTCTACCGTGACATGTAAGTCAATGCGGTCTAACAACGGCCCGGAAATTTTGCGGGCATAGCGGCGAATTTCCCCAGTCGTACACGTGCAAGGGTGATCTTTATCGCCAAGAAAGCCGCAAGGACATGGGTTCATGGCAGCAATTAAGACAAAACGAGCCGGATAGGATAAGGCCGCGTTGACACGAGCGATGTGGACAATGCCGTCTTCCAGAGGTTGCCGCAGTACTTCCAATACGGAACGGGGAAATTCTGGCAGTTCGTCAAGAAAAAGGACCCCGTTGTGGCTGAGTGTCACTTCTCCCGGCTTAGGAATCGAGCCGCCGCCAATTAAACCCGCCGTGGAAATGGTGTGATGCGGGCTGCGAAACGGACGAACCGACATCATTTGCGATTGCTTAAATAAACCAGCAACGCTATAAATTTTAGTAACTTCCAACGATTCCTGATGATTCATGGGAGGCAAAATCGTAGGAATGCGTTTGGCAAGCATCGTTTTTCCTGAACCGGGCGGGCCAATCATGAGCACATTATGACCGCCAGCAGCAGCTATTTCTAGCGCGCGCTTAGCGGTAAACTGGCCTTGAACTTCAGAAAAATCAACAGTATACTCCAGCGTACTGTGCAGTGAAGCGGCAGGAACAGCCGGAGAAAGCCGTGTCGTTCCTAATAAATGCTCAACAATATCAGAAAATGAAGACACAGCATAAATAACAGCATCACCGCAAAGAAGGGCTTCAGCAGCATTAGCTGTACTGACAAAAAACGTGCGAAAACCATCTGCTACGCCTTGTAAAATCATAGGCAAAATCCCCGTCACAGGGCGAACGTTGCCGTCTAGCGCTAATTCACCGATAAACATCGTTTGTTGGCATTTTTCAGCTGGAATTTGCCCACTGGATACCATAATACCAATAGCGATAGCGGCATCTAGGCCGGCACTATCTTTTTTAAGGTCGGCGGGGGCCAAATTGACTGTAATGCGGCGCATGGGAAATTCATAGCCGCTGTTTTTCATTGCTGAGCGAACTCGTTCTTTGGATTCTTTGACTGATGTAGTGGCTAGACCCACAATTTCAAAAGCCGGCAGTCCATTGGAAATATCTGTTTCAACGGTAATAATATTGCCGTGCAATCCTAAAATAGTAGCACCATAGATACGTGCAAACATAGGCAGCTCCTTATTCTACGCTTAAAAAGGCGTGTGGAATATGATGAATACGAAATCCTGCAGAAGACAGCATGACTTCAATCACATCAAAACGGCAGGGGGTATGCCATAGGCCGTAACGTGATAAATAAGATTTCGCTGTCAGCGTGATTTTATGCTGCTTATGCTTTTCAACAGCCTCTGCAGGTTGACCATACTGCCGGGAATTGCGGGTTTTCACTTCAATAAAAACAATTACGCTGCCGTCCTGAGCAATCAAATCTATTTCTCCTAAGCGGCTGCGGTAATTTTTACAAAGAATCTTGTAGTGTTTTTGGGAGCGAATATACTGTGCAGCAGCTTCTTCGCCGCGCATACCTAATTGTCTATCGTTCATACGGTATACCTCCGTCATTATGAGTATACCTCTACTATACCAGACAAAGATTAAAATAAGATTAGAATTAGATTAAAATTAAATTAAAATTCATATTTTTTATAAAATGCAGTAATGAGTGGTACACTTTTGTTCACTAAAAAGCATGGATTTCATTCTAACTTTTCTTAAATATTTTTTAATTAAACGGCCATACATACACCGTCAATACCCGGTAAAGTTTATATATAATCAAGGTTTCCCCTATCTTTTTACCTATAGCGATGATATAATAAAAAAGTTATACAAAAGGAGGATTCCATGTTAGAAAAATTCCAAAATTTAAATATTAGCGACGTGATTATCCAGGCCCTCAACGAAATGGGGTTTGAAGAACCTACCCCCATCCAGGCCGGTGCTATTCCAGTGGCTATGGCCGGCAGAGATATGATTGGCCAGGCCCAGACTGGCACAGGCAAAACCGCTGCCTACGGTATTCCTGTACTGGAAAAGATTTTGGCAGCTGAACCGACGAAAGATATTCAGGCCGTTATTTTATCACCGACTCGTGAACTGGCTATGCAGGTAGCAGAAGAATTGAATCATTTGGCACAATTCACACCGATTCAGACGATTCCTATTTATGGCGGTCAGGATATGGAACGCCAGCTTCGCCGTCTGCGCAAATGCCCGCAAATCGTCGTCGCCACGCCGGGACGTCTTATTGACCATATGAAACGAGGCACTATCAGCCTCAGCCACTTATCGACGATTGTTTTAGATGAAGCAGACGAAATGCTCGATATGGGCTTTATTGAAGATATTAATTTGATTATGGCTGCTACGCCGGATACACGGCAGACATTGCTGTTTTCAGCTACGATGCCCAAACCGATTCAGACGCTGGCTGAAACATTTCTCCATGACCCTGAAATCGTTCGCATGAAAGCCAAGGAAGTAACGATCGACCTCATTGAACAATCTTACATTGAAGTGCCGGACCGTCAAAAATTCGATATTTTGTGCCGTCTGCTCGACTTGCAGGAACCGGATTTAGCCATTATTTTCGTCCGCACCAAACGTCGTGTTGACGAAGTATCGGAAGCATTGAAAAAGCGCGGCTATTCTGCCGAAGGCATTCACGGTGATTTGACGCAGGCCAAGCGTGATGCCGTTATCCGTCAGTTCCGTGAAAAGACGATTGATATCCTCGTCGCTACAGACGTAGCCGCCCGCGGCCTGGACATCAGCGGCGTTACGCATGTCTTCAATTATGACTTGCCGCAGGACCCGGAAAGCTATGTACACCGCGTAGGCCGAACAGGCCGTGCCGGACAAAGCGGTGAAGCTACGACCTTTGTCATTCCCCGCGAAATCGAACATCTGCGTGCTATCGAACGGCTTATCAAACGCCGCATTGCCCGCCGTAAGGCCCCGACATTTTCAGAAGCACTGGAAGGCGCACAGCAGGCAGCTATCCGCCGTCTTGTCGCTGCCACTGAAGATGAAAGTGCCGTTACGTACCGTGCCAATGCCGAAGAGCTGCTTACGCATTTTGATTCCGTAGCCTTACTCTCTGCAGCCATCAAGCTGCTCACCAAAGAACCGGACATGACACCTGTCAAAATCACAGAAGAAGCACCACTTCGTGTTCGTCATTCCCGCCGTCCGCAAGGCCGCCGCAATGACCGCAGCCGCGGTGACAGACGTTCCCGTCGTGATTTTAAAAACGGCAGCGGAGAACAGCGGGACGGAGAACGTCGGTTTACTAAACGCCGTCATTTCTCCCCCAACTCCAGAAACCGCAGCGAAAACGGACAAGAATATCGACGCACAGAAAAAAAAGTACATAAAGAACCTAATCGTTCTGTCTTTAAGCCGTATTTTAAAGACTAACTGCCAGACAAGCAAAAGCACTGCACATCCACAACCGTTTGATGGATATGCAGTGCTTTTTATTCGTTCATAAAAAAGCCAGCCTTAGAAAAATTTCCAAGACTGGCTTCTTGTAGTTATATTACATGATTAATGATTCGCTGTCGGCTGTGCTTTTTCTTCTGCATGACCTGCTTTTTTCAATTCTTTACCGCAGTGGCAGGCAATGGAAACAGCCAATACCATCAACGCGATAGCAAGAACAAACTGCAGCCCTTCAATCAGAATCGTCCAGTTGCCGGACGCAATTTTAATAATTAATGCATATGCTGATTCAGCAAGTGCCGTCATCGTAACACAGAACATGATAACCATCGGAGCGTACAGCATCCAGCTCTTCCGGCCTGTCATTTTCAAAAATACAGTCAGGCAAATCAATACCATTGCAGCAAGAAGCTGGTTTGCTGAACCAAACAGCGGCCAAATATTCATATAACCGCCTAAGCAGAGCAAATAGCCTAATGCCAAAGTAATAATCGTTGCGACATATTTATTGACGCAGATTTTCTGAATAGCATTCATTTCTTCGCCTTCATCAACAGCAAACAATTCCTGGAAGGACATACGGCCAATACGGCCAACAGCATCCAGTGTTGTCAAGGCTAAAGCTGATACGCACATCGTCATTACGCAGGCAGCCGTTGTCTGAGAAAGGCCGAACATCGTGAAGAATCCGGAAACAGCACCAGAGAAAATCTGGAACGGTGTGCCTTGAGCTACATGACCGTTGGAAGCAGCTGCGCAGGCAATAACCAACGATACAACACCTAAAACGGATTCTACACACATGGAACCATATCCAACAAATACACAGTCTTTTTCATTATCCAATGTTTTGGAAGAGGTACCGGAAGAAACAAGGCTGTGGAACCCGGAAACAGCACCGCAGGCGATGGTAATAAACAAAATCGGGAACAAATCTTTGCCGCCTACATTAAACTGTGTAAAAGCCGGCATGTTGATGGTCGGCTGTGCAATAAAAATACCTACTACGCCGCCGGCAATCATCATCAAGAGCAGGAACGCGCTGATATAGTCGCGAGGCTGTTTAAGAAGCCACATCGGCATGATGGATGCAAAGAAAATATAAACAAAAATAATAGTAAGCCATGTGCTGGCGCCTAAGTAAATCGGCAAATCAATACCGACATACAGCATGGCAATCAGCAAAATAATGGCAATCACAAATCGAACAGGTTCACTCGGTTTGAATTTTTTGATATACAGACCAAACGCAATAGCTACGAAAATGAACAACATAGAAATAGAAGCAGCGGCTGCGTTCGGGAGAATCAACGAACCGTCTTTAGCAAAGCCATTGAACGTCTTGGCAACAATATCGCCAAATGCAGCAATAACGAGCAGGCTGAATACCCAGCAGAACAATAAGAACAACCGACGGCCTGTTTTGCCAATATACTTTTCAATCAGCACGCCCATGGATTTGCCGTCATTTTTCATGGATGCATACAACGCGGTAAAGTCCTGTACGGCACCAAAGAAAACACAACCAAACATCAGCCACAAGAAAGCCGGCAGCCAGCCGTAGGCAGCGGCAATAATCGGGCCCGTAACAGGGCCAGCACCTGTAATAGATGAAAACTGATTGGCAAATACCGTAAACTTGGAAGACGGCGTATAATCCTGACCGTCCTGCAGACGATGAGCCGGTGTCAACGCACTGGGATCGATTCCCCACGTTTTAGCCAGCCATCTGCCGTAGAACCGATAGGCTACTGCCAGAATGACAATAGCACATACTACTAAAACAACACCATTCATGACTAATTCCTCCTAACATAACTATATACAAAGTCATTAGCAAGTACGGTGCTTGAAAAGAAAATTATTTATGCACTACTATAATAACCAATACCTTGCAAAATCCGCATTGCATTGCTTTGTATATGCTAATTTAGCACCATTGAGTAGGTATGTCAACTATACAGCCAGCCGTCCACACTGTAAAAAGTTATATTTTTATATAAAATAAAAAATACTCATACGACATTATGCGTTTTACGTACTAATATTTTTATGCGTATATGAAAATTTTCTTTATTTTTTCTGTATTTTTAATTTTTATATAAATTTTGTATACTTCTATGCCAAATTTCCATATATTCCGGACGCATTCTACATTCTCCAATCCCTATTTATTCGTTATTTTTATGAATTATTTATGGTAATTTTATGCTTGTACCATCATGTATTATTGTCTTCCATATACTGTCAGGCATACGGAAAGTACATTCAAGATGCACGCCGACCTGACAATGCAGACAGACGAAAAGAAGGCACACGAAACGGTGCCTCCCTTTTGCCTGCAGTTTACAGTTTGCAGTATTTACAGCATAAAACGAAAATATTTTCTTCAAACATCAAACGTAAAACCTTTGAAGAAAAAGATTGATATTTTTTATGTTTGTGCCGCATGCTATATAGGCAATTCATTAAAAATCATTTTGGAATTTAATCGTGCGGTACGTATCGAAATCCATCCAAGTTTCAAACAATTCTGCATCCGGATTTTCGCCGGTATGTTGATATTCATTCATGAATTGGGCGAAAGCAGCCGGACTGTTGACCTGAATGGCAAAGCCGCGGCCATTAATCAATGGTTTGCCTGTATACGTATAGTCATCGAGCGAACAAATCGCTTGAATCTGATCGTTTCGCACTTCTACAGCGATATGGTCCCGCAGAATCAAGCAGTCAAAATCATGGGGATATGCATACGTTTTCCCGACTACAGGAATACTATCACCAACATGGTATTGACGCTGTGCCGGTTTTACTTTATTGATATTCAGGCTCTGTACGCCATAGAAGAACTCTTCAAAAATATCACCGCGTCCTTTCAGGTGTCCCTGAACAAACGTGTAGTCTGTATTGGCATTATTGGTATCCACCACAACGCCGCAGGCCGATGTCATATTGGTTACGCGGTCGATAAGAATCAGTTCACCCAGCGTGCGGTGATGGGAAAAGACATCGACGACAATCGGTTCTTGTACAAAAATCGTGCAGACAGCCATTTCGTTTTTCGTCAAATGCGTAGCTGCTAAATACGCACCGGTGTTCACGTCAATTTTATGTTTGATATCGGTCAGTACGCCGACAATTTCCTTGGTGCCTACTTTTACCAGATATTCTTTGCCTATAATCAAATCTTCAGCATCCATCCAAAGCAGGGTAGCCGTAATTTTTGGCTGAGCGGTATGTCTGTCTGTTTGGTAAATACACAGCCGCGGGACACATCTACTTCTCTGTCCAGCTGTATCCTTTTACGGCTTTCTGGCACGTATCAAAACCAATGAGAATCGATTTGACATTGGCTTCTTCCCGGCTGGGAAGCGTCGTAATCGTATCGCCTACAGTCAGCGTACCGCTTTCAATTTCTCCCTGGAATCCACGGAATGTATGGTTAGGGCGGCAGACACGCTGAATCGGCAGGTAAAACCCTTCTTCCTGATTTTCTTCTACATCGACGGTTTCCAAATACGGCAGGATAGCAGGGCCTTGATACCAGGGCATGTTTTCTGATGCCTTAGTAACATTATCCCCTTCTGTTGCCGATACAGGAATCAAAATGACGTGCTTCAGTCCCAATTCCTGGCGCAGTTCTTCAATTTGTGCTGCGATTTCATGGAAACGAGCTTCATCATAGTGCGCCAAATCCATCTTATTGACAGCAAAAATAAAGTACTGAATCCCCATGAGAGCACAAATACGGGCATGGCGGCGTGTCTGTACCAATACGCCCTTCGTCGCATCCAGCAGGATAATTGCCAAATCGGCAAACGAAGCGCCTACGGCCATATTTCTCGTATATTCTTCATGTCCCGGTGTATCTGCTACGATAAAACTGCGGTTGTCCGTACTAAAATACCGATAGGCTACGTCAATCGTAATACCCTGTTCTCGTTCTGCCATTAGGCCGTCCAAGAGCAGCAAATAGTCAATAGCGCTGCCGCGGCTGCCGACCTTGCTTTCCAATTCCAAAGCTTTCTTTTGATCGGCATACAACAGCTTGGCATCATACAGCAAATGGCCAATCAGTGTCGATTTACCGTCATCAACACTGCCGCATGTAATAAATTTTAATAACCCATTTCCGTTTCTGTTCATATTAGAAATACCCCTCTCTCTTTCTGCGTTCCATGCTGCCTGCTGCTTCTTTGTCGATTACACGGCTCGTCCGTTCAGATGACACAGCACTCAACGTTTCATCAATAATCGCATCCAATGTATCCGCATCCGATTCAATGCCGCCTGTCAGCGGGTAACACCCCAGCGTGCGGAAGCGAATCTTTTTATGCAGTATTTTTTCACCGGGTTTTAAGCGCATGCGGTCGTCATCGACCATAATGATATTGCCGTCCCGGTACACACAAGGACGTTCTTTGGCAAAGTACAGGGAAACAATGTCAATCTGTTCCCGTTTGATGTACTGCCAAATATCTTTTTCCGTCCAGTTGGAAATCGGAAAGACACGCATGCTTTCGCCTTTGTGGATGTGCGTATTGTACAGTTTCCACATTTCCGGGCGCTGGTTTTTAGGGTCCCAAGCTTGTGCTTCATTGCGGAATGAAAAAATTCGTTCTTTGGCACGGGATTTTTCTTCATCCCGGCGGCCGCCGCCAAAGGCTGCCGTAAAACCATATTTGCGCAGTGCTTGTTTTAATGCCTGCGTCTTCATGATGTCTGTATAGGCTGCACCGTAATCAAAGGGATTTACGCCTTGCTTGACCCCTTCCTGGTTGATGTATTCAATCAGCTGCAGGCCGTATTTTTTCATCGTTTCATCACGAAACCGAATCATTTCTTTAAATTTCCACGTCGTATTGACATGCAAAAACGGAAACGGCGGTTTTTCCGGGTAAAACGCCTTGCGGGCCAAATGAAGCATGACCGAGCTGTCTTTGCCTATCGAATAGAGCATGACTGGTTTTTCACATTCTGCAGCTACTTCGCGAATAATATAAATGGCTTCTGCCTCTAACTTGTCGAGATGAGATAGTTCACTCATAATATGCCTCCTAGTAATTAATATGTGTTTGCTTCTTCAGCATCGACAGTAATGGATTTCTCTTCTCCTGTCGGCAGCTGAACGCACCAATGGGTGAAGCGGCCTTCTTTGACGGTATGCATCGTACTGCCGCGGCCGCCCATATCGGCACCAAGATAAAAATCAATGGCCCCGACAGGGCACTCTTTGACGCAGGATACACAGCCCCAGCAGTCTTTGGGGTACTGCATCTGTGCCTTGCCGTCTGCGTCCCGGCCAATCAAGCTGCCCGGACAGACATCGATGCATTGGCCGCAGCCAATACATGTTTCTTGTTTAATGCGTATGCTCATAACGTACATCTCCTTGTACAAGGTCTCGATATATCATATGAATCGTTCCGTTTATTTGTTTGGAATTGACATATTTCAACCATTCATTTCGTTTTTCCGGATAATCCAAATTTTCGGCAAAGCAATGCCATCTTGTTTCCTTGCGGGCTTTTAGATGGGCAATCAATACCTGGCAGACCGTCAGCCTGTCTTTCAGTTCATAAATAAACATCAGTTCATGCAGCGTATCCGCATGAAGATGCTGGCTAAGTGCTTCAATCTGCGCGATTTTTTCTTTTGCCAGTTCCAGTTGGTTTTCATTGTATTGATACTGACTGCCAATGCCGCCGGCATAGGCATCCATGATTTTCTGCATGGCTTCTTCTAGTTGTTCTGTCGTAAACAACGCGCGATCCTGCTGCAAAAAGCCGGTATATTCTTCGATTTTCGCAGCAAGAAGAGCTTGTTCTTCTTCTTTAGACAGCAAAACGTCTTCCTGCAGTACCCGGCTTTTGGCAATCGCTTGGACTGCGATTTCCCCTTCTGCTAACGCGCCGG
The DNA here is from genome assembly GCA_934193515.1 of uncultured Megasphaera sp. GTDB lineage: Bacteria > Bacillota > Negativicutes > Veillonellales > Megasphaeraceae > Megasphaera. Next base: position 16,658 of record CAKPVJ010000029.1, on the reverse strand, counting down.
TAACATATTTTTGCGGACAGCCGCCAGCTACGTCGCCGGCTGCATAGAGATGGTGAATCGTCGTTTCCCGCTGCGTATCGACCCAGTAGCCGCTGGCTGTATGGCCGCCTACGACATACGGTTCTGTCCCTTCGATTTCTACATTCTGCTGACTGGGCTTTTTCCCGTCTTCTATCCACTTTAATGTCTGGCTAGGAGCCATATTCAAATAGGCTTTGAATAAGGCCGTATCCTGCTGCGGCGTAATTCCCCGGGTCTGCAAGTAACAGGGGCCCCGGCCTTCCTGCGTTTCTTTGACCGTACCGTACAAGCGCTGTGACGTCGTCAGGCCATACCGGCTTTCATACACTTCGCCGCGGGCATTGATCTGTTTGGCCCCGACTCCTTGGGCAATCGTTCCGGTCGGCGCAATCGTGTCTTTGCATCGCAAGGCAATAAACCGCATTTCAAAGGTCGTCATTTCCGCGCCGGCCCGGATTCCCATGGCGTAACCGGCACCGGTGTTAAATGGGGAATACCACATTTTATGGCGGGAAAATCCCGGATTATTAGGCCGGTACAAGCCAGACGCGCCGCCAGTAGCACAAATCACGGATTTCGCACGAATTTCATATGCCGTGCCGTCGGCAATACTAAAGCCAAAGGCGCCTAATATACGGTTCTCTTTGACAAGGTAATCCGTTATATTCAAATGGTTGATGACCTGCACTCGTTCCAGCTTTTTCACGGCATCCGCCAAAATCGGTTTAATGTTTTCGCCGTTGATTTTGATATTGCGGCTGCCGCGCGTGACATACTCTCCCTGTTCATCTTTAAGAATCACAAGACCCAATTCCTCTAAGCGGCGGGTTACGGCATTCAAGCGTTTGGCCATAGACAACAGCAAGTCATCGCGTACAATTCCTTCCGCATCCTGCTTGGCATAGTCAACATAAAACTGCGGCGTATGGCCTTTGGTAATATAGGCATTCAACGCATTTACGCCGGCTGCCAGACAGCCGCTGCGCCGTATATTGGCCTTTTCTGCAATAATCACGTTGGCATGGATCCGTTCATGCAGCGTCAATGCCGCATAACACCCAGCTGTGCCGCCGCCAATAATCAAAACATCTGTATGAAGAATTTGCCGCTTTTCTATCTGCACCCTTACGTCCTCCTTTAAATATAAAATACGTTATCTGCTTTCATCGCACTGTTTTCTGTCAGATACGTTCGTTCTTTATCAAAAATATACAGCCGGTAAATAAGCACCTGCACCGTTTCTCCGACAGCCAGAGACGCCGCATCCATAGAGTATTCGCCATGGACCAGCAATCCTTTGATGCGAATGGAAACATCCAGATGATTGCCGCGGAACACGATGGTTTCGACGGTTCCTTCTTCAGCGGCACTGCCATATTGCTGCAGGGTTCCTTTTTTATATATTTTGACAAATTCCGGCCGGATAACAGCTTGATCGGCTCCCTGGATAAACGCAAAACCTTTGAGTTTGCTGTAATTGTCTACAATAGTTGAATTGCCGATAAACTGGGCAACAAACGGCGTCTGCGGGGTTTTGTATATTTCCTGCGGCGTCCCGACTTGTTCGATGCGCCCGTGATTGGTGACAATAATTTCATCAGCTACCTCGACGGCTTCTTCCTGGTCATGGGTAACAAAAATACTCGTAATGCCCACACGATGAATCGTTTCTTTCAGCCAGTTGCGAAGACCCTGCCGTACTTTGGCATCAATGGCCGCAAACGGTTCATCCAGCAGCAATACCTGCGGATTGGGAGCCAATGCTCTGGCAAAGGCCACGCGCTGCCGCTGGCCGCCGGACAGCTGATTGGGATAGCGTGTGTCCATGCCCGACAAACCGACGAGCTGAATCAGGTACTGCACCCGCTCTTCTATCTCTTTTTTCGGCCGTTTTTGGATAGTCAGCCCAAAGGCAACATTATCAAAAACAGTCATATATCTGAATAATGCATAATTTTGAAATACAAAGCCAATCCCCCGTTTGGCAGCCGGAATGTTGTTGATGCGTCGGTTATTGATGAAAATATCGCCGCTGTCTGGATATTCCAGTCCGGCAAGCATCCGCAGAATCGTTGTTTTACCGCTGCCGCTCGGCCCCAGCAACGCTACCAGCTTTCCTTTCTCTATGCCAAAGCTCACATCATCTGAGGCTTTAAATGTTCCATAGTGTTTTTCTATGTGCTTCATAGCTACATACATGCCTAATTCCTCCTTTTACAGCATTTTTCGCTTTGCCTTATATTCAATAAATGTCCGCAGCAGCAAAACAAGCACAGCAATCAATACCAGCAGGGACGATACGGAAAACGCAGCAGTAATCGAATCAGCCAGTCCCGATTGATACAACGCATCAATTTCCAGCGGCAGCGTAAAGGTTTCCCCTCTTGTTTTGGACAGTGCGCTGACGGCACCAAATTCCCCCAACGCTCTGGCCGTGCAAAGAATGATGCCGTACAGCAGCGCCCATTTGATTTGCGGCAGCGTAATTTTAAAGAAAATCGTCCAGCCGCTGGCGCCCATAAGGGCAGCCGCTTCTTCTTCATCACGGCCGCTCGTATGGAGAACGGGAAGAATTTCCCGAAATACAAAAGAAAAGGTAACAAAAATCGTAGCCAGTACGACGCCCGGCAAAGCAAAGACAATCTGTATATCCGTTCCCAGCCAGTCTCCCAACACTTCGATATAGTCTGTCGCCCAGCCCATGCGGCCAAACGTCATAATAAAAGCCAGCCCGGCAATAACCGGTGAAATGGAAAACGGTATATCTACCAGCGTTGTCATAATATGCTTGCCTGTAAAATCGAATTTAGCTATCGCCCAGGAAGCGGCCAGGCCGAAAAAGGTATTAACCACTACGGCAATGACTGTCGCCAGCAGCGTAACTTCCAAGGCAGACAGCACATATTCCGTCGTCAAAGCGTTTATATAAAACGCTACGCCCTGCTGCAGTGAATTGACAAGCACGGCAATCAGCGGAATGACCAGCATGATACCGATAAAAAGAATGCTGACGGCAATAAGGGCCAGTTCTGTTTTACTTCGTTTCATTGCGTCTTCCCCCTTTACATCGTCCGGGCTGCCTGCCGTATCTGTACGACATTGATAGCAAACAGCGTTACAAAGGCAATGACCAACATGGCTAAGGCAATCGCCGTCGCGCTGGCATAATCGACATAGTTTAGTTTTTGCATGATGACGTAGGAAACGACCTGAGTCTGGTTTTTGGCACTATTGCCGGCAATATAAATGACGCTGCCGTATTCGCCCAGCCCTCTGGCAAAGGCCAGGCCAAAGCCAGTCAGTACAGCCGGCCGCAGTTCCGGCAATATGATGCGGCGAAAAATCGTAAAAGAACCTGCTCCCAACATATTGCCTGCTTCTTCATATGACGGATCTAACGTTTCCAACACAGGCTGGATAGAACGGACAGCATACGGAATCCCTACAAAAATCAAAGCAATCGTCAGTCCAATCTTGGTATATGCAATGGCCAGGCCAGCCTGTGCAAAGGGAGCACCCAGCCAGCCAGTACTGGCATATAATTTAGATAAGGTAATGCCAGCAACAGCTGTCGGCAGGGCAAAGGGCAGTTCAATCAGGCCATTCAATAGTTTTTTACCTGTAAAGTCATACCGCACGAGTACCCAGGCCAGTATCAAGCCAAACACACAATTAATCAGCGCTGCAATCAGCGAACAGGAAATACTCGTGATAAAGGAATTGCGGATACCGTCATTAGTAATGAGTTTAAGAAAATCATCACCATCCAGCTGCAGGGAATAGACGAGAATCGATGCCAGCGGAATCAAGACCAACAGAGACATCATCGTAATAGAAATTCCCATCGTCAGTCCAAACCCTGGTATGACACGGCCAGCCTTTCCTTTTTTATGTAAAAATGAGCTTATCATTCTCCACGCTCCTTACTGGACATTGACCTTTTCCATAATTTGGTCAAAAATCGCACCATCGTTAAAGAATGTATCATAGGCTTTATCCCAACCGCCGAAGTCATCAATGGTTGCCAGCTGTACCTGTAAATCAAACGTATCGGCAAATTCTTTCAAAATATCCGGATTGGAAGGACGGTAGCCGTTTTTACCAATAATCCGCTGTGCTTCATCCGAATAGAGATAGGATAAATATTCTTTTGCCGCATCTGCCGTACCGTTTTTCTTGACATTCTTGCTGACGACAGCCACGCTGGGCTGTGCCAGAATACTGATGCTCGGCGTTACAATTTCAAAAGCATCCGGCTGTTGGCGTACTGAGTTAATAGCTTCATTTTCCCAAGCAATCAGTACATCGCCCTGACCGTTTTCTACAAAGGTCGTCGTTGCGCCGCGTGCGCCGGAATCCATGACAGATACATTCTTATACAAGCTGGCAACAAAATCTTTCGTTTTTTCTTCGTCATTGTTAAACCGTTTCTGTCCATAGGCCCAAGCCCCTAGGAAATTCCAGCAAGCACCGCCGCTGCTCTTGGGATCCGGTGTAATGACGTTGACGCCCGGTTTGATTAAATCGTCCCAATCCTTGATTTGTTTGGGATTGCCTTTACGTACTAAAAAGACAATTGTCGAAGTATATGGCGAGGAATCTTTCGGAAACATCTGCCGCCAATCTTTTTTTATGAGTCCTGCTTTTTCAACCAGCGTAATATCATGAGCCAATGCCAAGGTCACGACGTCGGCTTTATTGCCTTCGATGACAGAACGGGCTTGACCGCCGGAGCCGCCGTGAGACTGAATAATCTGGATGTCTTTCCCGGTTTGTTCCTTATAATGCTTTTGAAATACGGAATTATATTCTTGATATAATTCACGCGTCGGGTCATAGGACACATTGGTCAACGTTACGATCCCCTCGTTTTTAGCAGTCTTGCTGCCGCAGCCGCTCAACACGCCTGTCACTGCCAGTGCCGCAGCCACTGCAACGGCTAACACAATTCGTTTTTTATTCATTGCAAATTCCCCCTATGGTTCTTGGATGTATCTCTTCTTTTATATAAACAACGGTGTGGAAATGTATCGTTCACCGCCATCCGGCAATAAAACAACTATCGTCTTGCCTTCATTTTCCTTTCGCTGGGCAAGTTCCAACGCAGCCTGCAGTGACGCGCCTGATGAAATACCTACCAGCAAGCCGTCTGTTTTGGCGATTTCCCGCGCCCTCGCAAACGCATCTTCATTGGACACATCGATGACTTCATCGAGCAGGCCTGTATCCAGCACCTTGGGAACAAATCCTGCTCCAATACCTTGGATTTGATGATATCCCGCCGGCTTGCCATGGAGTACGGCTGAATCTTTTGGTTCAACAGCTACAATCGTTATTCCCTTCTTGTGGGCTTTCAATCCTTCTGCCGTTCCGGTAATCGTGCCGCCTGTACCGACGGAAGAAACAAACACATCGACGGTTCCGCCTGTGTCATGCCATATTTCTTCAGCTGTCGTTTGACGGTGAACTGCTGGATTGGCGGGATTTTCAAACTGCTGGGGAATAAAGGCATTGCCGTACTGCCGCTTCAGTTCTTCTGCCTTGCGGATACTTCCCTTCATGCCTTCTGCCCCTGGCGTCAAAACAATTTCAGCTCCCAAGGCCGTCACAATCTTACGCCGTTCTACGCTCATCGTATCGGGCATAGTCAAAATCAAATGCAATTTCTTGACAGCCGCTACTAATGCCAAGCCGATGCCGGTGTTGCCGCTGGTCGGTTCAATAATAACGGTCTGCTGATTAATAAGGCCCTGCCGGATGCCTTCGTCAATCATGGCCGAAGCTACCCGGTCTTTGACGCTGCCCAACGGATTCATGTATTCCAATTTCCCGATTACATGGGCTTCTTCAAAATGTGTCAGTTCCAATAACGGTGTATTGCCAATGAGTTCTGTTAAATACTTTGCAACATATGCCATATACGTTACCTCTTTAGAATAATTATAAAAAAATAAGACGCCATCCGTTTATACAGATGACGCCATGAATAGACTCTTGCCGCGACTCATCTGTCAGGTAGATTCCTGCTAGAATTGGCACCTTACATTGCTGTAGGTTGCCGCAGTGTCATTGGGCCAGTCCCTCCACTGCTCTTGATGAATTTGGATGTCTCTTTATTGTATTGTCTTAATTATATTTTGTGTACAATACAATATATTATATTGTACAACACATGATGTTCAAATTTTTTAAGTACCTCATAATAAACCCTCACTGCTTTACAACAATTCATTTCTCTTTCGAAATGTTACTGAAAGTGTGTACTTTTAGTTTTGATTTGTCAAGGATATTTTTGCTGTTTTTACAAATTACTTATGAGGGGTCTCTTCTAGTATCGTTATACATTGCTTTTTCCATGGAATCAGCAAAAGAGGTGCCTGTTTTCCTATTTCAGCTGCTGTATCACAGCCTAAAAAAAAGCTGCCGCACGAAGCGGCAAGCTTTTTTACTTGCAGTGTTTAGGTGTAGTCTGCACACAGTACCGTATTTTATAATGCTTTTAAAATAGAAAGCAGTTTTTCTACATCTTCTTCTGTTGTAGCCCAGTCCGTTGCCAGCCGTACTACCGTATGATAGGCATCATAGGTTTCCCAGAAGCTGAATTCCACCTGCTGTGATAATATTTCCATATCTTCATTTTTTAAAATCGGAAAGATTTGGTTGGTTGGGGCTTCGATATAGAGAGCATATCCTTCCTGAATCAGCGTTTCGCGAATGCGCTGAGCTGCTTTAATGGCAGACAGGCCAATCGTTTCATACAAGCCGTCTGTAAACAACACGTCAAACTGAATGCCCAGCAGGCGGCCTTTTGCCAGCAACGCTCCCTGCTGTTTGATATATGTAAAGAAATGGGGAATATAGCCTTTTTTAGGTATTACGACAGCTTCCCCAAAGAGAGCGCCGCATTTTGTGCCGCCAATATAGAATACATCGCATAAGGCGGCCAAATCAGCCAGGGTGACATCATTTTCCGGGCAGGCCAGGGCATAGGCTAGGCGGGCGCCGTCTACATAAAGAGCCAGATGTTCTTTCCGGCAGACATCGTGAATCGCCTGCAGTTCTTTTTTGGAGTACAGCGTACCGTATTCTGTCGGCTGTGAAATGTATACCATGCCGGGAAATACCATGTGTTCATGATTGCCGTCTGCATAGAAATCCTGTACGTATTGCGCAATGTCTTCGGCAGAAATTTTCCCCATATGCTGCGGCAATGGCAGTACTTTATGGCCTCCCGCTTCAATAGCTCCTGCTTCATGCAGGCTGACATGGCCTGTATCAGCAGCAATGACGCCCTCATAGGCTTTTAAGACCGCACTGATGACGGTCGCATTCGTCTGTGTACCGCCAACTAGAAAATAAATTTCTGCGTCCGGACACTGACACGCTGCACGGATTTTTTTCTTTGCCGATTCGGTAAACGCATCGGTACCATAACCGGGCGATTTTAGCAAATTAGTCGCCGCAAGCTGCTGCATAATCGCAGGATGTGCCCCTTCCATATAATCAGATGCAAACGAAATTTTTTCTGTAGTCATACTGATAGTCCCTCTTTTCTGTTATTGTTGTTTATCTTTGCCCGCTTTACTTAATAGTACATAAAAGGCAAAACGATTGCAACTATATTCCATCGGCTTTACCTGCTTTCTTACCCCGTATTCGTTTTATTTCACACGTTTTTTTAGTATTTCATGCCGCATTTTTTGTATATTTTCCTGGAAGGTATCGCTGTCTGCCATCGCAATCCTCGTGTACAGCACATCGCCAATCGCCATGTGAATCATGCGGGATGCACCGGCTTCTGAAGAATACTTGACTTCACGGCCCATGCCGCATAAACAGATATCTGCCAGTTTGGCCAGCGGGGACTGTCCATGGCTGGTAATAACAATGATTTTGGCGCCGCTGCGTTTAGCCGCTTCTACAGACTGAATCAATTCGCTGGATGCGCCGCTGTGCGATACGGCAATGACGGCATCCTGATCCGTCAGCAGCGCTGCAGACGTAGCCTGCATGTGCGAATCGGCATAATCCTGTATGGCAAAGCCCAGCCGCAGATACCGCGTCGCTATGTCCCGGCAGACCGTCGCCGAATTGCCAAACCCATAGACTGCAATCCGCCTTGCTTGCTGCAGTATGCGGGCCGCCTCATCAACAGCCTGATAATCCAATAAAGACAGAGTATCCTGCAGCCCGTCGCTCAAGTTTTGAAACACTTTTACCGCTACAGTATGACAATCATCCTGGCTGTGAATATCATGATATTGTTTGCTTTCTGCCGCAGATAATTCTGCCGTCAAATTCATTTTTAATTCCTGCAGGCCGCTGAAGCCAAGTTTTTTGCAAAACCGGGATACCGTAATTTCCGAGCTTTCTGTCGCAGATGCAATATCAGAAATCGTCTGCGCCAGCACACGTTCCGGTACTGCTGTAATATAATCAGCAATACGGCGCTCTGATTTAGTCAGACCGCCGTATGCACTGCGCAGAACGGGGAATTTTTGAATTTGTTCATCATGCATAAGACATTCTCCATTCCGTTTCATTATGTACTTGTATTATAACTTAGCCTACAAACATGTTCAATACCAAAACACCAATAAGACCCATGACAGCAATGATCGTTTCCAATGCACACCATGTCCGTACCGTTTCTTTGACAGTCAGGCCAAAAAATTCTTTAAAAAGCCAAAAACCAGGATCGTTCGGCGGGCTGAAAATCAGTGAACCGGCACCGGTAGCCAGTACCATCAATTCCGGGCTGGCCCCTGTGGCCGCACAAATAGGTGCTGCAATACCACCGGCTGTCAGGGCAGCTACTGTCGCCGAGCCGCAGGCTGTACGAATGACAGCGGCTACAAGCCATGCCAAAAAGAGCGGCGATAAGTCAGAGTCAGCTACCAAACTGCCAATATACGTGCCGACACCGCTGTCAATCAAAATCTGTTTGAGCGCGCCGCCGCCGCCGACAATCAACAGAATCATGGCAATCGCCAAGACGGCATCCTGAACAATTTTCATGATTTCATCCATTTTTTTGCCGCGGCCCAAGCCAAACGTATAAATAGCAATCGCAACGGAAATCGTCAGTGCCATATCAGGCTGACCCAAAAACGTCAGGACATGACGGACAGGAGACGCATCTGCCATCGTCAATTTGGCAATAGCGGAAGCGGCCATCAAAACGACGGGCACCAAAGCCGTAAATACAGAGATGCCAAAGCTGGGCATTTCATCTTCTTTAAAAATTTTCGGATTATATAGACCTTTAGGAATTTCCGGGTTTATGTCTTTCGTCAAATTGCAGTACAGCGGACCTGCAACAATGGCTGTCGGAATAGCAATAATAGCCCCATAAACAAGCGTCGTGCCAATATCGGCATTGTAGATAATAGAAATAGCTGTCGGGCCCGGATGAGGCGGTAAAAAGCCGTGTGTAACAGAAAGCGCCGCAGCCATGGGGATGCCTACTTCCAACAGCGGAATTTTGGCTTCTGCCGCAATAGTAAATACCAAGGGAATCAGCAGAACAAAGCCGATTTCATAGAACAAGGCAATGCCGACAATGAAGCCCGTCAGGCAAACAGCCCATTTTACTTTTTCACGGCCAAATACGTTAATCAGCGTCGTCGCAATGCGCTGGGCGCCGCCGCTTTCTGCCATGAGCTTGCCCAACATGGCCCCAAAGGAAACGACAACGGCCAGGCCGCCCAAGGTGCCTCCCAATCCTTTTTCAATCGTAGGAATTAATTTGTCTACAGGCATGCCTTCTGCCAGTCCCACAAGACCGGCTACCAGCAACAGCGCCAAAAAGCTGTTCAGTTTTACTTTGACAATTAAGAAAAATAAGACAAGAATACCTATCGCTAAAATGACAAGCGGCATAATAAACCCTCCTTTTTATTTGGTGTAATGTTCCTGCCACTGATGATGGAACGTTCCTTCTTTATCAATCCGTTTGAATGTATGGGCACCAAAGTAGTCCCGCAGTGCCTGAATCAAGTTGGCGCCTACACGGGGACTGCTGTACGTATCGAGATATTCCAGCGCATTGGCATATGCCGGTACCGGAATACCGACCTGTACGGCCAATGCCACAATCTGCCGCAGGCTTCCCTGATTGGCATTGATTTTATCTAAGAAAAATTCATCAAAAATAAGGTTTTCCAACGCTGGATTTTTAGCGTATGCTTCTGTAATCTTATTCAAAAATTCTGCCTGAATAATGCAGCCTGCCCGGAAAATAGAGGCAATGCGGCCGTAATCAAGATGCCACTGATACGTTTCTGAAGCACTGCGGTACAACGAAAATCCCTGGGCATAAGCTACAATTTTGGCCGTGTACAAACTCTGCCGTACGGCTTCTACAAAAGCATCTCCTTCTTGTTTTGTCAACACAGGCTTTTGGATGACGGCCTGTGCTTTTTGCCGCCCCGGCAGGTTGGACATGACGCGGGCATTGCAGGCTGCCGTAATCATGGAAATATCGACGCCCTGCTTCATGGATTCAATACTCGTCCAGCGGCCCGTTCCCTTCTGCCCTGCTGCATCGGCAATATAATCTACGACTTCGCCGCCGGCTGCATCTTTTTCTGCAAAAATATCTGCAGCAATGCCAATGAGAAAGCTTTTGAGTTCTCCTTGGTTCCACTGATGAAAAATTTCAGAAATCTGGGCATTCGTATAACCGCCTACGTATTTCAACAGGAGGTACGCTTCGGAAATAAGCTGCATATCAGCATATTCAATGCCATTATGCACCATTTTTACATAGTGACCGGCACCGTCTTCTCCAATATACGCACAGCATGGTTTGCCGTCTGCCGTTTTAGCGGCAATTGCTTCATAAATAGGCTGAATTTCCGAATAGGTGTCTTTATTACCGCCAGGCATGATAGACGGCCCGCGGCGCGCACCATTTTCACCGCCGGAAATGCCCATACCATAAAAATGGATGCCCTGTTCTTTGCAGTATGTATAACGGCGGCGCGTATCGCCAAAATAAGAGTTGCCGCCGTCAATAATAATATCGCCGTCTTCCAAAAGCGGCACCAGCTGTTCTATCATACTGTCTACCGGAGTGCCGGCCATAATCATCAGCATGATTTTGCGGGGCCGCTGCAGCGACTGCACAAATGCCTGCAGTTCGTAATAGCCTGTAATGTTTGCATGCGGCTGTTCGCTGATAAATTTTTTTGTCAAATCCGGCGTATAGTTATAGACAGAAACCATAAATCCGTGATCTGCCATATTCAGTGCCAGGTTGCTGCCCATAACAGCCATGCCGACAACGCCAATATCATGTAACTTCATTGTTCTTCTTCCCTTCTATATCATGTTATATTTTCTTTTGATATGCCGTAATGTCCACAAATTCCTGCTGCAAGTTATGATACAACCGTTCAAAAATATCATACAGCTGTGTATACACAGCTACATTTTCTTCTATCGGCGTGTATATTCGTTTGGGATGTACCAGATGTGCCGTGTCGGCAATACTCTTCAATTTGCCGCTGGAGATAAAGCCGAGTACAGCGGCACCAAACGCAGCCCCTTCACTGTTGTCCGGCAGCGTAATCGGCGCATTGAGGACATCTGATAAAATCTGCAGCCAGAGCTTGGATTTGGTAAAGCTGCCGCTGACACGAATATCTTTGATGTCACCAAATTCTTTCAAAGCCAGCATCACACTGTTCAGGCTGTAGCAAATTCCTTCCATGACAGCGCGAATCATATGGGAACGGCTGTGATTCAGCGAAAAGCCAAAGAACATGCCCCGCAATTCGGAATTCCAATATGGAGACCGTTCTCCTGTAAAGCAAGGCAGGCAAATCAAGCCGTCAGCTCCGGCATCGACATGTTCTGCTTTCATAGTCATCAAATCATAGGGATCGATATCGAGATTTTCCAATGCGCTGCCGCCGTAATGGCAAATCTTGTCGCGAACCCAACGAAGAATCATGCCGCCGTTATTAATGGCACCGCCGGCTACCCACATATCATCTGTCAGATTGTAGCACCAGGTCCGCATTTGCGGGTCTGTTTTCGGCTGTTTCGTCAGCATGCGCAGCGCACCGCTGGTACCAATCGTACCGCTGAGCTGGCCCGGCTGTACTGCGCCAATACCAACATTGACCAGTACGCCGTCGGTCGCACCGATGACGACGGGCAGGCCTTTCGGCAGATTCATGGATTGGGCAGCATCATCTGTCAAGCGATGGCTGTAGGTGGTGGAAACAACGTTAGGCATATAGGCTTTCGTTACGCCTGCATAGGCAAGAATTTCGTCATCCCAGTCCAGCGTTTGTTCATTATACATGCCGCTCGTACTGGCTGCCGATTTATCAATCACCCATTCGCCGGTCATATGATAAAAAATATAATCTTTCAGCGAGCCAACATATTTCATCTGTTTAAATAATTCCGGCTGGTTTTTCCGCAGCCATATAATTTTTGCCAGCGGATAGCAGGCATGAATCGGGCAGCCGGTCCGTTCATAGAAAGACTGGCACAGCGCTGGATTCTTTTTCATTTCCCGTACAATCCCGGCACTGCGGCTGTCTGCCCAGGTCTGCATATCCATCAACGGTTCCAAATGTTCATCCAAGCCGGCAAAACTATGCATGACCGTGCTCAAGGCAATGCCTGCCAGTTCTTTGTTTTTATAACGGAGCTGGGCCGAAGTCCGACGTACTACATCTTCAATCGCTTCATAAATCTGCAGGGGGCTTTCTTCTGCCCAATCCGGATGCGGCGTAAGCAGCGGGTAAAAAGCTTCTGACGAGCATACATTGGTGCCATCCTCTGTATACGCAATAGCCCGCACACCTGTCGTTCCTACATCTACACCAATCCAAACTTCCTGATTGGCCGAATCCATGGTAAGTACTGCATCCATACGTTTCATCCTTTCTTTTTATCATCAAACATAGTTAATTTTTGTCTTTTGCTACTTGTATTATACGCAATTCTACCCCGTAAATGCAATATATATATCATTTTATTTTTAGTTTTATGATATTTTTATATCATAAAATAATTCAAACCTATGAAAAAAACACATTTTAGACGTTTAGCCCGTTCTATGATATACTACCAATAGTACCCATAGCATTTATTAGAGGAGGTCTTTTTCATGAAAGTCATTTTATTAAACGGCAGCCGCCGTGAAGCAGGCTGCACCTATACAGCTTTATCCGAAGTAGCTAAGACACTGCAGGAAAACGGTATCGATACAGAAATCATTCATGCTGTACCGACAGACGATGTCGTTGCCTCTGTCGCGGAAAAAATGAAAACAGCCGACGGTTTAGTCATTGGTTCCCCTGTATATTGGGCATCCCCATCAGGAGAAATTATTTCCTTTATGGATAAATTAGCAGGCACAGCCGGCGCTGCATTGATTCATAAAGTCGGTGCCACCGTCGCTTCTGCACGCCGCGGCGGCACAACAGCGACCTTGGACGTATTAAACAAATACCTGTCGTACCATCAAATGGTTTCTGCAGCCGGCAACTACTGGCCTATGGTACACGGCAACACACCGGCAGAAGTGCAGCAGGACAAAGAAGGCCTGCAGATTATGCGCATCCTGGGCCGCAATATGGCTTGGATTCTCAAATGTATCGAAGCCGGTAAAAAAGCAGGTATCGAAGCACCCGCCACAGAAGACAAAATCTTCACCAATTTTATTCGCTAAACAGATTTCCGATATATGTAAAAATCGGATACCAAAAAAGCATCGTTACGTATTTTACGCCTAAAAAGAATACGCTGCATGACAAAAACTAAACCAGCCTCCTTACAGTTCAACCTAAAAAATTAACTGTAAGGAGGCTGGTTTTTATAGCAAAATATAGTTTAAAATTTAATTAGACTCTTTGACAAATGTTGGATTGCCTTTCAAATTATTCCCTACGAATAGACGTGAATAAACTTTCTTCACATCCTTTTTTCTTTTTATTTTACATGGGACAGCCAAAGAATACGCAAAATAAGGGGCTTATGAATACGAATGTCCACAAGACCCCAACATTTAACAAAGAACCTTTCATGTATGATATTTTTTATCAAGGCTGCGGGATATGCTGTGCCAACGGTTTGGTAAATTCAATATGTTCAAAATACTTATGCGTCTTCCACAGTAAGGCACTGAAGGCACTGAATGTCAGGCGGAAGCGGAAATGCTTAAAACTGACTGGTCCTTCAAACATAGGCACGCGGTCCAGATTGAGATGGTCATCCCAGGGAAAATCCCGTCCGGTTTCTACAGAAAAAGAATATTTATAGCCTGCATTTTGAGCTTCTTCAATAACCGTATCGTTAAACTTTCCTTCTGGGAACGCGGCAAAGGTGCAGGGCTTACCCAATTTTGCTTCAATTTCCTGTTTGGATTCCGTCAGCTCCCGATGAATGCCGCTGCGGTCAAAACTGGTAAGCGGCTTATGGCTGATCGTATGGGAGCCAAATTCCATGCCGTCTGCGGCCATTTCCAGTACTTGATCCCATGTCAGATAGCCTTTCTTGCCCATCAAATCCATAATCAGAAAAATCGTGCCGCGCATGCCGTACTTTTTCATAATCGGGTACGCTTCTTCATAGTTATCGACATAACCGTCATCAAAGGTAATCATAATCGGACGATCTGGCAGTTCTCCCTCGCCGTTCATATAGGCATCAAACTGCTGCTGCGTAATGGAATGGTAGCCATTGTCGCGCAGATACTTCATCTGTTCTTCAAAATTTTCCGGCTTCATTGTCAGACACGTATCATATTTGTTATTGACTTGATGATAATTTAAAACAGGCACACCTGTCAGCCGGTAATTGGTCGAACCAAAATACCAATATGCAAATACGCCTGCCATGAATACGGCCATGGTAAAAATAATCCCCATGAGCCAAGAAAATACTTTTTTCACTCCGTAAGACTCCTTACTTGTGCTAACTCCAAGAAAACAATTCCTACACAGGATACCACATTTCTCAATATAGCGCAAGAATGAGAGAGCCTTATTTTTCCTGCGTTTTGATAAATCCGTTTTCTTGTAACCACTGGCTGTCCTTTTCTGTCAAGGCTTTCTGTAATTCTTTCAGACACAGATATTCCATATCAATAATTTCTTTTGTCTGCGTGCCGTATTTGGTTTCTTCATACACATAATTTTTCAATTCTTCTTCGTCTACGGCATCTTTGAGAGCAAACAATATGTCTTCTGATTCCTGCTGCCGTTTGAGGAGTTCCTGCCAATAGGCATATTCTTCTTCCGTAAAGGTAAAGGCACCAAATTCATTGGTTGTCAGCTGTTCCTGCGCACATACGACGCTTTTGGCATAATCTGCGCCGGATGCTCTGTCATAGACATGGAGCTGGCGTTCTTCTCCATCAACATATACACGCATATGATATTCTCCTTTTTATTGCACAATGATAAAAAAAGTCCTACAGACCCTGCTGTAGGACTTCCTATATTTGGTTTTATGCTTCTGCTTCAACCGGATAAACGCTTACTTTACGCTGATATTTACCAACGCGTTCGAAAGCAACTTTTCCTGCTGCCGTAGCAAACAACGTATCATCTTTGCCGATGCCTACGTTTGTGCCCGGATGGAAATGTGTGCCGCGCTGGCGAACGATGATGTTGCCAGCTTTTACAACAACGCCGTCATGGCATTTTACGCCAAGGCGTTTGGATTCACTGTCACGGCCGTTACGTGTGGAGCCTGTCCCTTTTTTATGAGCGAACAGCTGCAAATTAAAATTAAACATTCCGTCCACCTCCTGACGTCTATGAATGAAGCACAACATATAACGGATACTGCTGTGCTATTTGTTCTAACCCTAAGACCATCGTATGAAAAATAATCTGTGAAGTTTCACAGCATTTTCGTACGCGGACTGTCAAAAAACCGTTTTCTTCTTCTATCTGATAGGTGACATCATCGGGCATGTAATGAAGCAGTCCCAACAACGCTGTCTGCGACAAAGCCGATACGGCTGCACAAACAATATCACTGCCGGCTTCACTGTATTCGGCATGGCCGGATATCTGAAAGCCGCTGAATTGACGGTCTTGATTTTTTTGTAATCGAATGGTAATCATTAGCCTTCAATCTTTTCGATTGCAACTTTTGTGTAAGGCTGACGATGACCCTGACGACGACGGTAATTGGATTTAGCTTTGTATTTGAAAATGCGGATTTTCTTTTCTTTACCCTGTTCCAAAACTTTAGCTGTAACTTTAGCGCCTTCAACAACAGGAGTACCAACTTTAACGTCTCCGTCGTTTACAACTGCCAATACCTGGTCAAATACGACTTCGGAATCAACATCGGATGCCAGTTTTTCAACAAAGATATTGTCGCCTTCCTGAACACGATATTGTTTTCCGCCGGTTTTAATAATAGCGTACATGAGTGACACCTCCTCATCAATATACTCGCTGAATACGGCGTCCTATACAGGAACTTACGAGCCTCTCCATGCGGCTTATCCTAGCCACTTATGCTACGACTTTATCAATATATCATATCGGCTGTTACTTGTCAATATATTTTTCTAGAAGGATAGTGTCAAGTTGTTGTGGGTATTTTATTTAACTGGAACTTGTTGGCAATAAAATCAGTTTGTTATTTATGAA
>CAKPVJ010000028.1 GCA_934193515.1 uncultured Megasphaera sp. | reverse complement strand
CAAACACCATTATAGCAGAGATCCATGTGTCATTTTTATTTCAAGTTATTGTTGCACTTAGATTGTAAATCCGCCATTGAAAAAATTTTGATTACGAAAAAGGCATTTATAGCTGAGCGGAAAATTATGCGGCAATGATTGGAGGCTAGAAAAGGCAGTTCAATGTTTATTATCAGTAATATATTGAAATATATGAGTAGGTAAAGAGTTGATGGAGGCGGTTTTATGAAACAATGGGCAAATAGATTCATATGGTTTTTGTCGGTACCGATGAAGCGAGTATTTATTGCACTTTTTTTCTTGATAGCTGTTTCAATTATACCTGTGTCTGCTTTTTTGCCAGGGAATCCCACTTGGAAATATATCGCATCATCACCTAAGAAAATATTCTTGTTTGATCAAACGCTTTATCATATTAGAGATTTAGGAGAAAATAGCGTCATGTTCACTATTGGCATTCGTGAACGTCAAATTCCTATTGAACATATTTATCGTCTCATTGTTATTAAAGCTGATACTGCAAATCCACAGGGCAGAGTTATTGAATACGAAAAGATTAATTTACAATCTCATAAAGTCATTTATCATTCTTCTAAAATAGGAGATTTTTATCCGGTAAAAGAAGGGACACCTTTGAAAAAATGCTTAGACTTAGTGGTTAATCTTCGAAATGAAGGAAAAATCGAGATATAGTTTGTTTAACTGATTGTGATAGGAGGTATTCTTATGAATGTATCGAACGGAATAATTAGCTTCTCTGGGAGAATTAAAAAATCAGCCTACATTCCACGTTTTCTTATCATGCTGATTGTTAATATTTTTAGTGGTGCTTTAGTGAAAACGCCTGGCTTGAGCGGATTACCGAGAACTATCATTGCAGTTATCTTTTTATTTTCTCTTATAAGCATTATTTTACTGATTGTACGTAGATTCCGGGATACCAAGACTTCTGTTTGGTGGATTATTCCGACATGCTTATTTATGTTCACCTTATACATCGTAGGCATTATCTGTTGTTTTAGAGATAGTAAATGAGAATGACAGTATGCGATATTTATCTGTTCAGAAAATTGTAAATTGTTGTTAGTATTCATAGTCGGGATAATCTGGCGGAAAATCACGTTTGTCATTTAGCCAATCATCAAATTCTTTATCATATCTTTTTTGTTCGGTATCATTGTATTTATCTTTAAGATTCCTTAACTCATCTTCTTGAGCATCGATTTTATCATTTATATCATCTATGTCTGAATCATAATACTGAGCTGTATTGGCATATTGTTCTTGTACTTCTGCGAGTCTTGATTCGGTATCTTTTTTGTCAGATTTTATATTTTCATTCTCGGACCGCAAATTAGAAATCTCACTTTCTAGCATATTGATTTTTTTATTATCAATTATAGATTGTTCATGTTTTGCCTGAGCAATAAGATGTGGCACGTAGATGTAATGATAGCCACCTAGAATAGCGGCAGCGATGAGTGCTATAATGATTGATTCTGTATGTTTACTCATAGTATCACTTCCTGATTAGAATAATTATATGAAAGGGCTGTTTATCATGAGCATTTACTGTAGATATTGTGGTGCTAAGTTAGATTCGAATGATCTTTTTTGTGGGCAATGTGGAAAGAAAGTTACACAAGAAAAAATTTGTCCTCAGTGTGGATATCCTATTAGTCCATCTGCAAAGTTTTGTGCCAAGTGTGGATATGATTTACAATCAAATGAGACGGCTTCTGGTTCAAATATTTCTACAGTGACTTTTAGCCAGCCTAAACAATCTAAATCTTTTTTTGAGAAAAATAAAATATCCATTATCATTTCAGTTTTCGAGATAATTGTTTTTTTACTTTTAGCACCAAAACGTACGGCAGCAATGTTTACTCATAGTATTGGCACTTTTATTGGCTATGCATCGCTATTTACACTGTTCGGTGTAATTCCTTTTGCTTTCTCATTAAAATATTGGGGATTAACGCAACGCCATCATATCGTCCCTTGGGTTCTTGCATCGTTCTTTGTCCCTGAAGTTAGTTTTTTATTGCATCCGAATTCTTCATTCAGAATATACATTCATCCGGCTATTAGCCTTGTTGGTATTGCGATAGGCATACTATCTTTAGTTGGTTCTATTGTCTATAATAAATATGTTATGAAAAAGTCATAACATAACTGCGGATCTTATTATCGCGGCCAAATAAGCGCATGGACATATCGAATAACTCCGAGACTATCAATTCTATCAAGATGAGGATGAGAAAAATGGATTTTTTCTAATAATTGTCCTTGCTTATTAAATTTAAGCATATCTGCAAGAAAAAACTCTTTTGTTTGGTCGTTTAATACGACTCTTGAATAATCACGATCCCCATTTGGGTATATAGAACGAATCCATGCCATTCCATATCTACCGTGACGCTGAATTCCATCTACATCGACTGAGCAACGTATGCCAGAGTCAGAACTGATAAGTCTCCACGAAGCCGCAAAGGAAGGAACTGCACAAAATATCAAGCAAAGAAGTACAATTGAAAATTTCTTCATCTGTAGCATCTCCTTATGAATGAATATTGCAAATTGGTTGCTTATATTATATATCAAGAATGCCTTTTATACAAAATAGATTTCAAGATTAGTTAAGAAGGATGGGGGTAAAAGAATGGGAACAAATACACGTCCTCATTATTGCCCGTTTTGTGGTGCAAACTTAAAAAAAGAAGATTACTTTTGCCGTCATTGCGGAAAGAAAATTCCTGATCATATATGTATTGAAACAAGGAAAGTTGATCCATCGATGACTCATCAATCTGTTTCAAATGGGAAATTTTTTTCTTCACTGTCTGAAAAATGGATTTTTATCTTAGTTTGCCTTGTAGGAATTATTATTATAAGCATAGCCGCATATTTTAAGATAAATCCGCACAATAAGCCAATTCCTGTTGTAGTAGATACTATGGCGAATGATTTTATAAAAAATGCAGATAAAGCTGATGATAAGTATGCTAATAAAAATCTTGAACTAAGTGGTAAAGTAATATCTCGAGTAAAGACGGATGATTCTTATTATGCTTGTTTGAGTCAAAAAACGACTTATGGAAAAACTTATATAGTAGTCTCGGAAATCCCAATAGATCATCCTGAATGGATTAAAAAATTCCAAGAAGGTCAACGTGTGAAATTTATCGGTACTTTGTTAGGTATGAAAAAATCAGATAAAGATAAAAACTTATATATTATCGTAGTCGATATAAAATCTGTTAAATAACAGTGAGGGGGTGGCCTAATGAATAAAATATGTCCAAAGTGTGGTATTTCAATAGAAGGCAATTTTTCTTTTTGTCCCCAGTGCGGTACAGCTTTAATAGATGCAAGTCCAATTGTTGTTACTTCTTTTAAACGAATGAATCGTAAACCATATTTTTGGTATACTTTTCTTATCAATTTTCTTCTTCAATTAGCCATTCAAATAGCGGCATTATTAGCTTCTCGAATTCTCATTGTTTTAACATTGGTTGTTTTTGTTATTGTTTTTTCATGGCTAAGCATTCGGCGCAGCCATGATTTAAATAAGCCTGGATATTTTGCTGTTATAGCATTCATTCCGTTGGCATGTTTATATTTATATTTTAAAAGGGGTACAATCGGGCCCAACCAGTATGGACCTGATCCGATACATCAAAAATTAGGGTAGGGAGAAAATTATATGGAGCACTGAAGTAAAAGTACCTTTTTCTTTGAAGACGCCTTGCCGGAAGCAACAAAGGAACGTATTATGAAAGAAGCTTCCAGAACCAGTGAAGACAATCCGGGTACTAGTTATCTTTGGTAAAAAATGATATGAGTGTCTATGTGACAAGCCCCCTGCACTAGCGGTACGGGGGCCTTGCTTTATTGTCGGAAATTTTATAATCTGCTACAATGAGTCTGAGAGGAGGCGGCAATAGGGATGGAAAAAGATTTATTGCTTCAAGGGGAGTCTAAAAACGTAGAATATAAGGAAATGGTTCCGGAAGACAGTCAGAAATATATGAAATCTGTTGTTGCCTTTGCTAATGGAGATGGCGGGCGGATTGTATTTGGTATTGAAGACGGAACGATGCAGGTTGTTGGTATTCCCCAGAGCGACCTTTTTCGACTGATGGATGCTATTACTAATGCGGTTACGGATAGCTGTGCGCCGATGATTATTCCGGATCTTTTTGTTCAGGAAGTAAAGGGGAAATCGCTTATCATTTTGGAGATTGCGCCAGGAATGCAGCGCCCGTATTATATCAAAAAGAAGGGGCTTGTGAAAGGAACCTATATCCGGACGGCTGGAACAACGCGTCCTGCGGATCAGGCAATGCTGCAGGAATTGCTTTTAGAAGGGAAAAATAAATTTTTCGACCAACAACCGATTCCAAATCTGAAAGTGAGGCAAGCTGATGTGGCAGCATTATGCCATTCGATGAGAGAAACGGCTAAAAAAAATGCAGCATCAGATTTCCAGCGTCAAGAAATCAAAGAGTTGACGGTCAATCAGCTCATTTCGTGGGGCGTTTTGCTTGAACATAAAGGCCAGCTTATACCAACCTATGCATATGCGATGCTGACACATCAGGCTGGGTATCCTCCAGTTGTTCAATGTGCTGTGTTTAAAACGGAAGATAGAGCCGTTTTTATCGATAAACGGGAAATTGATGCACCGATTCAGGAACAAGTGGAAAAAGCATATCAGTACGTGCTTGAAAAAATCAACATGGGTGCTAGATTTCAGGGAGTCTATCGACAGGATATTTATGAACTGCCTCCGGACAGTATCCGTGAATTAATTGCCAATGCACTTGTACATCGTAATTATTTGGAGCCGGGATCCATTCAGATTGCTCTTTTTTCAGATCGATTGGAAGTTACTTCTCCAGGCGGCCTGATGCGTGGCGTAACGCCTGAAAAAATGAAAGAAGGATTTTCAAAGATTCGCAACCGGGCCTTGGCCAATGCTTTTGCTTACATGAATCTGATTGAAAAGTGGGGCAGTGGCTTTCCGCGTATTTTGCGGGATTGCCGTGATTATGGGCTGAGGGAACCGGAAATTCTTGATTTTGATGGCGATTTGCGGGTAAACTTGTATCGAAAAACTGACCAAACCACTGACCAAACACCAAAAACTGACCAAACCACTGACCAAACCGCTAACCAAACTAAAAACACTGACCAAACTGGAACGGATCTACCTGTAACATTAAATGATAAGGAAGAAACTATTTTAGCATATATCCAAAAGAAACCAGACAGCACGCAATCGGAAATTGCGATGGCCACGTCGCTGTCCCTTGGTACTATAAAATATCATACGAAGAAGCTGCAGGAAAAAGGCTATCTAAAACGCATGGGAACGCACCGTAAAGGATACTGGTCAGTGATACTCAAATGATACTATTTTTTTTTAAAACTGCGAAAATGAGGCTGATTTTGAAAAAATGATGCTTTAAAAATGGCTTAGTGAAGCCATTCTCATTTTGGTGAAAGGCCGAGGGAGTAGAATTGAAATAATTTCATTCGTGAAATGATGGGCTCTGCGAACCGCATGAACGTGCGGTTTGCAGGGCTTTTTTTATTTTATTGCCAATGCTTGTTTCTGTAGCTCCCTTCTTGTTATCGAGAGTATGTTTACTGGAAAATAAAAAAGGGCAATAACAAAACGGATTAAAAAAATTCTCGTTTTGTTATTGCCCTTTTGGCATCCTGCTTTACGTGTATCGTTTGCAGTATTGCCGTTTATTTTCTTCAAACTTCAAAGGAACAACTAAAAACTTTTAAAGAAATATTATAGTGAATGATGTTACATTCTCTTTTTATGTCATATACTTTATTTCATTTCCATTAAATGTGCTAGGCAAGGTTCAACTTGAACGCCTTCACGGTAATCGGAACCGGATTCATAGGTATAATGAATAGCATAAGCAAGAAAATCAGCAGCTTTTTGTACAGCGTGATGCAGTGTCATTCCGTTTAAAAGAGAACCCGTGAGTACACTGGTAAATAAGTCGCCTGTGCCGCAGGTGCTAAAGGGAATACGGGAAACGACGCATTCATCATACGAAGCCGTATTGGCGTCATAGCTGACAATTTTGATGGTATCATCCGTAGAAGGCACACTGGTAATAACGATGCTCTTTGGCCCCTTATCACTTAATTGCTGACAAAGCTGCAGTGTCGTTTTATTGGAAGGCGCTTCCTTGGGATAAGGGATATCCAAAAGAAGACAAGCTTCTGTAAAGTTGGGAGTAATTACAGTTGCATGGCTAATGAGATGTTTCATTTCGGTCACAATATCTGGTTTAAAAACAGGATATAATTTGCCGTCATCCGCCATGGCCGGATCAACGACGATCAATCCGTCCTGTTTGCTAAAGCGTTGAATAGCTTCTTCAACAATGGCAATTTGGCCGGCATCAGCTAAAAAACCGCTATAAATAGCATCGTACGAAAATCCCAGTTGGGTCCATTTATTCATAAATTCTTTCATATGCGGCGTAAAATCAGAAAATGTGAAATCTCCATATGTCAAATTATTGCTGAATAAGGCCGTAGGAAATGGGCATACTTGAAATCCCATAGCAGAAATAACCGGAATGGCGGCAGTTAATGAACAACGGCCAAAAGAACACATATCATGTATGGCAAGTACTCGTTTTGTAGACATTATAAAACCTCCTCAAAAAATCTGTACTTCCATTCTACAAGATATATGAGCAAACGTAAATGGGACAGATATAAGATATTCTGTATCGTTATAAAATATACGCAAAAGAGAATGTCTGTGTATCCGCTGCTGCATAGAATATGGTATAATAGCACTAAACTTTTTGAATAAATCACAGATGGGGGCATATCATGGCGCAGGAAGCAAATGTATTGATGGGATTAAGTGTAAAAGCAATGATTTTTTTTGAAGGGAAACTGCTGCTGCTGCAGAAAAATGATGCTGAAGGACTGCACCATTGGGAGTTTCCCGGCGGCGGCCTGCAGTTTACCGAAAATTTTGAAACAGGGCTGCGTCGTGAAGTCAAAGAAGAAACAGGGCTGGACATTGAAATAGAAGCTCCTGCCGGCATTTGGAGTTATCAAAAGAAAGACGGGCAGTTTTTAAACGGCGTTATTTTTACAGCTCAGGCGAACAAGGAAGATGTCGTTATTTCTGATGAACATATTGCGTATCATTGGGTAACACCGGCTGAATTTGCGTCCTACCGTATTCATGGCTCATTGCAGCGGTCTTTGCAGCGCATGAAGCAGTTTGCCTATGGAAAAAGTTATGCATTGCTTGAAGAGTTTTTGGCGAAACGGTGAGGGCGGACTATGAATAAAGAAAAACAGCAGCAGGCCCCTTTTGTTGAAGCGTTGGAATCCTATTGCCAGGCCCGGATGGTTCCCTTTCATACGCCAGGACATAAATTGGGGAAGGGCATTTCGACGTATCAAAAGAATTTGTTTGGCGATGCGCTGCGGCGCGATTTGGGCCTTATGTATGCATTGGATGATTTATTTCAGCCGGAAGCGTCGCTTAAAGATGCGATGGATTTGGCAGCAGACCTGTATGGGGCAGGAAAAACATTTTTTTCTGTCAATGGTACGACAGCTTGTGTAGAAGCGATGATACTGGCCGTTTGCCGTGATGGTGATGAAATTATTATTCCCCGGGAAGCACACCGCAGCGTCATAGGCGGCCTGATTTTAAGCGGAGCCGTGCCGGTGTATATGGAAAGCCGCTTTGCTGAAAAGGAACAAGTGTCGTTGGGACCGGATTTGTTGTCTTTGCAGCAGGCAATAACGGCGCATCCGCAGGCCAAAGCCGTTGTTTTTACTTATCCAACGTATGACGGCATTGCTGGAAAGTTGGCGGAAATGGCCGCATATGCCCATGCTCATGGATTATTTGTCCTTGTCGATGAAGCACACGGGGCACACCTGCCATTTCATCCTGATTTACCGGACGAAGCATTGTGCTGCGGTGCAGACTGTGTGGCGCAAAGCACGCATAAATTAATCGGTTCCCTGACACAAACTTCCATGCTGCACTGCCGTAAGGGATTTCCGCTGCTAGATCGGGTGAGCGCTGCCATGGCTGTCGTACAGTCAACGAGTCCGCATTACTGGTTTTTAGCATCGCTGGACAGTGCCAGACAGCAGGTGGCGCTGCATGGAACGGAACTCGTTGGCCGCGCTGTGGCGCTGGCGCGGCAGTTGCGCCAGGAGTTGAATGCGATTCCGGGTATTTTTTCATTTGGCCGGGAAATTATGCAGTATGAGGCTGTTGGCGGCTTTGATGAAACGAAAGTGACGATTGATTTTTCCGGATTGGGACTAGACGGCAGAGCTGCCGAAGCGGCATTGCGGGCACAGGGTATCGAAGTAGAATTGATAGCCGGAAATCATGTATTGGTACTGATTACATTGGGCGATGATGAAGAAGCGGTCCGGGCTTTGCTGCAGGCTTGTCAGCATATTGCGGCGGCACATGAAGTCTGCACGGCTGCACCGGTACAAGAACGGCCGCTGCCGACGCCGCAAGTGGCTGTCGCGCCGCGAAACGCATGGACGACTGCCAGAGAAGTTATTCCCTTTGTCGAAGCAGAAGGACGTGTAGCTGCCGAAACGGTGACGTTTTATCCGCCGGGAATCCCCGTCATTGGTGTCGGTGAAGTGATTACCAAAGAATGCATGGCGTATATACAAGATAAGCTGGCTGAAGGATATCATCCTAACGGACCGGCTGATGGAACGTTGCAAACGATTTGTGTATTGGAAAGGTGAAGCTATGAAAGGCAAATTGATTATTATAGAAGGCGGCGACGGCAGTGGTAAAGCGACCCAGACAAAGCTGCTTGTCGAACATCTGCAGCGGGACGGAAAAGCTGTCCGGGCGGTCAGTTTCCCTGATTATGACAGCGATTCCAGCGCATTGGTAAAAATGTACCTGCGCGGTGATTTTGGCAGCGAAGCAGATGCTGTAAATCCCTATGCGGCATCTGCATTTTATGCTGTAGACCGCTTTGCTTCCTATCAGATGAAATGGAAACAGTTTTTGGCAGAAGGCGGCATTGTCATAGCAGACAGGTATACGACGAGCAACATGCTGTACCAAATGATAAAAATAGACAGCCCGTCGCAGCAGCATGCCTATTTGGACTGGCTGGAAGATTTTGAGTTTGACAAAATGGGACTGCCCAGACCGGACTGTGTCATACTATTGGATGTACCGTTGGCAGTTACCGAACAGCTGATGGCGCAGCGCGTTGGCAAAACCGGCGGACAGACTGGCGATATTCACGAAGGGAATGAAAATTTTTTGCGGCGCTGTCACGAAGCCTATGATGTTTTGGCAGAAAAGTATCAATGGCAGCGGATTTCCTGTGCATTTCATGATGAAATGCGGCCTGTTCAAGCTATTCATGAAGAGGTATATCAGCAGGTAATGCAGATAGTGCTGTAATATGCGCACTGTATTTTCTTAATGCAGTGAATTGCCAAAATGGACGAAATTCAGGATACAATTGCCGCGCAGCTGAAAAAATTAGAAAAATAGCCATTATATATTACAAATAAAGAAAAGAAAGGCTGCAAATCGACAGTAAAACTAGACTTTACTGCCGATTTTTTTTATAATAAATTAGTTAGAGTGTTTTTTGAAGGTAAAGGAGGCGGCCTATGTATTCCCAGTATTTTCAGTCGATTATTGGGCATCGGGAAATTAAAAATCGCTTGCTGCGGCTCCTGCAAAAAGACCGCATGCCGCATGCCATGATTTTTGCCGGGCCGGCCGGTATCGGCAAGACGATGATGGCTCGTGCCGTTGCTTCGGCTATGGCTGGACGGCCCCTCTTTGCCAATGTAAATATAGATGAAAAAACAGATATGCCTGTCATCGCCGATAAAGACGACGGCTACTATTTGGCACCTAACGGCGCCATGCTCAAGGTAGACCAGTTTCGGCAGCTGCAGAGTCAGTTGGTTTTACAGGGAAAAGCAGGTTGCAAGCGTATATGCCTCATTGACCATGTAGAAACAATGAATGCAGAATTTGCCAACCGCATGCTGAAAATATTGGAAGAACCGCCGACAGGTGTCTATTTTATATTGATTACAGACCAGCCGGCCTTACTGCTGCCGACGATTGTTTCCCGCTGTGCAGAAATTCTCTTTGAGCCTGTAAGCGACGAAGAAATGCTGCAGGGACTGATGCGGCTGCAGGGCGGCGAGGCCGATAGGTATACGGAGGCTGTGGCCTGGGGAAACGGTATTGTCAAAACGGCGCTGGCGTATTTGCAGGGAACTGGCGCGCAGGGATTCAAGCGAGCCTTGGATTTTTTGCATATCATGACGACGCACGCCTGCCCGTATGCCAAATGGTTGTCTGTGTCCGGTGAGTATACAGATGAAGAAAGCAAAGAGATACTGCATTCACTGGGCTTGTGTTTTAGAGATATGGCTGTGCTGCGCAGTGGTGCAGAAGCATCGCTCTTACGGCTTGCGCCGTATAAACAGGATATGATGAATATACTGCCCTACTGGACGGATGCGGGCATCTTTCAGATGATGACCATTTTGGAAGAAGGCATAGAAGCGATTACGCGTCATGTCAACACGCGCTTGGTATGGGATTATGTGTGCATACAATGCATAGCACAAAAAGGAGGCATTTAGTTGATAGTTGTAGGTGTACGGTTTAAACCTGCCGGTAAAATATATTACTTTGACCCTACGGAAATTCCTTTGAATTTGAACGACGGCGTCATTGTAGAAACCGCGCGCGGCATGGAATACGGCTCTGTCGTTATTGCACCGCGCAGTGTAGATTCTGCAGAAGTAGTACAGCCTTTGAAGCCGATTATTCGCAAAGCGACGGCCAAGGATGTACGTCAGGTAGAAAAAAATAAAGAACGCGAAAAGAAGGCATTTTCCATCTGCTTGGAAAAAATTGCCAAGCATAAACTGCCAATGAAACTTATCGATGTTGATTATACATTTGATATGGGAAAAATCATTTTCTTTTTTACAGCCGATGGACGAATTGATTTTCGGGAATTGGTTCGCGATTTGGCTGCTGTATTTCGGACGCGCATTGAATTGCGGCAGATTGGACTGCGCGATGAAGCCAAAATGATTGGCGGGATTGGCTGCTGCGGCCGGCCGCTGTGCTGCGCCACCTTCTTGGGGGATTTTAAGCCCGTGTCGATTCGCATGGCGAAAGGGCAGGGCATGTCCCTCAACCCGACTAAAATTTCCGGTATTTGCGGCCGTCTGATGTGCTGCCTGCGGTATGAAAACTCCCTGTACACATCGGGAGAACTAAAATGCCAAAATTGTCAGCAGAAATGCGAACAACAAAAGCCGCCCGTCGTAGGCAAGCGTGTGATTACCGATGAAGGCGTCGGCACGGTACTGCGCGTTCATATGAAAGATCATACCGTCAAGGTACAGTTGGAATCAGGCCACAATGTCAATGTACCTTGGTCGGATGTAGCGGAAACAGAACATGAAGGTTAAGCTGCAGGAGCACGAACGGCTCGATGATTTGGTCTTGGACGGCATGAAAATCATTCAGCGCGACGACCAATTTTGTTTTTCCCTGGATACGGTGCTGCTGGCTCATTTCGGCAGGGTGCCCCATGGTCCAGCCTTGGATTTGGGGACAGGAACGGCAGCCATTCCGTTGATATTGACGGCGCGCGGTGCCAGACAGGTTACGGGTGTGGAACTGAACCCGGTCATGGCGGATGTTGCGCGGCGCAATGTATTACTTAACGCCAAAGACGACTGCATTACTATTTTGGAGCAGGATTACCGCCATATCAAAGAATGGACGGCCAGCGGTGCCTATGCGGCTGTGTATGCGAATCCCCCGTACCGGGAAAAAAGCCGCGGCGCTTACAGTGCCGTACAAGGAATACGCCGGGCCAGACATGAAGAAACAGCGACACTGGATGACGTATTGACGGCAGTGCAGTATGCACTCAAATTCCACGGCCGCTTCCGCATGGTTCATATTACGGAACGGCTGACAGATATATTGGAAGCTATGCGCGCCCATGACATTGAGCCCAAATGTATACAAATGGTTCACAGCCGCCCCGACAAAAAAGCCAAGCTGTTTCTCGTCGAAGGAATTCGCGGCGGCAGTACGGGCATGGAAATCCTGCCGCCTTTGATGGTTCATCGGGCAGACGGCTCGTACAGCGAAGCCGTACTGCAGTTATATGGAAAAATGTAGCATAGCGGTTTTTCAAAAGAAACCGGCAAGGAGCAGATAATGGCAGAAGTATTTCAAAAAGGAACTTTATACTTATGTGCGACGCCTATTGGCAATTTGGAAGATATTACGTATCGAACAGTGCGGTGTCTGCGGGAAGCGGACCTCATTGCGGCAGAAGATACACGTCATACAAAGCAGCTGTTGTCTGCTTATGAGATTGATACGCCGCTTACCAGTTATCATGAACACAACAAAGCGGAAAAAGGCCCCCTGCTGATTCAAAAACTGCAGGAAGGCACGATGCTGGCCTTGGTCAGCGATGCCGGCATGCCGGCGATTTGCGACCCAGGCAGTGATTTGGTACGCTTGGCGATTGAAGCTGGCATTCCCGTTGTGCCGCTGCCGGGCCCCAATGCGGGCCTTACCGGACTGATTGCTTCCGGCATGGATACGACGCGGTTTACGTTCATCGGATTTTTGCCGAAAACGCAGAAACATCGGCTGCCCGTATTGGAACGCATTAAGCAATACGAAGGTACGCTCATTTTCTATGAAGCACCGCACCGCATTCAACATGTACTGACTGAAATCATGGCAGTTCTCGGTGACAGACAAGCCGTCCTTTGCCGGGAACTGACTAAAAAATATGAACAATATATGCGTGGTACCCTGAGTCAGCTGCAGCATGAACTAGCGGCTCAGGGGACGCGCGGTGAATTTGTTATTCTCGTTGCAGGAGCAGAGCCTGAAAATCCAGCCGCTGCCGACGGCAACGTTGATTATGCGTCTTTGGTTCAAGAGCTTATGGACCAGGGCGTAGATAAAAAAGAGGCTGTCCGCATGGTCGCCAGACGGTGCGGCGTGCCCAAACGCAGTGTGTATCAGGCTGCGCTCACGTTATCATAAACCGGCTCATTTGCCGGTATAGGAGGAAACCACATGTCTGAAAAGAAAAAGTATTACATCACGACCCCGATTTACTATCCAAGTGCCAAACTTCACATTGGGCACACGTATTGCACAACCATTGCCGATTCATTGGCTCGTTTTCATCGTCTGCGCGGCGATGATGTATTTTTTCTGACTGGTTCTGACGAACATGGCCAGAAAATTCAGCGTGCTGCTGAAGCTAAAGGGGTAACACCGATTGAATATGTTGATGAAATCGTAGCCCTTTTCCAGCAGCTTTGGAAAAAATTAAATATTTCCAATGATGATTTTATTCGCACGACACAGCCGCGCCACGAAAAAGTAGTACAGAAATTAATGCAGATTTCCTATGATAACGGCGATATTTACAAAGGCGAATATAAAGGCTGGTACTGTACGCCTTGTGAATCATTCTGGCCGGAAAACAAGCTGCCGGAAGGAAAACATATCTGCCCGGACTGCGGCCGTCCGTTGGAATTGGTCAAAGAAGAAGCCTATTTCTTAAAAATGAATAAATACGCAGATCGCTGGCTGAAATTCATTGAAGAAAATCCTGATTTCATTCAGCCGGAATCACGGCGCAATGAAATGATTGCCTTCGTTAAAAGCGGTTTGGAAGATTTGTGCGTATCTCGTACGTCCTTTGACTGGGGCATCAAAGTGCCTTGGGATCCCAAACATGTTGTATACGTATGGTTTGACGCTTTGGCCAACTATTTGACAGCAGCCGGCTATATAGACGATCCGGAAAAATTCAAAAAGTTCTGGCCGGCAGATTTGCATCTTGTCGGTAAAGAAATCGTTCGTTTCCATACGATTATCTGGCCGATTATGCTCATGAGCTGCGGCCTGCCTTTGCCGAAGAAAGTGTTTGGACACGGCTGGCTTATTGTGGATGGTACGAAAATGAGTAAATCTCTCGGCAACGTCGTCGACCCGATTCCGCTGATTGACCGCTATGGTGCCGATGCGCTTCGGTATTATTTGCTTAAAGAAGTGCGCCTGGGACAAGACGGCAACTTCTCTTTACCGTCTTTTATCAAACGCATCAACTCTGACCTGGCCAACGATTTGGGCAATTTGCTGCAACGTACGTTAGCTATGGTAGAAAAATATGAAGGCGGCGTAGCAGCCGGTCCGACCGTAAAAGAAGCTGTTGATGATGATTTAGCTGCTTGTGCGGTAAAAACGGCCAAAGATTTTGAAACATACATGGATGACATGAAGATTAATGATGCCATCAATGACGTTTGGGCACTGATCCGCCGCAGCAATAAATATATCGACGAAACAACGCCTTGGGTTTTGGCCAAAGACGATGCCCAAAAAGAACGGCTGCAGACCGTATTGTACAATTTGCTTGACTCCATGCGTATCATTGCGACCTTAATCAGCCCGTTTATGCCTGCCAGTGCGGTTGAAATGTGGAAACAGCTGGGCTTGGGTGATTTTGCAGCAGCCAACATTCAGGCTGCACAGGTATGGGGCAACTATCCGGCAGATACTAAAGTCTGCAAGGGCCATGCGCTTTTCCCACGGTACGATTTGGAAGAAGAAATTGCTGAAAACGAAGAAGAAAAGAAAGAAGCGCAGGCTTGCCCGGCTGCTAAAGAACCGACAAAACCGGAAATCACGATTGATGATTTTGCCAAATGCGACCTGCGTGTAGGGAAAGTCATTGCGTGTGAAAAAATTCCAAAAGCCAAAAAGCTGTTGAAATTCCAAATCGATTTGGGAACAGAAACCCGCCAGATTGTCAGCGGTATTTCACAGCACTATGCACCGGATGACTTGATTGGCCACTGCGTCGTTGTCGTTACCAATCTCAAGCCGGTCAAACTCTGCGGCGTAGAATCAAACGGCATGATTTTGGCTGCTCTTGACGGAGCTGACAAACTGCAGGTCGTCAGTGCAGACGGCATGCCTGCAGGAAGCCGGGTACGCTAATGTTGTTTGATACACACTGCCATGTCAACGATGAAGCCTATGCAGCAGACCGGGAAGCCATGCTGCAGCGGGCTTTTACCACAGGCTTGACTTACATGATGTGTCCTGGTACGGATATCAAAACATCGGCAGAATCCGTTGCTATGACACACCAATACAAACAGATTTATGCCGCCGTCGGCATTCATCCGGAAGAAGCCGCTTCAGCAACGCCGGAAGGGTTTGAACAGATTCGCCAATGGATTCAGACAGAACCCAAGGTTGTCGCTATTGGTGAAGTTGGCTTGGACTATCATTGGCCTGAACCGTCTCATGAAATTCAGCAGGAGGTATTTATTAAGCAGGTACAGATGGCTGTGGAATTGGACGTGCCGATTGATATTCATGACAGAGAAGCTCACGGGGATACCATGGATATTCTGCGCCAATACGGCAAAGGTATCCGCGGCGTGTTCCACTGCTATTCCGGCAGCTTGGAAATGGCAGAAGAACTCATTAAAATGGGATTTTATATAGGCTTTACCGGTACGATGGTGTTTCCTAAATCGACGAAGCTCAAACGGATTGTCAGTGAACTTCCGATGGACCGAATCCTTATTGAAACGGACTGCCCGTATCTGACGCCGCCGCCGTATCGGGGAAAACGCAATGAGCCAGCCTATGTACAGTACGTAGCTGCAGAAATTGCCCGTCTTCGCAATATGGATGTGGCTGACGTACAGCGGATTACGCTGGAAAATGGCAAGCGAATTTTTGGTATTACAGGAGAATAGGCATGGCAAGACCGAAAATTAAATTGACATTAATCAAAAAAATCGGTACAGGCGGCTGTCATCACGGTCATCGCGTAGGAGATACCTTTGACTTTGATACGGATAGAGGTAAAATCTGTCCGATGGCAATGCATGCCGCTTTCCCCTATGTCGATATTTTGCGGTATGGCGGAGCAATACCGGGCCAGCCGGAAGGAACAGCTGTGTTCTGCTGTCCGGATGCGGACGTTATCAATGTCTTTAAGGCAGAAATTGTCTCCCCATCATAAATGATATACAAGACAGCATGATACGCATACGATTTGTCATGCTGTCTTTTTTTGACCGGATATGCAAAAGAGAGTATGCACCGAAAGTTGGTGCGTACTCTCTTTTATTACATGGAAGATATTTGGTATAGGTATTTACAGTATGCCCAATCCTTCCAAAAGGATTTTCAGGCCTAAAAGAATTAATACCAAACCGCCGATGCGTTCGGCTTTGGTTTTATATTTCAAGCCAAACAGACTGCCTGTTTTGACGCCGATGGCTGAACAGCAGAAGGTTACACAGCCGATAGAAACAGCGGCCGGAATAATGGCGACGTCCATAAAGGCAAAGGTGACGCCGACGGCAAGAGCATCGATACTCGTAGCGACGGCAAGTGCGAACATCGCCGGAATAGCCATGTTCGCATCGGGACAGTCGCCTTCTTCCGTGGATTCTTTAATCATATTGGCACCAATGAGCGTCAAAAGAATAAAAGCGATCCAGTAGTTGTACGACGTAATGATTTCCGTAAAGAAATTTCCCAAATAATAGCCAAACGTAGGCATGAGAAACTGAAAGCCGCCAAACCAGGCACCGGCAATACACATATGTTTCCAGCTGATGCGGCCCAGTGAAAGCCCTTTGCAGACAGAAACGGCGAAGGCATCCATAGACAGGCCAATAGCTAATATAAATAATTCCAACGCATTCATGATAGTGACTCCTTTTTTGCATATATACACAGGGATTAGCGATAAAAAAAGAGACTTATCGACAGTCAACAGACTGCCTCTAAGTCTCATCATTTCAAATAGCACCGGGCGAACTGCGCCAGTATGTCGATACTACTATACATATAGGATGTACTGATTACTCCCTTAAAGCATTGCCTTGTATTATAAGGGATAGAAAGAACATTGTCAATGCTAAAAAAATAAAAATAATAGTAGATTTTTCGGTTGAAAATATAGTAAAATGAAAATAATTATAAATAAGAGATGAGGTATATATGCAGATTACAGATGCTATTTCTATTCAATCCGTACAGTTGTCTAATCGCTTGGTCATGCCGCCTATGGCGCGGCGCATGTCTGAAAACGGCAATGTCCCCAGTACCTTGTGCCAATATTACAGCGAAAGAGCCTTGGGTGGCTATTTGGGATTGATTATTACAGAACACTGCTATGTTGACAAGTTGGGACGAGCTAATCCCAAACAAGTATCTCTTGGTGACGACGCAGATTTGTTTGGCTTGCAGCAATTAGTTCGCAGCATCCATGCAGCAGGTTTGACAAAGGTTTTTGCGCAGCTGAATCATGCCGGCATAGCTTCAGAAACAGCCGATATCGGCGGCGGCCCCGTAGGCCCCAGCGCAGCTTGGGTTCATCACCCGTGGAGCAGTGAAGCCGTATTTCCTCATGAATTGACAAAAGAAGAAATAGCAGTGTTAACTGCTAAATATGCCAACGCAGCCATTCGCGTCCGCTATGCTGGATTTGACGGTGTAGAAATTCATTCAGCGCACGGATACTTATTGGACCAGTTTTATTCACCTCTGACGAATAAACGGCATGACGAATACGGCTGCGATTCGCTGGAAAACCGCGTTCGTTTTCATGTTGAAGTCATTCGGGCAGTACGCCGCGCTGTAGGCAGTGACTTCCCTGTGGCGCTGCGTTTGGGAGCCTGCGATTATATGGAAGGCGGCAGCACGATTGCCGACGGCGTGGCAGCTGCTAAAATTTTTGAAAAAGAAGGCGTAGATTTGTTGGATATTTCCGGCGGCATGTGCGGTTATACCCGTCCGGGTCACGAAGAAGCAGGGTATTTTGGCGATGCAGCTAAGGCGATTAAGCAGGCTGTATCTATTCCTGTCATGGCAACCGGCGGCGTGCGGACTATTGAAGAAGCCAATCAGCTGCTGGCAGATGGAACGGCTGATTTAATTGGTGTTGGCCGACCTATTTTACAGGATGCATTATGGGCCAAAAAAGCAATGCAGAAAGCGTAACGTGCCGAGTTCAATAGTTATGATGCCGCTGCGATAATTGCATACACTAAAACGTTTTTAGTTTTTGGCTTGAAATTTGAAAAAATGAATCGTCATGCTGCAAACGATGTATTTAGAACTATATAGCCAAAAGGCTGCGACAAAATGGATTTAAAAATCGCATTTTGTCACAGCCTTTTTGTGATTTTATGTATATATCGCGTGATTTATTTGCTTTCGAAGAATGCTTTATAAGCTAAATAGCCGCTGTATGCATCGGCTTTGGCTACCAATTCCAACGGTGCGTGCATACTGAGCATTGCTACGCCGCAGTCAACGACGTCACAGCCCCAGTCAGCCATGATATACGCAATCGTACCGCCGCCGCCTTGGTCTACTTTACCGAGTTCACCGATTTGCCAAGGTACATTGTTGCCGTTGAAAATTTGACGGACTTTAGCTAAAAATTCAGCATTGGCATCGTTGCTGCCTGATTTGCCGCGGGCACCGGTATACTTGCAAAGGCAAATGCCATAGCCCAGTTTTGCCGCGTTGTTTTCTTCATATGCGCTGGCGAATACGGGGTCGAGAGCTGCGCAGACATCGGCAGACAGGACTTCACTGTTGCGGAGCATGCGGCGAAGATACAGTTCTTCTGTTTGTCCCTGCAGTGCCAACAGTTCTGCCGCAAAGTCGAGAAAATACGAGGAATGAACGCCGGTGTTGCCCACAGAGCCGATTTCTTCTTTATCGGCAAAGAGAGCTACCTGCGTTTTTTCGCCGGGAGCGGCTGCGAGAATAGCAGCCAAATTGCCGTACGAGCAAACGCGGTCGTCGTGGCCGTGCGACATGATCATAGAGCGGTCAAGGCCGACTTCACGGCTTTTTTGTGCCGGAATGATTTCCAGTTCTGCGCTGGCAAAATCTTCTTCTTCAATGCCGTATTTTTCTTTTAACAGGGAAAGAATAGTCGGTTTGGTTTTTTCTTCGGTGCTGTTTGTGCCGATAATCGGCATGAGCATTTCCCCTGTAATAGCTTCTGTCAGTTTTTTGGCAGCCTGGTCTTTGCCGAGGTGAGGCAGCAAGTCGTTAATATACAAAACAGGATCTTCCGGGTCTTCCCCGATAGACACATCAATTTGACGGCCGTCTGCGGTAAAGACGACGCCAATAAGGGACAGCGGCATGCAGACCCACTGATATTTTAAAAGGCCGCCATAGTAATGGGTTTTGAAGTAAACGATTTTATTTTTTTCAACGACAGGCATGGCTTTTAGGTCCAAACGGGGGCAGTCAATATGTGAGCCGACAATTTTCATGCCGTCTGTTATAGGCTTGGAACCGATTACGGCTAAAATGACCGATTTTCCTTTTTGGTCCCAGTAAACTTTATCGCCAGGCTGCAGCGTCGTATATTCGTTCCATGCTTTAAAGCCGGCTTCTTTGGCTTGGCGAAGAATTTCTTTATTGGCCAGGCGTTCCGTGCGGGCCGTATCCAAAAAATGTCTGTAATTTACATTATATGCTTCCATTTGGCCTCGTTCTTCCGGTGAAAAACGAGCCCATGCACTATGTTCCATATCAAATGGTTTCATGAGTATCCTCCCTTTGTGATTGAGATTTCATCTTAAATTATAATCTTTCTTGGCAAAAAATAAAAGGGGGATATCGGGAACGGATGTCAGAGTGAAAGAAGCAGACGGCCTAGGAATTTAAAGCGAGGTGTGATATAATCAAGCATATTTTGAAAGAATTTAGGGTACGTCAAGAGGGGGAATTAACGTATGGTATCTTGCAGTACGATTAAAGCATTAGTCAAACAATATACAGATGATATTTGCAGTATGCGCCGCCATATTCATGAAAATCCGGAATTGTCCAATGAAGAAGTGGAAACAGCGGCTTATATGGCGCAGATGCTGCGGCAGTTTGGCATAGAAACAGAAGAACATGTGGCGGGTACGCATGCCGTTATCGGCAGATTAACAGGCGGCAGGCCCGGCCCGACGATTGCGCTGCGGGCGGATATGGATGCCTTGTCGATTGCAGAGGAAACGGAGCTTCCTTTTGCATCTCGTCATCCGGGAGTGATGCATGCCTGCGGTCATGATGGACATATGGCGATTTTGTTGGGGACTGCGCGTGTTCTCAGTAAAATCAAAGATGAATTGGCTGGGACGGTGTTGTTTGTCTGCCAGCCTGCAGAAGAAAAATCACCTCAAGGCGGCGCGAAAGCGATTGTCCAATCCGGCGTCTTGGACGGTATTGATGCGATTTACGGGCTGCACGTATGGCCTAACCTGCCGACGGGACAAATTGGTGTTAAGGCGGGCCCGATGATGGCGGCGTCAGACCATGTGCGCGTCGTGATTCACGGCAAATCAAGTCATGCTGCGATGCCCCATAAAGGAATTGATGCCGTCGTAGCGGCAGGGCAGTTTATTACAGCAGCCCAGGATATTATCAGCCGGCAGATTAACCCGCTGTATCCGGCTGTCCTTACGTTTGGCCGCATCAGCGGCGGCACGCGGTATAATATTGTAGCAGACACGGTGGAATTGGAAGGAACCTGCCGGACTTATGACAAAGAAGCGCAGGATATGGTAGCAAACAGCTTGAGCAATATGCTGAAAGGACTGGATTTGATGTATGGTACAGTGAGCGAACTGCAGTATGAACGAGGCTATGCGGCTGTTGTCAATTCACCGCAGCAGGCAGCGTTTATTGCCGATACGGCAGCAGCATGTTTGGGTAAACAGGCACTGGCTCCTATTCACGAACCGGCAATGACGGCAGAAGATTTTTCCGGCTATCTGCAGGCATATGACGGCGGCTTTTACTGGCTGGGAACGACCAAACCGGGCCAGGAGATGTATCCCTTGCATAATGCCCATTTTGCCGTTGATGAAGCCAGCCTGCCCATCGGTGTAGAACTCATGGCTGCGCTTGCCTGCAAGGCCCTTTCTAAATAAAAAATGGAATCTGTACGGTGGTCATGTTGATTTTGAAAAATTCATAGATGATTTAGAAAAAACTCATAATAAAAAAAGGAGAATCGCCTCTTGGTCACGAATCTTATAAATAACGTGATTATAGGAGGCGATTTATTTATGAAAGAATATACTAGTGAGCAAATTCGTAATGTAGCAGTACTTTCGCACGACGGCGCCGGCAAAACGGCTGTTGTCGAATCGCTGCTCCTTGCCTGCGGCGCTGTAGATGCTGTTGGCGTAGGCAAAGATAATAAGCATATCATGGATTATGAACCGGAAGAAATTAAACGAAATGTAACGATTCAGCTGGGAATTGCGCCGTGCGAATGGGAAGGATATAAACTCAATTTCCTGGATACGCCGGGGTATTCTGAATTCTGCGGCGAAGTGCGGGCTGCACTTCGAGCCAGTGACGGCATTCTGCTTGTCATTTCTGCTGAATCAGGCGTCGAAATGGATACGGAACGGGCCTGGGACTATGGTGTGGAATTGAATCTGCCCCGTATGGTGTATGTCAACAAAATGGATGCAGAACATGCAGATTTCTTCGGCTGCCTGAAAAAAATGCGCGATGTATTTGGCAAATCCATTATGCCTCTGCAGATTCCGATTGGAGAAGGTAAAGATTTCCGCGGCATGATTGATGTCTGCAAAATGATTGCCTGGGAATGGAAAGACGGCAAATGTGAAGAAATCAAAGTTCCGCCTGAATATATGGCCAAAGCACGTGAAGTTCGTGAAATGTGCATGGAAGCGGCAGCTGAAGGCGATGACGAACTCTTGGAAAAATATCTTAACGGTGATGAACTGACGATTGAAGAACTGCGTAAGGGACTTCGCCAAGGGATGCTGACAGGCCGCGTCTGCCCGGTTATGTGCGGCAGTGCGACGTATCATATTGGCACGGCGGAATTGCTTCGCCGCATTATTACGTATATGCCGGCTGCTTCGCAGAAAGTTATGATGGGAACGGATAAAAAATCAGGAGAACCAGTCGTCGTATATCCAAACAAACCGTTTACCGGCTTTGTTTTCAAAACGCTTATTGACCCCTTTGCCGGCAAACTCAGCTATGTCCGCGTGTTCTCCGGCGAATTGAAGGAAGGGGACAAACTCTATAATGTCAGCCAAGATAAAGAAGAAAAACTGGGCAAGATGCTGACGTTGGTTGGGAAAGAACAAGTACCTGTCACCAAAGCAGTAGCCGGCGATATTGTCGTATTGCCCAAACTGCAGCAGGCACGAACCGGCGATACCTTTGCAGTACCAGATTTTCCCATTGTCTACGATCCGATTCGGTTCCCCAACCCGCTGCATACAGTAGCTATGGTGCCGGAAAAGAAAGGCGATGAAGAAAAGCTGATGAATGCGCTGCTGCGCATTAGCGAAGAAGATCCGACCTGCCAAGTAGAAAAGAGCGTAGAAGGCAAACAGCTTATCGTTCACTGCATGGGCGATGTCCATCTAGATCACATCATGAATAAAATGGAACGCAAATACGGCATTAAAGCCGTATTGCAGGATGTCTATATTCCCTATCGCGAAACCATTAAAGGCAAGGCCGCTGCCGAAGGAAAACACAAAAAACAAAGCGGCGGTCATGGTCAGTATGGTCATGTTATATTGGATATTGAACCGCTGCAGAATGGCGAAGACTTTGAATTTGTCGATGCTATTTTTGGCGGTGCTGTACCGCGGCAGTATATCCCGGCAGTTGAAAAAGGTGTTAAAGAAACGTTGGAAAAAGGCCTGCTGGCAGGGTATCCGATGATTCATGTGAAAGTTACCTTGAAAGACGGCTCGTATCACTCTGTCGATTCTTCTGAAATGGCATTTAAAGTAGCTGCGGCATTAGCCCTGAAAAAAGGCGTGCCGGAAGCGAAACCGGCGCTGTTGGAACCGATTTACAGTGTTGATGTAGTAGTGCCGGAAGAATATATGGGTGATGTTATGGGTGATTTCAGCGGTCGCCGTGGTCGTATTTTGGGTATGGAACATCACCGCAACCGTAAAGGCATTATTGTCGTTAAAGCACAAGTTCCATTGGCAGAAATGAAGGGCTACGTGACAGTCCTTCGTTCCATGACGCAGGGCAAAGGTACATTTAACATGGCATTCTTTGATTACGAAGAAGTACCTAAGAAA
This sequence comes from uncultured Megasphaera sp., assembly GCA_934193515.1. Lineage (GTDB taxonomy): Bacteria > Bacillota > Negativicutes > Veillonellales > Megasphaeraceae > Megasphaera. The sequence goes on along the minus strand of CAKPVJ010000028.1, from coordinate 4,526 downwards.
CTGCAGGATGAAATTATTGCCAAAACACAGGAAGCGAAAAAAGAATAAATAATCCCTCCTCACAAAAAGGGGCTGTCGCACAAACAAAAGCGGCAAGCCCCTTTTTGCATGCTGTGTTTAGCCGATTGTTTGTAATAGTAACGGTATGAAAGAACATAGTACATGACGATAAACCATTTCCAGCAACAATCTCTATAAGTATGCCTTGTAGGATGCGGAACTATATGTAAACGTGTTCGGACATCCATTGTCATTTCCGAAGATTGGTCATACAATACAGAATATATGAAAATACCATAACAAAGGAGAGACAGGTCATGGAAACGATGAAAAAAACAGCATGGCAGTTTATAGATACCCATCAGGAAGAAATGCTGGCCTTGTGGCGGGAGCTGGTTCAGATAGAAAGCGGCTCGCAGCATAAAGCAGGCGTAGATGCCGTCGCGCAAAACGTGAAGTCCCAGTTGGACTGTTTGGGAGCGAAGACTCGCATCATAGAAATGCCGCACGCAGGCAATATGGTCGTATCTTCTTGGGGAAAGGCAGATAGTGCGCCTATTTTGCTGCTTGGTCATATGGATACGGTATTTCCGAATGGCACGATACGTGAAAGACCGTTTACGATTCAAAACGGCAAAACATACGGCCCAGGCGTTTTGGATATGAAAGGCGGCCTTGTCATTGCGCTGTACGCAGTAAAAGCATTGCAGGCTGCCGGCTACCAAACCAGGCCGATTCGATTGATTTTTGCTGGCGATGAAGAAGCGGCCCATCAACAGTCCAACGCCGCTGTTTGTATACAGAAAGAAGCAAAGGGAGCTGTTGCGGCATTTAACTGCGAAACCGGCTTTTTAGACAATGGACTGGTCGTGCAGCGCAAAGGCAGCGCCGTGTATACGATGAGCGTACAGGGAGTGGGGGCGCATGCCGGCAACAACCCGAAAGGCGGACGCAGCGCTGTTTTGGAAATAGCCCATAAGGTCATTGATATTCAAAACGCAACCGATTGGGAGCAAGGGACTACTTTCAACGTGGGCTTGATTCAGGGAGGCACTGTTGTCAATGCCGTACCGGATACCGCTTCGATTCAGATTGATGTACGGTATTTACAGCCGGAATATATAGAGGACATTCAACAAACGCTGCAGCAAATTGCGGCCAAGCAGTATGTCCCGGATACGAAGACAACCTTGCAGAAGGTGGCAGGATTTGCGCCAATGAAACGGACAGAAGCGACAGAAATGCTTTTTGAAACAGTCAAAGAAACGTATGAGGAAATGGGCCTTCCCAAGCCGCATGCCATGATGGTTGGCGGCGGCTCGGATTCAGCGTATACGGTATTGGCAGGCGTGCCTACTATATGTGCTATGGGGGTCAAGGGCGAACATAATCATACACCACGCGAATATGCGGATACAGCGTCATTGTTTGAAAGAGCCAAAATATTGGCGGCATGCATTATCAATCGGCAGTAATGCATCATGCATTTTTCCTTTAAAACTATCAAAAAAGACGAAAATTTGCTATAATATAAATGTATGCGCTCATATATATCTATATAAGGGCGTCGTTTTTTAATTTTTATATGAGGTGAAATTGTGGACGAACAACAAGTAGATAAAATATTACCGGTCTGCCTGGAAAATGAAATGCAGACATCGTATATTGACTATGCGATGAGCGTTATCATTACCCGTGCCTTGCCGGATGTGCGTGATGGGCTGAAACCAGTACATCGCCGTATTTTGTATGCTATGCATGAAGCAGGCATGACACCGAATAAACCGTATAAAAAGTCAGCGCGTATCGTTGGGGAAGTATTAGGTAAATATCATCCTCATGGTGACAGCTCTGTATATGATGCAACAGTCCGCCTGGCGCAGGATTTCTCCACGCGTTATCCTCTTGTCGACGGTCATGGCAACTTTGGTTCCGTCGATGGTGACTCTGCAGCAGCTATGCGTTACACCGAAGTACGCATGGCTAAAATCACGGGAGAAATGCTGGAAGATATAGACAAAGACACCGTTGATTTTATGCCCAACTATGACGGTTCGCTGCAGGAACCTGTTGTATTGCCTTCTAAGATTCCAAACCTGCTGGTCAATGGCTCTGCCGGGATTGCTGTCGGCATGGCTACGAATATTCCGCCGCATAATCTTGGCGAAGTAATTGACGGCTGCGTTTTGCTGATTGATAATCCAGAAGCAAGTCTGGATGAAATCATGACAAAAATTAAAGGGCCTGACTTCCCGACGGGCGCCAAAATTATGGGCCGTGACGGCATTCTCAAAGCGTACTCTACAGGCCGAGGTAGTATTAAAATGCGCTCCTGCGCAACGATTGAACCGATGAACAAGGGGAAAAACCGTATTGTTGTTACGGAAATTCCGTATCAAGTCAATAAGGCCCGCGTCATCGAATCGATTGCAGAATTGTCGCGAAATCGTGAAATTGACGGCATTACGGCACTGCGTGATGAATCAGACCGCAAGGGCTTGCGCATTGTAGTTGAACTGCGTGCTGATGTCAATCCGGATATTGTGTTGAACAAACTCTACAAACACACGCAGCTGCAGGAAACGTTTGGCGTTATTATGCTGGCTCTCGTAGATGGACATCCCCGTGTTTTGACATTAAAAGAAGTCCTTCATTATTATTTGGACCATCAAAAGAGCGTTATTACACGGCGCAGCAAATTTGAATTGGATAAAGCCTTAGCCCGTGCACACATTTTGGAAGGCTTGCTGGTTGCGTTAGACCATATTGATGAAGTTATCAAGACTATTCGTGAATCGGCAACAGATGAAGCGGCTAAACAGGCTTTGATGAGTCGTTTTGGTTTGAGCGACAAACAGGCCACGGCTATTTTGGATATGCGTCTGCGTCGTCTGACCGGCTTAGAACGTGAAAAAATTGAACAGGAATATAAAGACCTGGAAGAACGCATTGCCTATTTGCGCAGCGTATTGGCTGATGAACATAAGGTCATGGAAATCGTAAAAACAGAACTTTTGGATGCGAAAAAGAAATTTGCTGATGAACGTCGGACACAAATTGTGGCAGATGCTTCTGATTTTGCGATTGAAGATATGATTCCCAATGAACGAATGGTCTTGACGCTGACACGGCGCGGCTATGTTAAACGGATTAACGCCAACGTATATCATACGCAGAATAAAGGCGGCCGCGGCATCAAGGGCATGGGTACCAAAGATGAAGATGCAGTTAACCATCTGCTGTATACGTCGGCATTGAATACGGTGCTGTTCTTTACTAATTTGGGCCGTGTATACCGCTTAAAAGCCTATGAAATTCCGGAAGCCAACAGCCGTAACTCGAAAGGGATTGCGACGATTAATATTTTGCCGCTGGCCAAAGGCGAAAAAGTAAATGCGTTGATTGACCTCGATCAGGTCGATCCGACGATGAATCTTTTCATGGCAACGGAAAAAGGGTTAGTTAAGAAAACAGAACTCAGTGAGTTCAAAAACGTTCGCCGCAACGGATTGATTGCTATTTCCTTGATGGAAGGCGACCATTTAGCCAAGGTTCGTTTGACTAAAGGAGACCAGCGTATTATTTTGGCAACCAAGTTAGGCATGGCTATTTGCTTTAATGAAAATGATGTACGCCCGATGGGACGAAATACGCGCGGTGTTCGCGGCATTTCTTTAGCCGATGGCGACAGCGTTATCGGTGCCGATGTTTTGGAACCAGACTGCCAAGTACTGACTGTCAGCGAAGAAGGTTTTGGCAAACGAAACAACATGGACGCGTATAAGATTCAGCTTCGCGGCGGCAAAGGGGTAAAGAACTTTAAAATTACACCGAAAACCGGCGATATTGTTGGCGTAGAAGTCGTACATGAAAACCAGGAATTAATGGTTATCACAACGAATGGCATCGTAATTCGTACAGATATTGAAAGCATTGGCATCAAGAAAGGCAGAAACACTTCTGGTGTCAAGATTCAAAAACTAGAAGGCGACGACAAAGTAGCTGCGTTGGATACGATAACAATTGAAGGCGAAGAAGAAGCCGCACAAGACAGCTTGTTTAAAAAATAAAAAATATAAGAATCAGAAGGAAGAGGAGGCCCGTTGGCTTTCTCTTCTTTTTTTGTGTACACAGGCTATGTGCCATACTATAAATGCATTCATGGAAAAGCAACAGAAGGTCACGTTGCGGAATTGCGATGCTTTTTTGTAAAGAAAACGCATCGTTAAACGATTGTTTTACGTTTGCAATATTTTTTATAAATAAATAACTTGACATTTTACGTGCGTTGCGATATACTAAGCAAGTCGTCAGGAAATGAAGCAGTGATGCGGCAAACGAAATGTTGCAGTTGCTTTATAAATGACGAAGCATTCCGATAAAAAAGAATGCAAAAAAAGTTCTTGACAAACTCAAACGAGTCTGTTAGAATAAACAAGTCGTCGCAAGACGGCGATGACCTTTGAAAACTGAACAATGTAAGAATCGAATGAACGCCAGAGTGCGAGGTCGTTTCTTTGGCTTAC
>CAKPVJ010000027.1 GCA_934193515.1 uncultured Megasphaera sp. | reverse complement strand
ATATTTGATTACCCAAGTATGAGGGATAAATTAGATTTGTGCAATAACCGGTTTACACAAACTATTTTACACTCCCCCGACGACGGATGTTTTTACGCAGACCATGATTGCCGTGCCGATGATTGTTTTATATGAAGTGAGTATTTATTTGGTGCAGTATGTACTGCGAAAATAATACAAACAGGATTTTGCATTATATTTTTTTGTGTATACAGTATTTATAGGAAAGAAAAAGGCGGTTTCTCTTGTAATGTTTTGCCATTTTGTTATAATTAAACAGACAATGAAAAAGATAAACAACCAATGTATCAGTCATTGTGATGTATTGCAAAATTAGTACGCAGGAGGGTATTTTCATGAAAAAGATTCGTTCGGTTTTAGTTGCCAACCGCGGAGAAATTGCTATTCGTGTATTCCGTGCATGTAACGAACTGGGAATTCGCACAGTAGCTATTTACTCTAAAGAAGATTCACTTTCTCTGCATCGGTTCCGAGCAGATGAATCCTATTTGGTTGGGGAAGGTAAAAAACCGGTTGATGCATATTTAGATATTGAAGATATTATCCGGATTGCCCATGAACACGACGTTGATGCTATCCATCCGGGCTACGGTTTCTTGTCCGAAAATGCAGATCTGGCAAAACGCTGTGAAGAAGAAGGTATCATTTTTATCGGCCCGAAAGTAGAACATCTTATCATGTTCGGCGATAAAATCAATGCTCGTATCCAGGCTAAAAAAGCTGGTATTCAATATATTCCAGGCAGTGACGGCCCTGTCATGAATTATCAGGAAGTCGAAAAATTCGCCAAAGAAGTCGGCTTCCCTATCATGCTCAAAGCAGTCAACGGCGGCGGCGGCCGCGGCATGCGTATGGTCAACCGCATGGTAGATTTGCGCGATGCCTATGACCGTGCCAAATCCGAAGCCAAATTGGCGTTTGGCAGCGACGAAATTTATTTGGAAAAATGCATTGTCAATCCGAAACATGTTGAAGTACAGGTCATGGGGGATGAACACGGCAATGTCATTCATTTATACGAACGCGACTGTTCCGTACAGCGCCGTCATCAGAAAGTAGTAGAAATTGCCCCGGCTTTTGCCTTGCCGCAGCAGCTTCGTGAAGATATTTGCAATGCAGCTATCAAGCTCATGAAAAATGTCAAATACGTCAACGCCGGCACGGTTGAATTTTTGGTTACGCCGGATGGACAGTTCTACTTTATCGAAGTCAACCCGCGTGTACAGGTTGAACATACGGTAACGGAAATGATTACAGGCATCGATATTGTACAGACGCAGATTAAAGTAGCAGAAGGCTACGCATTGGACAGCGACGAAATCGGCATCAAATCGCAGAAAGACGTTCGCTGCCTGGGCAACGCCATTCAGTGCCGTATTACGACAGAAGATCCAATGAACAACTTCATGCCGGATTCCGGTAAAATCATGGTATACCGCAGCGGCGGCGGCTTTGGCATCCGTCTTGACAGCGGCAATGCTTATACAGGCGCGATTATTACCCCGTATTATGATTCCCTGCTGGTCAAAGCTACGGCATACTCTTTGACGCATAAAGGCGCCGTACAGAAAATGCTGCGCGTTTTAAAAGAATTCCGTATTCGCGGCGTCAAGACCAACATCGGCTTCTTGATTAACGTATTGAAAGCCCCGTCCTTTATCGACGGCTCGTACAACGTCAACTTTATTGACGATCATCCGGAACTGTTCAACCTTCCTGTCGTACAAGACCGCGGTACTAAACTTTTGAAATACATTGGCGATACGACTATCAATGGCTATGCAGGCGCAGGCCATCAGGACAAACCGGCATTTGACCCGCTGGAACTGCCAAAACCTGTAGCAGGTGCATACCCTGATGGTACAAAACAGATTTTTGATTCCATGGGTGCTGAAAAATTCTCCCAATGGATTTTGGATCAGAAAAAAGTACTCTTTACGGATACGACTATGCGTGACGCCCATCAATCCTTGATGGCTACTCGTGTACGTTCTATTGATATGCTCCGCGTATTGGAAGCGGCATCCAAAAAGCTGCCGAACTTCTTCTCTTATGAATGCTGGGGCGGCGCTACCTTTGACGTAGCCTATCGCTTCTTGGATGAAGATCCATGGGAACGGCTTCGCCAGATGCGTAAAAAAGCACCGAACATTCTCCTGCAGATGCTGATTCGCGGCGCCAATGCCGTAGGCTACACCAGCTATCCGGACAACGTCGTCAAAAACTTTGTCGAATTGTCTGCTAAAAACGGCATCGACGTATTCCGTATTTTTGACAGCCTCAACAGCCTCGACAACATGTATGAAACGATTCAGGCTGTTCGCGGTACCGGCAAGATTGCCGAAGTAGCACTCTGCTATACCGGCGATATCTTGGATAAGAACCGCAAAAAATATGACCTCAACTACTATGTCAATATGGCAAAAGAATTGGAAAAAGCAGGTGCCAACATCTTAGCTATCAAAGATATGGCCGGCCTTTTAAAACCAGAAGCAGCTTACCAGCTCGTTTCGGCATTAAAAGACGCAGTGGACCTGCCGATTCATCTCCATACACACGACGGTTCCGGCAACGCGGTAGCTACGTTGAGCCGTGCTATTGATGCCGGCGTCGATATCGTCGATGTCGCATACTCTGCATTTGCAGGCGGCACAAGCCAGCCGAGCATGAGTACATTGTACTATGCATTGAGCGGCAAAGACCGTCAGCCAGACCTCAATGTCGATGCCATGGAAGAAATGTCCCGCTACTGGGCTACGGTTCGTCCGTACTATAAAGGCGTAGATAAAGCAGAACCGTATCCGAATACAGAAGTATATCAGCACGAAATGCCTGGCGGACAGTTCTCCAATCTCCGTCAGCAGGCAAAAGCTGTCGGCCTTGGCGAACGTTGGAACGAAGTCAAAAAAATGTATCACCAAGTCAATATGATGTTTGGCGATATTATCAAAGTTACGCCGTCTTCCAAAGTCGTTGGGGATATGACCTTGTACATGGTACAGAATAACCTCACCGAAAAAGATATTTACGAAAAAGGCGACGTTCTCGACTTCCCGCAGTCCGTTGTAGAATTCTTCGAAGGCCGTTTGGGTATTCCGTATCAAGGCTTCCCAGAAAAATTACAGAAGATTATTTTGAAAGGGAAGAAACCGCTTACAGAACGTCCGGGCAAATCCTTGGCACCGGTAGACTTTGAAGCCGTACGCAAAAAGTTGTCTGACGCAGGATACAAGCACGAAGACGAAGATGTCAATGCATACTGCCAGTATCCGAAAGTATTCAAAGACTACAACGAACGGGCTAAACAGTATGGCGACGTCAGCGTTTTGGATACACCGACCTTCTTCTTTGGCATGAAACAGAACGAAGAAGTTCACGTTGAAATTGAAGAAGGGAAAGACCTCATCATTACGCTGATCAATATCAGCGATCCTGATGAAAGCGGCATGCGTACGATTACCTTCCTGTTCAACGGTGTAGAACGTGAAATCCAGGTACAGGATAAGAGCGTAGACATGAAGACTGTGACACGCCGCAAAGCAGACCCGACTAAAGTCGGCGATATTGCAGCTACCTTGTCCGGTTCTGTCGTCAAAGTCATCGTATCGCAGGGACAGAAAGTTAAAAAAGGCGACGACCTCGTCGTAACCGAAGCGATGAAGATGGAAACGACTATTACCTCACCAATCGATGGTACAGTCGGTGAAATCTATGTTACCAAAGGACAAGCCATCATCAGCGGCGACTGCCTCTTGGAAGTAAAAGAATAATCCGCATACACCTGTCTTAGACAGTACAACATATCCGGCACCTTTAGTATAATTGCTAAGGGTGCCGGATTTTTGCTGTGCCCTGTATGAACAGTTTACAGCGTTATGATTGATACTCTTCAAACTTCCAACTAAAAACTTTTTTAACTGGTCGGCACGCTCGTAATGGGCGGTGTTATTCGTCATGCAATATAGATTTCGAAAGGTTGCGGGAAAACCACATTGAATCCTAAAACGGCACCTAACATAGACAAATATATGCCAACAATTTGCTGAATGTGTTGAAAAATTGGCTTTACAACATCGATTCAAGTAAAAATGTATGCTATAATGAGATGGTTTGCGTAGTGTAGATTGGCTTAGTTTTTGGGGGAGAATGCAGTGAAACGAGTAAAAAAATGGCTGGCAGGGAGCTTGTTCCTTTGCCTGAGCATAATACAATTTTCGGGAACGGCCATCGCTGACGGGCCGACTGTGCAGGCGCAGTCGTATATTCTCGTCGAAGCCTCGACGGGACGCGTGATTTTGGAAAAGGATGCCGATGTTACCAAATATCCTGCCAGTATGACCAAGATGATGACGGCGGTTTTGGCACTGGAACAGCTGCGTCCCGATGCGCAGGTTGCCATCTTGGCGGATGCAGCCAATACGGAAGACTGTCCGCTTGGGATTGTCAAAGGCGATATCTTTACGCGCGATGAAATCGTAGGCGGCATGCTCATGGTTTCCGACAACGGTGCGGCAGTAGCTCTGGCTGACGGCATAGACGGCAGTGTACCGGCCTTTGCCAAGCGCATGAATGCACGGGCGAAGGAACTGGGCATGGAGCACACGCACTTCGACAACCCCAACGGCCTGACCGTGCCGACGCATTATTCGACAGCGCGGGACATGATGAAACTGGCCCGCTATGCCATGGAAAATGACACGTTCCGCAAGATGGTGGCCCGCAAGAATGCCGTCGTACATTGGACGCATCCTGCCAGGAAGACGTTTCGCGTAGAAACCACAAATGAACTCCTAGGTTCCTATCCCGGCGCCGTTGGCATCAAGACGGGCTGGACCGGTGAATCCGGCGGCTGTCTAGCTGCGGAAGCCAAGCGAAACGGTGCCGATCTCCTTGTCATCCTCATGGCCTCACCGACACCGGCAGGGCGTTTTACCGATGCCCGGGTCTTGTTGGACTATGGCTTTTCACAAGTAAAAATGGCAGACGGCCCCAAGGCCGAGGAAACGAAACGCACGGTTTGGATCAAAGACGGCAAAGTCTGCCGCACAGAAGTCAAAGCCGCTCATGATATCCGCTATCCCTTGATTCACGGCGAAGACGTGTCGCACTATAGCCTGGTCTATGACGTACCCCAGGTCATCTCGGCAAAAGACATCCAAAACGGCGTCGCAGGTCATATTATCATCCAGTATGACGGCCAGCCCGTAGGCAGTGTGGACATGAAGACAGAGCCAGTTGAACCGGGATTCTCTATAGCTTCCTGCTTAGTCGGTGCAGCCAGCTGGTTTTTGGGATGGTAAGACATCTGCTTACAACAATACAATAACCGGCATCATTAGAAAGAACGAAGGCTGATGATGTCGGTTTTTTCTATCATTAGTTGCCCAATGGGATATTTCTATGATATGATAAAATATATTTTAAAATGTGAATATGCAGGTTGATGAGGAAGTTATATGAGGATATGGATAGATACCAAAGAATTACTACTGTTATTAGAACGGAAAAAACATGAAATTGGGAATTCTTGCATTGGTAATATGGCATATATACTAAGCGGCCTGACTGCGATATACAGCAGCTATGATACAGACAAATGAATTCCTATATGGCTGATAGATATATTAGGGAGTATTCTTATTGTTACAGGTGGGAAAGGAATGTATAAAGTGGTAACTAAAAAAAATTATACACATAAAAAATTGTATGAGGATATTGCTGCTTTGGATAAAACAACACATCCTTTTTCCATTGTCGTTATTAAAGACACATATCAGCCCTATTCCAATCAGTTTTTGGTATATAGAGATACCAAATGGCAATGTAATTTTTTCTTGAATTATCGGACACAGTCCAGTGAAACAGAAAATGAACAATTTATAAAACAGCGTCTTTCCAATGAATTGAAAATTCCCTTGGCAGGCATTACGCTTGTGAAATTGGGAAAGGTTTTACAGGAAAAGTATGCCGTAAAAGAAGCACATTCCAAAGTATATGACCATACCTATTACGAAGCCCGTATTGCGCCGGCGGCTTTCCCAGCGGCACTAAAAGAAAAAACATGTACTATAGACGGAAAAACCTATTGTTGGATGACGATGGAAGCGATGCGGCAGGATAAAGAAATACGAGAAAAGAATTTGGAAGTTGTCAATCAGGTAGACAGTTTTCTTCCCTGATTTTCAATATGATATATACTTGTTGACGGTACAGACCAGCGACTGCGGATACGCAGACACTGGTCTTTTTTTATCATTTTGTAAACTTGCCGTTTACATCGGCGTATGTACTTTTTCTTTCTGTGCGACCAGAATGCTGGGAAGCATCCCTGCACCCTCATATGTTCATTCTTTTTCGTGCCGCCGAAAAAGAACGAACCAAGAAAAAGACGGCCGCCCGAAACTCCCATTCCTTTGAGAATGTCCGTCATTGCTAAATGGGCGAAACTCGCTGTGCTCAAACAAAACGCCCATTTTTAACGCAATGCCACCCATTCTCATTGTGCGGCAGGCCGCACAACCAGTCATTCCCGTAACGGAGCGGTTTGGGAGCAAATACAAACAATTACGGATACGTGTATGCTGGAAAACCATTTATCATTCAAGACATTACTCATGTGTGCTAATAATATTTCTGTATGTTTCTTTTTCCGCTATTGTGCATAATGAAGTAATACTACCTATTGCCTTGTCGTAGATGAGCCGATGGTTACTACCGTTTTTTCCTGACAGATGTCATTTTTCCGGCAACTAGGCGAAATCTACATTGCATGACTGCCAACACCGCCCGTTACGAGCGTGCCGACCGGTCGAAGACCGGATACGGAGTTTGCCGATGGCGGATCCAAGCGGCGTCTGAGCGAAGCGAATTTGCCGCGCCGTCATCGGTAAACGCAGTAAGGCTAAGTCCGTTTTGGGCGGCGACTTCTTTCTTTTTGTCATCTTTTTCTTTCTGGTCGCACAGAAAGAAAAAGTGAATAGCATATGTAAACGGCACGTGTACTAGAAAAAAATAAAAAAACTTTAAAAATTTTCCCAGTACCGTTAATTTTAAATGAAAATGAGAATAACGAATAAAAGAGGATTGATAGATAATAGCTAAACTATAATGATAATTAAGTGTCGGATTGGGCTATTTTTGTGTCTAAACGGGCTGTTTTACTGTATACTGTGCGTTTGACAGCTATCCTATACCTGTGGTATTTTAAGTACGTGAATTTTCTTAAACAATAATAATAATCATTTATCGTATTCGCGATTGGAGAGAAATTAAGAAAATATATCTTTTATCGTATGAGAATATCGGGAATACAGAAAGGGAGATGACCCATGCACAACAAACGTACGTATACCATGCTGGCCTGCGCGGTTATGACATGGCTTACGATGCCAATATTTGCGGCAGATGCCGATACGACGATTACTACAAGAGATGTCAACGTCGAAGCCAATAGAGCCAAAGAAGAAGCGAAATATGAAAGCCAAAGCACGACGATTATTACGAAAGAAGACATCGAAAAGAAACAAGCTAAGTCCTTAGAAGATGTTATCTTTAGTGAAACCGGCGTCACGAGGACCGTCGATGCCATGGGGCGTGTCGGCGTGGCTATCCGCGGCGCAGACCCGCGGCATACGCTGATGCTCATCGATGGCCAGCCGGTCATGGGCAGTGAATCGAAATACATGGGCGGTAGTGATGAAGCCATGCGAATCGGCGCGGAAAATATTGAACGCATCGAAATCATCCGCGGTGCGGCAACGGCCAAATACGGCCCTGATGCCATCGGCGGCGTCATCAACATTATTACTAAAGCGCCGTCCAACCACCCAACGTTCCAGCTCAACGCCGAAGCTCGCTATCACGACCACGAAGGCACGGACGAAAACAAAAATACGTGGCCGACAAACTTTTACATGCGTGCCGACACGGGCAAAGTAGGCAACACCAAATTCAGCATCTTTGGCAGTAAACGGGAAATCATGCCGGTATATTCGAATGAACGAGCGTATAATAAAAGCAATAGTGGCTGGTATGATAATTTTAGACCCTCTCTGCGATATTATGGTGACGTAAAAACGATTGGCGGCACGGGAGAAATCGAATTAAATGAAAATAATAAAATTACGTTCCGTGTGATGAATGAAAAAGAAGATTTGCAGCGGCGCAATAAGTCTGCCGGGGCAGGTCTTGATGCGTTTGGTGAAGCAATGCAGATTTTCAAAAGAGATATGAGCCGTGATACCTATGCATTGTCTTACACAGGAAAGAATGATAAACACGACTGGAAATTGGATATTAACTATGGCAAGATGAAAGAAAATGATACGACCCTTACCAGTTATTATGCATCTGGCCATGATCAATTCAGCGGACAAAATACATTAGCCGGTGTGGATTGGTTGGAACATAAGCAGTTGGATATCAATGCGACCATGAATACACAAGTTAATGATAAACATTTACTTACCTATGGCATTGGCTATACAGATGAACGAGCAGAAGGCACCAGACTGAGAAATGCGCCTAAAAAATGGACAAAAGGCATCGATCCTTGGGATTATGATAAATCCTTATGGGTGCCTACCGGAGAAACGACTCCCGATTCCAACGTACATAATTGGGATATGGAAGTGAAAAATGGCCAGTTGCTGTGGAATAAAAATCAAGAATATTACGGAACGGATAATCCTATTATTACCTATGAAGATGCATCTGAATGGTGCAATGGGATAGGTGCGGATACTATTTATTATAATCGTCGCGGGAAACCAAAAACAATCTCTGTATACGATTCCTATATTAAAGGTGAAGAAGCGTTTAAAGAGGATTTGCAGTTTTCTCTGGATAATCATAAAATTACACAAGAACAATATGACAAATACCTGCAGGCCGGCGCAACGTTAGGTAAAAAGTTTGATGAATTTGGCAAACACTTACAAGACAACCTTAGTGACAATGACAAGGATCATCTGGGATATTTGGCTGGTTTTTCAAATGCATTAGCACAAATATATTTTGGGCTGCAAAATTATGGTTCAGATGAATATCAGCAATATATAAAATACAATGGATTAAAATTTAAAGAAGAATTTGAAAACCGTAAAAATCAAGTTGCTGGCGGGGAAGCACGCATTCAGCGAAAACATGCTTTCATTCAAGATACCTGGCAGATTAATGATGATACCATCTTTACACCGGCATTGCGTATAGACCATAGCGATAAATTTGGCACCCATGCGACCGTGAATTTGGGTGTTACCCATAATCTTAACGGCAACGCCCATCGCCGCTTGAAAATCAATGCCGGCACGGGCTATGCCGAACCGGGTATGGGGGAACTATACTACAACTGGGAAATGTTTGGCAGTGCCGGCGGCACACAGCTTGGCTGGTACTGGCTGGGCAATCCGGATTTGAAACCGGAAAAATCCGTCAATTTCGATATTTCTCTCGAAGGGGAAAACAACAAAACCTATGCCAAAGCTTCTATATTCTATAATACCATTGACGACTATATGACCGCATACTTTATGGGACAGCTCATTGACTTTAATCAATTAGGTTCCAGCTATGTATTGAATGCGGATAGAATTTACAGCTTTAAAAACATCGGCAAAGCAGAAATTACAGGCTTTGAAGCCGAAGTACAGCAGCGGTTTAATGACAAATGGTCGGCAAAACTGGGCTATGCGTGGCTCCACGCGATCAACAAGAGCGATCCCGATATGCCGCGGACACTGCTGGATCGGCCGCAGCATAAAATAGACATCAGCTTCAATTACGAAGACAAAAAGCATGGCTGGAAAGCGGCTCTTTGGGGTGACTATTATATTCATATGCTTGACAGCAACTCTGTTAACACGGCTAAGTTGTTTAAACAAGATGAATTTGGCAACTATGTACAAGGAAAAGCGGATTATAAAAAGAAAACCTTTAGCATTTGGAATTTCATGGTAGAAAAACAAGTCAATCCGGATACTACCATTTATATGGGAATAGACAATCTCTTTAACCATCGTGATGATGACAGAGCCTATGCCGACAGGACATACCGCATCGGTGCCAATATCAAATTTGGCTATGATGCCAAAGCGGCGGCAGAAAAAGCGGCGAAGAAGGCCGCAGCCAACGCACAGGGAACTGCAGAATCCAGCGCAGTCGATACGACAGCCGACAACGGCACGGTCATTATGAACCAAGGGAATTGGTTCCTGACCCGTCCGTCTGATAAAGATGCAGCGCGTAAACAAGGCGATGTCAAGCTGATTGGGGATTATCGGGTACGCTCTAATATGTTTGGCGGTCAAGATAATGCGGCGATGTCCTTGACTCGTACAGCTATTGCTGATGACGGCGCAACGAAAAATCTGCAGGATGCCCCCAATCATGGGATGGAACAGCGGCTGCGCCTCGGTGTCGATGCCCAGCTTGGCGACAACACGAATTTGTTCGTCGAAGGTTCTTCAGGCAATACGATTGACACCAAATACAGTAAAGCTGATAAACGCGGCCTCCATGACACGCGGCTCGAACGGGCAGAACTCAACCAAAAAGCTAATAAATGGGACTTCACCATTGGCCGCTTGACTGAAAAGATGGGGGTGACAGGCTACTGGTTTGGCAAAGAATACGACGGCGTTCGTGCGACATGGACAGGTGACAAGACGCAGGTTCGTATCGGCTATGGGGATTTCAGCAAGAGTACGGGTATTACGGATTCAGCATATACTCATAACGAAAAAGCTGTATTCTACCGTTCACCGTCTGTGTCTGAATTATTAGGCATTCAAATGACCGATACAGGGCTGAGATATGAACTTCCGATGTCCTGGCCGGATGATTTGAAAGATGCTTACAAGTCGTTGGAGATTGACTATATGGCAAAATTCAATCATGCCGGAAATGGCTTGACCAGTCCGACGGCGATTGCAGATGCCAAATTAAAAGTACTGCAGGAATTGAATCAAAAATTACAGCAAGTAAATCAGACCTATTATACAGATTTTTCCGATGCTAATGGCGCAAATGGATTCCATGCCGGTAAATGGTATGACGACTCTTTCTTGACAAGTACTGATACCAGGTATTCCGGTACGAAAGCCGATGCGGGTCAAAGACAAATTGATATTCCTGTAGATGGTGCAACGGAAACCATATATGAAAATAAGATTCGTAAGGATGATAACATCAAAGATATTACATGGGGTGAAATATTAGATACTACATCTGATAATGAATATGGTACCGTAGGCAAACGAAATATTTACACCTATTTGGGATCTGTATATGATGCTGTTGAAACATATTATAAGGGAACCGGAAAAACGCCTTTTGCTAATATGAATAAAGAGGATGCTTTAGATGCATTGTACGTGCAGTTTGCAGGCAAAAGAATGTATTCACCAGCAGATAAAGAATCTATTGATAATATGCATAGTACATTGGGTCATTTTTATCAGCACTTATTAAGCGATGGGAATTATAATCCTACGAGTACTGCTGATATTCCGGTAAGTGCATTAGCGGTAGCCATGAAGGTAGAAGGAACGCTTTTGAAACAGGATATCGTACCGGCAATCGACAGAGCGGCCTTCATTCAGGTACGTCAAAAACTCAACGATAACTTGGGATTGACTGCTTGGTATCTCCGTTCGTCCGGAGAAGCGTTCCACAAGACCGGCATGATAGAAACCAACGGCACATGGGATACGTACAGCCAGGATATGAACGTTGCCAACGTCTTTGGACTGGGTGCGCAGTGGAAGTTGGGAGCATCCCGCCTGTCCTTTGATTGGGGCGTCAACCGCTCCGAAACAGGCCGTTATTTCAACGGCGGTCGCGATGCCTACGGTAGATATACCGGCGGCGGCTCGAACCCGACCTTCTGGGTACTTCGTGCCGACATCGGCCATGCTGATACGGACCAGCCGGGCAGCTGGAATGCTTTTGCAGACTACAAATACTTCCAGCACGGCTCCTTCTTTGGCGGTAACGGCACAGAAGCCCTGCCGGACAGATACCTCGACGGCATCCGCAGCTTCACCTTGGGCGCAGGCTATGTCCCGGCGAAGAACTTCCTCGTCGAAGCATTCTACACCTTTGGCGCCAAATCCACAGGCCAGCGAGATACCCTCTACGGTCCGGAATCCTTTACCCTGGGTGATTACACGCGCGTACAGGTAAGCTATAAATTCTAACAATTGCATATCGTAGGTGTTACGCCAGCATCAGATATATCATTACTCCCTTTCTGATGTATCTGTGTGGATATACAAACAGCCATACAGGCAGTGCAGTTCTTTCTCTCTATCGATGCACTGCCGTCTGTATGGCTGTTCTTTTTATTTCTGACGCCGGATATTTGACAAGCCGGGGGATAGTTGGTACTATGGTGTCGATAGAACCTGACATATTTCTCTATGGTGAGAGGGATGCGTCGGGTCTTTTGATTTTTTGTTGCTAATAGGAGATATAGGTATGGCTGAAAAACGTATGGCGACGGTGTATTTGCTGGGCAGGCAGTGCACGGTGCCTGATGATTTGACGATTATGCGGGCGATGGAATATGCAGGATTTCGTTTGGTGCGCGGCTGCGGCTGCCGCAGCGGCTTTTGTGGCGCTTGTGCCGTAGTCTATCGGCTGCAGGGACAGACGGAACTCACGTCAGCACTGGCCTGTCAGACGAAGGTGGAAGACGGTATGTGTGTCGGGCGGCTGGAATCGTTTCCCATTCACAAAATGCAGTACGATTTGGAAAATCTGCCTGTCGCCGGGAATGTAGTAGGGCAGCTGTACCCGGAGATTTACAACTGTATTCACTGCAATGCGTGTTCCAAGAGCTGTCCTCAGGGACTGAATGTCATGAAATATATTGCCTTGGCGCAGCGCGGCGATTACGCTGGTTGTGCCAAAGAATCATTTCGCTGTGTCAGCTGTGATATTTGTGCGTCCCGCTGTCCCGTAAAAATCAGCCATAGTGCCGTAGGGCTGCTGGCACGGCGGCTGATGGGAAAATTTATTGCCAAAAAGAGCAAACCGTTGGCGAAACGGGTTCATGAAATCGAAACGGGTGCGTATGTCAGCGAAATGGAAGCATTGGCGCATATGTCGAGCGATGCACTGCGTCGTTTGTATGAACAGCGGGATATTGAAAAATAGGAGGCTCGTATGAAATATACAGAAGAAATGCTGGCGTCACAAGCCCGCGTCGAAGCGACACGGAATCTGCGGCTTCATGAAGAGCTGCGGCGGTACACGCCGGAAGAAAAGCAGGAGTTGCTGCTCCATTATCATCCGGATTATAAACGGGAAAATTTTGCCGTGCTGCAGGTAGGTCCCAACAAAGGCGACAAAGTCCCAAAGGAACTGGCGGCGGTCTTGGAAGGGAAAAGCCGCTTGGAAGGGGTTCCTATAGAGCTGCAGCATGCCATGTATGATACAGATGTGCTGATTATTGGCGGCGGCGGTGCCGGAGCAGCGGCTGCCATAGAAGCCCGCAAGCACGGTGCGTCTGTCATGATTGCGACAAAGCTTCGCTTGGGCGATGCCAATACGGGAATGGCTGAAGGCGGCATTCAGGCAGCTGATACAGAATCGGATTCACCGGCCATGCATTATTTGGATGCTATTGGCGGCGGCCATTATAAAAATATTCCGGAATTGCTGGAACGGCTTGTCATTCATGGCCCGGCAGCGATTCAGTGGCTGGGCGAGCTAGGTGTCATGTTTGATAAACACGATGACGGTTCTATGGTTACGACACATGGCGGCGGTACGTCACGCAAACGAATGCATGCCTGTGGTGATTATACGGGCGCAGAAATTATGCGGGTTCTTCGTGATGAAGTGCGGAATATTGGCGTACAGGTCGTCGAATATTCACCGGCTGTCGAATTGATCTTGGATGAAGAAGGTAAAGCAGCAGGCGCCGTGCTGTATGATTTTGATACGAGAGAATATCAAGTCGTTCGTGCCAAAAGCGTTATTTTGGCGACAGGCGGTGCCGGGCGGCTTCATTATCAAGGGTTTCCCACATCCAATCATTACGGCTCAACGGCAGATGGATTGGTGTTGGCCTATCGGGCTGGGGTTCCGCTGATATATGCCGATGCGATTCAGTATCATCCGACAGGGGCTGCCTATCCGCCGCAGATTTATGGCGCGCTGGTAACAGAAAAGGTGCGTTCTCTAGGGGCGATGCTGGTCAATACAGACGGCGATGCCTTTCTCAATCCCTTGGAAACGCGTGATGTCGTGGCGGCTGCGATTATCCGCGAATGCACGGCCCGGCATAAGGGTGTCTATGCCCTGCATGGGCCGGCTCTCTGGCTGGATACACCGATGGTCGATATGCTCCATGGTGAAGGCACGATGGCCCAGCGTCTGCCGGCGATGATTCACATGTATGAAAAATTCGGCATCGACATTCGCAGACAGCCTATTCTCGTATATCCGACGCTGCATTACCAAAACGGCGGCATTTGCATTGACAAACACAGTGCGACGAAGATTCCGGGCTTGTATGCAGCCGGTGAAGATGTAGGCGGTATTCACGGCACGAACCGGCTCATGGGCAACAGTCTGCTGGATATTATTGTCTTTGGCCGTATTGCCGGGACCGAAGCGGCCCGCTACAGCAAGACGGCAAAATTGGGCGCGTTGTCTTTGCAGCACGTCCAACAGTTTGCTGCAGAAAAGAAGGCCATTCGTTTTCAGGATGATGTGCCATCGCCTAAATTACTGCCGAATTATACGCATAACCGGGGAACGCGCGGCTGAGGAAGACGGCTTTATTCTGTAAGGCAGATATGATACAATGACTACACGACAGATACCAATAGTGTTGCCGGTGAAGGGAGCGTGCGTATGAGCTGGCAAATTGAAAAAAAATTGACAGAGCGGCTGCAGGAAGAAGACGGGTATTATAAATATCCCTTTGGGACGCGGCATGCCATGGCTATTTGTTATCCGAATACGTATGAAGTAGCCATGAGCAATTTGGGCATGCAGATTATTTATAAAATGGTGAATGAACGGCCGGACTGGCTTTGTGAGCGGGCCTTTCTGCCGGATAAAGAGCTGAGCAAGCTCTATGCTAAGCAAAAAACGCCGCTGCTTACGATGGAAAATCAGCGGCCTCTCTGCGATTTTGAGATTATAGGGCTGTCCGTCAGCTTTGAAATGGATTATTTTCATATACCGGAAATCTTAGAGCAGGGACGTGTCCCTGTACTGGCCGCTGCACGCAGTGATGAAGACCCGCTGGTCGTCATGGGCGGGCCTGTCGCTTTTTTTAATCCGGAACCGTTGTCGCCTTTTGTCGATGTGTGTTTGATTGGCGAAGGGGAAAGCCTGATGCATCCGTTTTTGGATACGTATCTGCAAGGCCGGGAAGAAGGGCTGTCTCGGCATGATTTGCTGATGAAACTGGCCCAGCTGCCGGGAGTCTATGTCCCGTCTCTCTATGTGCATGAATACGATGAAGCTGGCGAACTGGTGAAGATTACGCCGGAAGCGGGCGCGCCGCTCCATGTCAAACGGCAGTGGCAGGAATTGACGGAGCCGGGAGAAACGGTGGTCGCGACGCCGCACACGGAATTTGGCGCCATGTACTTGATAGAAATCGCCCGGGGATGCGGCCGGCACTGCCGATTTTGCATGGCAGGCTACTGCTATCGCCGTCCGCGCGTGCGGCCGCTGGAGTATGTCGAACAAGCGGTGCTGCGGGGCAAAGCTCTCGGCAAGAAAATCGGTCTGATGGGAGCTGCTATTTCCGATTATCCGTATATTGATGAATTGGTTACGTTTATCCGCAGTCAGGGACTGGCCTTTTCCTGTGCATCCCTGCGGGCTGATTCGATTACGCCGACGATTGTCAAAGGCTTGGCAGAAAGCGGCCAAAAGACGATTACGCTGGCTCCGGAAGCAGGCAGCGTGCATATGCGGGATATTATCAACAAAGGGATTACGGAAGACCATTTGCTGCATTCCATTGATTTGGCCACCGCGGCCGGCATTCGCCACGTACGCATGTATATTATGATTGGCCTGCCGATGGAAACGGATGAAGATATTCAAGGCATCGTAGACATGACGCGGCGTGTGCAGCAGCACATGGCGGCGATTGGCAATTTAAGTAAAATTACGCTGAGCATCAATCCGTTTATTCCCAAGCCCTGCACGCCCTTTCAATGGATGGCTATGACGGATAAGAAGACCGTAGAAAAACGGCTGGCGTATATCAAAAAGTCGCTGGATAAAGATAAACAGATTGAAATTTTGGCAGAACCGCTGCGGCAGTGTTATATCCAAGGAGTATTGTCCCGTGGGGACCGCCGTGTCGGCGAACTGCTGGTCAAGGCGCACGAATACGGCGGCGTCAAAGGCTGGAAACGGGCAGCAAAAGAATTACGGTTCGATGTCAAACGCTTTTTGTATACCGAACGGGACGTACAGGCCCTGCTGCCGTGGAGCGTACTGGACATGGGGCTGGCCCCGTCGTATTTAGTACATGAACTGGAACAAGCCCGCAAGGGAGCCTTTACGATTCCTTGCTTTGATGGCTGTCATCGTTGTCATGTGTGTGGAGGTACTGATGGGAACACAGTGGATTGAACAGGCGAACGGCATTGCTTGGGAAGAAAGCCAGCTTTTGCATCATGCCGGCCTGTGTCATGGCGTGACAGGCCGCGGCGGCGGCGTGAGCCAAGGCTGCTGGCAGTCGCTGAATATGTCGTTGACTGTCGGCGATGATATGCAGGATGTATTGGAAAACCGACGTCGGCTGTGTGACGCCTTGGGTGTTTCTGTCAGCCAGATGACGGCTGTGCAGCAGGGACAGGGCAATCATATCGTGGTCGTCGGCAAAGAGGAATGCGGCAGCGGCGCTGGGTCTGCCCAAGATGCACTGCCCCATGCGGACGCATTGATGACGGATATACCAGGGGCCCTGCTCATGGTACAAGTGGCAGATGCCGTGCCGGTGATTCTCTTTGATGCAAAACAAAAAGCCTGTGCCGTGATTCATGCCGGATTGTACAATACGGCGGCCCATATTACGGCTAAGACCGTGCTGGCGATGGAGTTTGTTTACGGCTCACAGCCGCAGGAGCTAACAGCGTATATTGGGCCGTCTGTATGCCCGGCTCATTTGACCATCCGCAGAGAACTGGCAGATGCGCTGGCAATGGCAAATCCGGGATCCAAGGACGCGGTGCGAGAAGAAAAGGGGGCAGTGACAGCCGATGTCAAGGCCTTGCAGTATCAGGCGCTGTGTCAGGCAGGGCTGCAGCCGGATCATATTGACGTAAGCTGCCAGTGTGTATATGAAACGCCGCAGCGGTTCTTTTCATACCGCCGGGACGGCGGCCGCACAGGCCGTATGGCCGCGTTTGCCATGCTGCCATAATTTCCGGGGGTTGGACGGACTTTTTTTATAAAAATACTAGCATTTATAACTGCAAATATATATAATAGAAATAGTGTAATGTTTTATAAAGTACGTCGTATGTGCGACTGAATTATATACACTGCGGAGGGATTACGTTTTGATAAAAGAGAATATTGCAGCAGTACAAAAAAGAATTGCTGATGCAGCTGCCCGTGTTGGCAGAACCGATGCGATTACGCTCGTAGCGGTTACTAAAAATCATCCAGTTGAGTACATGAAAGAAGCGGCCGCGAACGGCATTACAGATGTAGGGGAAAATCGCGTGCAGGAAGCGCTGCAGAAGCTGGAAGCATTTCCGGAAAATCATTTGAAATGGCATTTGATTGGCCATTTGCAGACGAATAAAGCCAAACATGCGGTGGAACATTTTGACCTTATTCACTCTGTCGATTCGGAACATTTGCTGAAGGCAGTCCATAAAGAAGCGGCAAAATTGGGAAAAGTACAGGATATTTTGCTGCAGGTCAACGTTGCCCGTGAAGAAAGCAAATTCGGCATGGAAGTAGAAGAATTTCCGGCTATGTGCGAATTGGCTAAAACACTGGCAAACGTTCGCGTACAGGGACTGATGTGCATTGCCCCGAATTTTGAACATGTAGAAGATGTGCGGCCCATATTCCGTATTGCCCACGCTCTCTATGAAGATATGAAGCCGAAATTTCCGGCCGGACAAATACAGTATTTATCTATGGGCATGACCCATGATTTTGAAATAGCAATCGAAGAAGGCGCAAATGTAGTCCGCGTAGGAACGGCTATTTTTGGCGCTCGTAATTACTAAGGAGGATACAAACCATGGGAGTAAAAAAATATTGGGACAGACTTGTTGGCACGATCAGCGGTGTAAATGATGACGATGATTTTGAAACAGATGAATTTGAGGATGAAGAACCAATGGAAGAAGAACAGCCGCAGCGCCGTGCGCCGGTAGCAGCAGCCACGCGCCGTCCGTCTTTGGGATATGCGCAGTCTGAACGGCCGCTGAAAATGATGATTGTAGAACCGGAAACGTTTGACGATTCCCAGAGTATTGCCGATTATTTGCGGGACCGCAAACCGGTTATTATCAATTTTGAATCGACATCTCCTGATGTATCCAAACGAGTTGTTGATTTTATCAGTGGTGCAACGTATGCATTAGACGGCAATATCCAAAAAGTCGGCAAGGACATTTTCCTCTGCGTACCGAGCAGTGTCACAGTAGACAGAGGCAAACGGGATTACAACGATTTCAATACGACACAACTGGCTTGGGGCAATAAAGCACCGGAAGGCGGCAGTACGCCTCAGCAGTAAGCACAAGTGAGGAATAAGTGTGAAAAACAGAGATAGGATTATTCGATATTATAAAGGAACCGATAATGGCGAACTGGCTGCTAGACTAATCGACTTGGCAGACAGTACTGCCAAAGGGCGGCCGTATGCCGTCAGTGAGTTTGTATCACCGGGAGCGGTGCAGATAGGCGAAACGATTCAGGCCCATGTCCCTTCGCTGCTGCTGCGCACGTTTGGCGGCTATGAAGGAGCGGAACGCGTCAAAATGGCGTTTGTCAGCAGTGACTATGAAGGCCCTGTTGATTTTGGCCTGACAGCCTGCCGCGTTTCGTGGGATGCACGGTACCGCCTGCTGAGTCATCGCGATGTATTAGGCTCGCTGATGGGCTTGGGGATTGGCCGCGAACGGTTTGGCGATATTATCATGCAGGACGACGGTGCCGTGATTTTGGCAGATACGCCGCTGCTGCAGTATTTGAAACAAAATTTTACTAAAATTGCAATGGTTACGGTTTCCGTAGAAGAAATGCCTCTCAGCGATATTGCGCCGCGCCAGGAAAAAGTCAAAGAAATCAAGACGACGGTAGCATCGCTGCGGCTGGATGCGATTGCTTCTTCCGGTTTTGGCATTTCCCGTACGAAAGCAGCCGAAGCCATCAAGGGTGAACGCGTACAGGTCAACTGGCAGCCTGCCAAAGGACCTTCACAGGATGTACAGGAAGGCGATGTCATTTCACTGCGCGGCAAAGGCCGCATGGAATTGACGCAGATTACAGGGACATCCCGTAAAGGCCGTATTGGCGTACTGCTGAAACGATACATGTAATCGTCAGTGCCGAAGACGCCAATGGATATGATTCGAGGAGGAATTTTACCATGCTAACACCAATGGATATTCATAATAAAGAATTTAAACGAGGATTTCGCGGGTACAGCGAAGAAGATGTAGACGCCTTTATGGATGATATAGCCGGCGACTACGAAAAAGTATACCGGGAATATTGTGAACTGAAAGAACGCTGCGACAAGCTGCAGGATAAATTAACGCAGTATGAAAAAATGGAATCTACCATGAACAGCACACTGATGCTGGCACAGCAGACGGCAGAAAACGTCAAGGTATCTGCCCGCAAGGAAGCCGATTTGATTTTGCAGGAAGCTTCCAATAAGAAAAAGCAGATGATGGA
Source organism: uncultured Megasphaera sp. (assembly GCA_934193515.1). Classification (GTDB taxonomy): domain Bacteria; phylum Bacillota; class Negativicutes; order Veillonellales; family Megasphaeraceae; genus Megasphaera. The sequence continues at coordinate 8,836 of CAKPVJ010000027.1, read as the reverse complement.
CGAAACGACGTTGAGTTTGCAGGCTTCCCAGCAGGAATTGGATAAAATCAAATCACAGACTCGCTCTTTCCGTGCCAAATGCCGTGCGATTTTGACAAGCCAGCTTCGCCTGCTGGATGACATGGTTATTGACGGCGAAGATGCTGATGCGGAACCGGAAGCAGCCGATACAACTGCTGCAGAAACAGCAACGCAGACGGAAGACGTAAAAACTGAAGAATAAATCATGGATATGCTCTCTTTCAGGTATGACGATGCAGTTAGGCCCGGCAGGGAGTATATTTGTATTGTGGAGGAATGTAAATGAAACGTATATGTATGATTATTATGGCTTTTGTCATCATGACCATCGGCAGTGCGGCTGCGTACAACCCATATGCGCCCAATCCCTTTGACACGATGGAACGAAATTCTTGGGAATATACATCGCTGTGCACCTTAAGCAAAGATGGGCTGACAGGTGCCGATATGTCCAAATTTTCTCCGACGTATTCTTTGACACGCTATGAAATGGCTCAAATGGTAGAAACGGCTGTGCGCAACCGCAGCCGCGCTACAGCAGCCCAAAAGGAAACGATTGATAAATTGGCAGAAGTGTTTGCCGATGATTTAAAATATGCCGGCACCAGCACGGCGGCAGCTCCAACAGAAGAAGGCGTACCGTTTGACTGGCAGAAAGGCGGTACAGCTAAATGAAAATGAATCCGCCCATCCGTCTGGTTGCTTTGGATTTGGACGGTACGCTGCTGCGCAGTGACAAAACGATTTCTGCACGTACACTGCAGACGATTCAGACTGCCCGGGAACAAGGCGTCATCGTAGCGATTGCGACAGGACGCATGTACAGTACAGCCCGTTCCTACGGCAAGCTCCTTGGTCTGGGAGATATGCCGATGGTTCTCTATGCAGGAGGCCTGATTCAAACTGTAGAAACAGGCAGAAAATTGTATGAAAAAACAATCTCTGTCGAAGATGCCCAAACCTTGCTGACTATAGCCAAAGAAAAAGGCTGGCAGATGCAGACGTATATTGATGATGTACTGCGTGCTGCCGTATCAGAGCATTGGATTCAGGAATATGAACGAAAAACCGGGGCGCATGCTGTCATTTGCGGCGAAGAGTTTTATCAGCCGCAGGGCCCATGCAACAAAATTCTCAGCCGCGGCAGCCATGAAGAACTGCTGCAGCGAAAAGCATATATCGAAGAACACATGCCGGGAAAACTGCAGGTGCTTTTTTCTGAAGATACTTTTTTGGAAATTATGCCTACACAGGTAGACAAAGGCAGGGGTCTGCAGCGATTGGCCGATTTATTTGGCGTACCGATAGAAGAAACTATGGCTGCAGGCGATTCGCAGAATGATATAGATATGCTGAAAGCCGCAGGGCTGTCTGTCGCGATGGAGAATGCCCATGATGAAATCAAAGCGGCTGCGGACTGTGTGACGGCATCCAACGATGCTGATGGCGTTGCACAGGCGATTGAAAAATTTGTGTTGTAAATAAGGAGGCCCCTATGGAGCAGTTTCACTTGATTATCGTGACAGGTATGTCCGGTGCGGGCAAAAGTCATGCCGTGCAAGTATTAGAAGATATCGGCTATTTTTGTATTGACAACATTCCGCCGGTACTGATTCCTAAATTTGCTGAATTGTGCATCAAAGGGGGCGAACGAGTCCGTCATGTCGCCTTGATTGCCGATATTCGCGGCGGCCAGTTTTTTGATGCGATGAGCCAGTCCCTAAAAGAACTGCAGGAACAGGGTGTAGATTATGAAATTGTCTTTATCGAAGCGTCTGACCAGGCATTAATCCGCCGGTATAAAGAAACGCGCCGCGTGCATCCTTTGGCACCGCACAGCCGTATCAGCCAAGGCATTGCGGAAGAACGCCGCCGCTTGGCAACACTGCGCAAGCAGGCCGATTTTATTATTGATACGAGTAATTTAAGACCCAAAGAATTAAAGGAAATATTAGTCAAAAAATATGCAATTAATGATGGCAAAAAAAGCATGAATGTGACAGTCGTTTCCTTTGGCTTTAAACACGGCATGCCTATCGATGCCGATATTGTCGATGATGTGCGCTTCTTGCCCAATCCCTATTATATTGAAGAATACCGCCATAAATCGGGTCGTGTGCCTGCTGTCCGGGACTATGTCGAAAGCTTCCCTATCACGACAGCATTTAAGGAAAAATGGTTTGATATGATTGATTTTCTGCTGCCCAATTATGAACGGGAAGGGAAAAGTCAGCTCGTAATTGCTGTCGGCTGTACCGGCGGCATGCATCGCAGCGTCTGTATGGCAGAAGCGATGTACAAACATTTAAAAGAAACAGGCGTCGATGTCACGATTGAGCATCGAGATCTGTATAAAAATGACGTAGAGGAAGATGCGCCGGGGTACGAAGGACAATAATGGAGGTGTCGGCTCATGCGTTTTTTTAAATGGCTGCATCCGGGACTGCATATCAAACGCTGGCTTTTTATCTTTGGCCTGGGCATGATGGCTACCAGCTTTGGCTTGGTCCTGACCTTCAATTACCAATGGCTTGGTCAGATTGAAGAATGGATGTTCCGCATGCTGTACGAAATAACGGGACATTATAACTATACGGTGTTGGCGACATTGGGCATTGTTGTTCTTTGTATTGGCATTGTGATTATGGGCTGGTCTACCAAGCGGCTTATACGGACGATGCTCGGCGTTGTCATGCCCAATGAATCGGGAAATATCAGTGATTTGATATTGTCCAACATCCAGCTTTCCAAAGGCCCGAAGGTAGTCGTTATCGGCGGTGGTACCGGGCTGTCTGTCATGCTGCGGGGACTAAAGACCAAAACCTACAATTTGACGGCTGTCGTAACGGTGGCAGATGACGGCGGCTCGACAGGCCGTATTCGCCAGGATTTGGATATTATTGCTCCTGGTGATTTGCGCAACTGCCTGGTTGCCCTGGCTGATAAAGAAGGTCTGATGGAAAAACTGTTTGCCCATCGCTTTGGTGGTTCTGGAAATTTGACAGGACACAGCTTTGGCAATTTATTTATCGCTGCGCTCATCGAAGTCCTGGGAGATGTAGAAGAAGCGATGGATGCGACAAGTAAGGTATTAAAAGTGCGCGGGAAAGTCATCCCGTCGTCGGCAGAAAAAATTTCTTTAAATGCCGAATTGACAGATGGACGGATTATTTGCGGCGAATCACAAATACCGCATGCACACGGCAAAATCAAGCGCGTGTTTACGACGCCGGAACAGCCGAAGGCGGTACAGTCAGCCGTAGAAGCCATTCGCAGTGCCGATGCTGTCGTGCTGGGACCGGGCAGCTTATATACCAGCATTATGCCTAATTTGTGTGTACCGGAAATTGCAGAGGCAGTCTGCGGCAGTGCAGCCAAGAAGATTTATATTTGCAATGTGATGACGCAGCCTGGTGAAACGGACGATTATTCTGTATCAGATCACGTAAAAGCAATACATCGGCAGTTGGGACAGCAGGTTATTGATTTTGTTATTGCCAACAGCGGTAATATTGACACAGCCATTCTGCAGCGGTATGCTGCGGCCGGTTCCCATCCGGTCATCATTGACAAAAAGGAAGTCAGCCAGGCCGGGGCCACGCTGATTCTGTCTGATTTGGTTAATAAAGAAACGGGGGCTACCCATGATACTAAGAAATTGGCCAATGTTCTTTTTGATTTGATTAATGCGCTGCGGACCGATTTGTCGCCGGAACTGCTGCATTACTATTTGAAACGATATAATTTTAAACACCAATAGGAGGTGGGCAGCATGTCGTTTGCCGAAGAGGTCAAAAATGAAATTGCCCACTATCAACCAGAAAATGCCGCCTGCCGCTCTGCTGAACTGGCGGCGTTGTTGTGTATGGGCGGCTCGTTGATATTAGGTTCGCGCGGCTGTATAGGCATTGAATTCAGCACATCCAATAATGCCGTAGCGCGCAAAGCCTTGAAGATGTGGCGTCAGTCTTTTGCTATTCGCCCGGAAGTGCGGGTACGGCAGGGGCTGCGGCTGCGCAAAAAAAATTACTATATTTTGCGTGTACCGCCGACAGAGGCCAGTACGCGCGTGTTGAAGACGCTGTCCCTGTTTCCGGGAGCAGAAGAATTTACTGCGATTGATTTGAAAAATGCTGATTGTCAGCGGGCTTTTTTGCGGGGTGCCTTTATGGGCGGCGGCTCTGTCAATCAGCCTAAGGGCGATTATCATTTGGAACTGCTGACAGGCAATGAGTTTTTTGCCCGAAAGTTGTTGAAAATTATGCGGCGGTTTCATGTCCCGGCTAAAATGACGGACCGCAAAGGGGATTATCTCGTGTATGTCAAAGAAGGCAATGGCGTATCCGCTTTTTTGCAGTATGTCGGAGCCACGCAGGCGTATTTGGATTTTGAAAGCGTGCGCGTCGTCAAAGATATGCGAAATAATGTCAATCGTGTGGTTAATTGTGAAACGGCTAATTTACAGAAGACCGTAGACGCTGCGATACGACAGCGACGTGATATTGAAACAATACAAGCATCCGGCAAATACAGCCAAATGACGACGAAATTACAGGAAGCAGCAGAACTGCGGCTCCGTCATCCGGAGGCGCCGATGAGTGAGTTAGCTGCGTTATCGGGACTGACGAAATCAGGATTGTCCCATCGATTCAAAAAAATCGCTGCAATAGCTATGCAGTTAGAAGGAAAAGAGAAAGATGAAACCAATGAAGTTTTTTAAATATATAGTAAGTATACTGACTTTGACGGCCTTATATGCCGCTGCGGCAGCCAGTCCGAATCCGAATGATGCCGACACGATGAATCATATTGTTAATGCGCATATGGGTGTCATTGCTATGACAGAACCGGTCAATAAGGGAACGCTGTTGTTTTCAGACAGCCCGGAATATCCGGAAGAAAGCGGCATATTGTATGGTGATAAAGTAAGCGGTGACTGCCGCATGTATTTTTATCATGTCAATCAAAGCAGCATACCGCGCAAAATTGTTGTCGTTGCCTATAATCCAGAAGACAGCGATCAGGAAGTCATCCTTAAAAATTGTCAGTATGCACAGCCGAGTACTGAATATTATGAAGTCGGCAAAGAATTATCCATGCTGTATTATGAAGGAAACAATATCGTCAATAAGGTGACGGTACCTGCGCACGGATATGCCCTGCTGGGCAATCGGCTGGACAATGTAAAGGTACTGCCGGACCAGCTTTTTTCAGGTATTGTGGATATAGAGCTGCCAACTGCCATGTATGTCTCGTCGATGATTCTGCCGTTTACAGACAACCCGCTCTTGTTTGTGCGCAAACAGTTGTATTTGCCCAGTGATTCCGTACAGCTTCGCGGAACATTTTGGGGCAAAGACCGCTATATCAGCACGCTGATTCCGTATTCTTCGCTGGATGGTATTGGCTATATTCGCCTTGCCGGCGACGTGTTGGACCGCTTTTTAGTAGGTCACGATGCGATGGATAATCGCGTATCCAAGAATGTCGGCAATTATGGCGTCAACTATACGATACGGCTGCGCACAAAGGGAACTGGTAATTTGCATTTGTATTTTAATCCGATGGGCGGCGAATATGCCGGTGTCATGGATTTGTCGTACACGGACGCACAGCAAAAAGAAGTGCGGAAAATTATTGAACTGCCTTCAGACCGTCTCAGCATGGGCAAAGATAATCCCTATGCGATGCAGTATTTAGATACAGTACCGGCTGGAACAGATGTCATCATGCATATGATGCCGCCGGGTGCTGCTAATTTGCCGGTCCGCATTATTGTGGTTCCGGATAAAGAACTGCAAAAAGCAGCCGATGATGCCGCTGCGCAGCGCGCATTGCAGGAAAAAATACGTCGGGAAGCAGCATTAGCCGCTAAAGCAAAAGAAGCGGAAAAAGCACAAGAAATGCAAAGCGTACAGCCGACGCCAGGTGACAAAGATACCGTCAGCCCGGAAACGGCAGTACCTCAGAAAGACAGCAAGTCCAAAAAGAAACAGGAACAGCCTGCCAAAAAAGCAAAAGCAAAACGGGTATACGAACCTGTCATGTATGGCAACTAACAAGATACAGTACCAATAAAAATAAGGGCCGTCGCACGATGCGATGGCCCTCTTTAGCATGCAGTTTGCAGTGTATCGGTAGTAGTATGAAAAAATGATAGAAACGAAAGTGCTTTCTTTACATTCCCAACAGAAAACGGAACGCGTTTGCAGAAAAGGGATTACTGCATGATGTTGAAATATTTCATGCGGCAATCCCTTTTTGCAACGTAACGTATATGTTGTTTAGTCTAAGTTTTTCGGTTCTACGCCAAACCATTTTTTATACAGTGTTGCGTAGGTACCGTCAGCTTTTAATTCTTTTAATGCGTTGTTGACTTTATCGCGCAGTTCCGGTTTGTCTTTGCTGATAGCCATGGCTACGCCGCGGGACGTAATCGGTTCGCCGACAAGTTTCAACTTGGCATCGCCGCCTTGTTTTAAATAATACATTGCAACAGCGCTATCAATCGAGATGGCGTCGCAAGTGCCGGCTTCCAATTCCAGCCAGCCTTGGCTGTTGGTATCAAATTCTTTGACATTTGCGCCGTGTTCGCGGGCAAAATCAGCAGCCTTGGAACCTACCTGTGCACCGACGGTTTTACCTGTAATGCCGTCGTATCCGGAAATATCCGTATTATCTTTTTTAACGACAATCGTATAGCCGCCTTTAAAGTATACATCGGTAAAATCTACCTGCTTCTTCCGTTCCGGCGTAGCGTCCATGCCGGCAGCAATGAGGTCGATTTGGCCGCTCTTCAATGCTGGAATCAAAGCGTCAAAACCAAGGTTTTTAACTTCCATCTTATAGCCGAGTTTGTCGCAGACGGCTTGTGTCAAATCGATATCAAAACCGACATCTTTGTCGTTTTCTGTAAATTCAAACGGCGGGAAGGTCGGTTCCGTCCCGACGACGATTGTTTTTTGTTCTTTGTCAGCACTGTCTTTGGTAGTCGTCGAGCTGCCGCAGCCGGCGAGAAGCGTCAGTGCAGCCATGGAAGCAGCAACGATAGAAACGTATTTCTTGTTCATAAAAATCCCTCTTTCATACATACTTTACAACAACTCGCTCAAATCATGCATGATTTGAACGTGCGGCCAGGCAGTAAAATCAGCTGCCGATGTGGTACCTGTAGTCACGGCAGCAAAATCGACGTGAGCATTGGCCGCCGTCTGCGCATCAATCAGGCTGTCTCCGATATAAATAATTTTTTCAGCAGGAAGTTGAAAGCGGGATTGAATCGTCTGGATTCCCTGCGGAGACGGCTTGGCTTCACGGACATCTTCAATACCAATAACGCAGTCAATTAACACATTTAAATGTTCTTTGTCAATCGTCTGCTGAATACGGGAACGGGTCTTGGTAGATACAATACAAGTCCGGGCCCCTTTTTCTTTTAGACGAGTCAGCATAGGCCGTGTCTGCGGATACAAGTGGGTATTGGCTACCATATATTTATCAGAATACCGAACCTTGTATAAATGAATCAATTCGTTAATGCGATGCGGATTTGTTTCGCCGGTCAGCTGTGCCATGGCATCATACATGGTCATGCCAATGGTTTGGCAAATCGTCTGGCGGGGAAACGGCCCGTATCCTTCATCAGCAAAGAGCATTTCAAAACACATGACAATTCCCTGTTCGGAGTTGGCCAGGGTATAGTCAAAATCAAAAATATACGTAGAATACATTAGTTATCTGCAGGAGGTTCTACGCCAAACCATTTTTGATACAACTTAGCATAGGTGCCGTCTTCTTTCAATTCTTTGATAGCCTTGTTTACTTTTTCCAAACGTTCCGGTTTGTCTTTGCTGATAGCCATTGCCAACCCATCAGGAGCAAGCTGAGAGTCGCCGGCCAGTTTCAAGTCTTTGTCGCCGCCTTGTTTCAAGTAATACAGTGCGACGGAGGTGTTGATGACTACGGCGTCGCAAGTACCGCTGTTGAGTTCCAGCCAGCCCTGGCTGTTGGCATCATACTGTTTGACAGTAGCGCCGGCATTTTGTGCTAATTCTACCCCTTTGGTACCGACTTGTGAACCGACTACGCTGTTTTTCAAATCGTTGAAGCCGTGGATAGACGTATTGTCTTTACGTACAACGACAGAATAGCCATCATGGAAATAGGTCGTCGTAAAGGCTACTTGCTTAGCTCGTTCCGGTGTAGCGTCCATGCCGGAAGCGATCATATCAATCTGTCCGCTCTTTAAGGCTGGAATTAAGGCATCAAAGCCCATGCTTTTAACTTCCATTTTCACGCCCATTTTGTCGCAGACGGCTTGTGCAAAGTCAATATCGAAGCCGATGTACTTGTCGTCTTCTGTAAATTCAAAAGGAGGAAAAGTCGGTTCCATACCGACGACAAACGTGGAACCAGCTTGGTCAGCTTCCTTTTTATCTCCCGATGAACCGCAGCCTGCTAATAGTGTTGCAGCTGTTATGGCGGTAGCTGCCAGGACTAATAATTTTTTGTTCATGATACCAACTCCTCTATAACGTATAGTTGAAATTCAATTACTATGATAAATTATACTATATATATATATAATGGGGAATAGATTGGTGATAGAATTCAGAAAAAAAGAAGAAGTGGGGACAGCGAAAATAGAGAATATGTCAAAAAAATGTAAAAAAATAGTTGACAGAGGGGGCTATTTGCGATATACTAATCAAGCCGTCGGGAACGGGGCACTGCAAAGAGCTTCGGGAAAGGCGGGATATGTCTTTTGATGAGGATATGAAGAATTGTTCAATTCTTCCGAAAAAAGTCCTTGACA
>CAKPVJ010000026.1 GCA_934193515.1 uncultured Megasphaera sp. | reverse complement strand
CTAGAAAATGTCTTGGCTATAAAACACCCTATGAGGTCTATTTTTCAAAAACGTTGCATTTGACTTGACAATTCATCCTTCAAATTTTAACGGTAACAGCGCCTCTCATGGGAGAGTCTAAATCACCGGGCCATTCCATTCTCTACCGCACAGTCAGGCGAACTAGGGGTGGTTTGATTGTATGCAGCAAGCACCCTGCAAGCGAATATGAAACCACTCGCTTACGATGCTTGTTGCAATACGCTGTCTGTATGCCGTATTAGAAATCATGAAAAATCCCTGAAAGCACAAATGTACTATCAGGGATTTCTGCTGCTTATTTGGTGCCGAAAATACGATCGCCGGCATCACCAAGACCAGGGATAATATATCCATGTTCATTTAACGTGTCATCCAAAGCAGCTACAAAAATCCGCACATCCGGATGGTCTGTATTCACTTTTTTTACGCCTTGCGGTGCTGCTACCAAACACATGAGCTTGATATGCTGTATGCCCTTTTCCTTCAGCAGAGAAATCGCTGCCGATGCACTGCCGCCGGTTGCCAGCATAGGGTCTACGATGATAAAATCGCGATTTTGAACATCCGGGAGTTTGCAGTAATATTCTACCGGTTCCAGCGTTTCCGGGTCGCGATACAATCCAATATGCCCTACTTTGGCAGTAGGCATAAGGTCCAGCAGGCCCTGCACCATCCCCAAGCCGGCACGTAATACAGAAACAATACCAATTTTTTTGCCGCTAATCTGTTTCCCCATCATGGCAGAAACAGGCGTTTCGATTTCTACGTCTTCCAATGGGAAATCCCGTGTAATTTCGTACCCCATGAGCATCGTAATTTCTTCCAATAAGTTGCGAAAATCCTTGGAGCCCGTTTCTTTTTTTCGCATCAGCGTTACTTTATGCTGAATCAGCGGATGGTTGATAACTTGTACCTGCATTCCGTGACAACTCCCTTCATCGTATCTTATTTATCCATTTCTGTAATCATAGCGACGCGTTTGGCATGTCTGCCGCCATCAAAGCCGGTGCTCAAGAAAATACGGACAATTTCTCTGGCCAAGCCCGGTCCAATGACACGGCCGCCCATGGTCAAAATGTTGGCATCATTGTGACGGCGGCAATATTCTGCCGAAAACATGTCATGGCAAAGGGCTGCGCGGATACCATGTACTTTATTGGCTGCAATACCAATACCAATACCTGTGCCGCAAATCAAAATACCGCGGTCAAACGTGCCGTCTGCAACAGCTTCCGCTACTTTTTTGGCAATTTCAGGATAATCACACCGTTCTCCTGTCAATGTCCCATAATCCGTAAATTCAATATGTTGTTCTTTTAAGTATTCTTTAATATTTTCTTTTAAATCAAAGCCGCCGTGATCGGCGCCAATTACTAATTTCATGATAGTTCCTCCCTCAACGAATGCACTAAGACTATTTGTATTATACGACAAAACGGAAAGCGTGCCAAGACACGCCTTCCGTTTTATACCAAAAATATATACCTATTATATATCGCCGTGTTAAAGTAATATGACATTGCCGCCGGCAGCTTTTTTCATGCGGTTCATAACGGCCATTCCCAAGCCTTCGCCATCAACGCCTTCTGCCAAAATGACGTCTACCTTGTCTTTATCAAAGGACAGCAACCCATTGTATAATTGTCTTGCCAACGATTCCTTGTCTTCATGACGTCCCCAGACAAACATGTGCTCTTTGGGAAAACGGTCGCCGACTTCTTTACTGACCAAAAAGCCTACTGTTTTCTTTTCTCTTTGGGCTTTTGTATACAGTTCCTGCAGTTTATCTGCTACTTCATCTACTGTCCCTACAGCTACCGTCATCGGTGCCGACGGCGCATAGTGGCGGTATTTCATACCTGGAGCTTTCGGCACGCCCTGTCCTGTAACCAAGTTGGTATCCAGCCGGACATGCGGTACGACTTCTTTCAGCATGTCAATCGTCACACCGCCTGGACGTAGAATAGTAACTCGGTCTTCTCCCGTGCATTCAATAATCGTCGATTCGACGCCGATATGGCAGGGACCGCCGTCGATGACCATGTCCACGCGGCCGTCCATATCATGCATGACTTCTGAAGCCGTCGTCGGGCTGGGACGCGTCGATAAATTAGCGCTTGGCCCTGCAACAGGTACACCGGCACAGCGTAAAAATGCGCGACAGACTTCATGATCTGGACAGCGGAGTGCTACCGTATCCAAGCCGCCCGTTGCGGCATCAGGCACCTGCGGCTGACGGGGGAAAATAATCGTCAGCGGGCCCGGCCAAAATTTTTTCATCAGCTTTTTGGCTGTTGGTGAAATTTCTGCTGCTACATTGGCAGCCGCTGCTTGATCAGGAACCGTCAGGATAAGAGGATTATCACTCGGACGGCCTTTTGCCGTATAAATACTGCGGCAGGCATCGGCATCCAGCCCATTGGCCCCAATACCGTATACTGTTTCCGTCGGGAAAACAACCAACCCGCCGTCACGAATAATTTGCCCTGCTTCTTCTAAAATTGCTTTGTCTTTTTCTATATTTGTAATCCGTACAAGTTTTGTTTGTCTCATTTATATTCGCTCTTTTCGTGAAAATAAGATGACTCGTTCGATACCGCCATAATCTTTTACTGTTTTGATATGAGTATACCAACCATCCTGCGTAAAAATAGCAACGACATCAGCCGCTTGCCCTGCTCCTATTTCTACAGCCAAATATCCATCTTTTTTTACATGTTTCGGGCTTTCTTTTGCCAGACGCCGATATATATCCAGTCCATCTGGGCCGCCAAACAAAGCCATGGCCGGGTCATGACGCACTTCCGGCTGCAGCTGCTGCATATCAACCGCCGTCAAATACGGCGGATTCGACACAATCCAGTCAAAGGTCTTATCAGCTAGATTAGAAAACAAATCACTTTCCTGCCACTGCACACGCGCGTCCACGCCCAGCTTTTTGCCGTTTTCCCTGGCTATTTCCAAGGCTTTCGGTGAAATATCTGCACCGGTGCCGACAGCCTGCGGCAAATAATGAAGCAGACTGACGAGGATCGCACCGCTTCCGGTTCCTACGTCCAATATGGATACAGGCTTGTTTTTTTCTGTCATGTCTGTTACCGTTTCTACAAGCATTTCCGTTTCCGGCCGCGGAATGAGCACATCGGTTGATACATGGAAATCGAGTCCCATAAAAGCCTTGGTTCCCAAAATATGAGCAACAGACAACCGGCCTGCCCGCTGTTTGACCATTTCCCGATACGCCGCCAATTCCTTGGGATTCATCGGTTCATCATAATGCGCATAGAGATAAATTCGTTCTTTTTGCAGGACATGGGATAACAGGATTTCTGCATCCAGCCGGGGAGAATCAATTCCTTTTTGGGAGAAATACTGCTGTGTCCATTGCAATAACGAACCAATCGTCCACAGCTTAGTCATTGGTTTCGGCTTCTTTCATCAATTCGGACCGGCGCGCTTCTGCAAGCGCCTGAATAAATTCGTCAATATCGCCATTTAAAATATTTTCCAATTTATACAGCGTCAAATTGATGCGGTGATCCGTCACACGCCCTTGCGGGAAATTATACGTCCGAATGCGTTCGCTGCGGTCTCCTGTACCGACCTGGCTGCGCCGTGCTTCCGTTACTTCGGCATTGGCTTCCTGCTGTGCTTTATCCAGCAAACGAGCTTTCAAAACGCGTACCGCTTTCGCTCTGTTTTCCAGCTGGGAGCGTTCATCCTGGCATTCAACTACAATGCCTGTCGGAATATGGGTCATGCGGACAGCAGAACTTGTCTTGTTGACATGCTGGCCGCCGGCACCGCTGGCACGGTAGTAATCGACGCGCACATCATCCATGTTGAGGTTGATTTCCACATCTTCGGCTTCCGGCAGTACGGCTACGGTCGCTGTCGAAGTATGAATGCGGCCGCCGGCTTCTGTGACAGGCACACGCTGTACGCGGTGCACACCGGATTCATATTTAAGCTTGCCGTACACGCCAGACCCTTCTACGGAAAAAATGACTTCTTTAAAGCCGCCCAATTCCGGCGCATTGGAACTGATAATGCTGGCTTTCCATCCTGGCTGTTTTTCAATATATTTCATATACATGCGGAACAAATCTCCCGCAAAGAGGGCTGCTTCGTCACCGCCGGCACCGGCACGAATTTCCATAATAACATTTTTGTCATCGTGCGGATCTTTGGGAAGCATGAGAATATGAAGCTGTTCTTCTAAATCGGTCAACTCTTTAGATAATTCATTATATTCTTCTTTGGCCATAGCAATCAGATCGTCATCACTGTCCGGGTCATCCATGATTTCTTTATCCCCTTTGACAGTATTAGCAATCTCTTTATACTTACGGAAGGTTTCTACTATCGGCATCAGTGCTGCATGTTCTTTAGTCAGTTTTTGCCATTCTTCCTGACGGGCTATGACAGCAGGGTCGCTGATATTTTGTTCCAAATCCATAAATTTATTTTCTACGGCCTGTACTTTATCGATAAACACGCTTGTATCTCTCCTCTTTTCTCTAATACGATATCAAAAAACAGTTAAGATGCTGCTTTGCATTCTGTATACATTACATTATATACTAAAAAAATACATACTGATAGGCTTCCTGACGGAAGCCTATACATTATTTTCATGTTCGCTATGCTTTTTTTATTTCTACGTGTACCTGCATTTCCGGAGCATCAGCAGCCGGTTCTGCTTTTTCTTCTGGTTTCGCTGCTTCTAACGCTTGAATTGCTACTTCAATTTGGTCAGCATGCGGTTCACGCGTCGTCAAATACTGCAGCCACAACCCCGGTTTCACCAAGGTTTGAATCACGGGGTTCTCCGTCCTGCCGGCAAGACGAATTAATTCATAGCTTATGCCGGCGACAACAGGCATGAGGATAATTCGCGAAATAATTCGTTCTATCAGATTCGGCCAACCCAAAAAGGCAAACACAAAAATAGACACGACCATCACAATCAGCAGAAAATTCGTGCCGCATCTAGGATGAAGACGGCTGTGTTTCTTGACATTTTCTACGGTCAATGCTTCTCCTGCTTCATAGGTCCAAATCGTTTTATGTTCAGCCCCATGATATTCAAAGACACGGCGAATATCACTGGTAAGCGAAATTCCCCATATATACAGCAAAAAAATAGCCAGCCGCAATATACCTTCTACAATATTCAGCCGCACCGTACTTTCTGCTACACCGGGAATAAATTTAGCGCCATATGTAGGAATCACCAAGAAAAAAATGATGGCAAGTACAGCAGAAAAGGTCATCGTGACAGCCATCTGCTTAGTCGTCAGCTGTTCTTCTTCTTCACCGGCAGCCTGGGCCGAATAGGATAAACTTTTCATGCCATATACAAGCGATTCGCCTAAGGCAATAGTACCGCGAATAAAAGGTTTCTTTAATATGGGATACTTCTCACCCAACGAATGAACCGGATCTTTTTTGATGGTAATTTCTCCGGACGGCGTGCGCACTGCTGTTGCAATATATTCAGGGCCGCGCATCATGACGCCCTCAATAACGGCCTGGCCGCCGACATATGTCTTTTCTTTTTTCACAGTCTATCCCCCTTATGCTGTTTTCCTACATACAAAGAGAGCAGAGCATTTCTGCTCTGCTGCCCATTTGTATTGTTGCTTATTTAGCTTTTTTACCATAACGTTTATTAAACTGTTCGATACGGCCGCGAGCCTGCTGAGCACGCTGCTGACCTGTAAAGAACGGATGGCATTTGGAGCAAATTTCAACACGCAGTTCAGATTTAGTAGAACCGGTTTCAAAAGTATTGCCGCAAGCACATGTTACTGTAGCTTTGCCGTAATTCGGATGAATTCCTTCTTTCACTATTTACACCTCTTTCTTACTCAGACATTATCAATCATTCAAAATCTATGCTAAGATAGTATAGCACAGTGCCTAAGGAATTGCAAGGAAATCATGACATAATTTTAATAGAATTGAAATCAAAATTTGCAAAAAACCTTGTAACCATTCATTACTAGTCATCAAGCAAAAATATGCTATACGTCTATACAGCTCTGCGCACTACACGAGGCATTCATCTTTCCTCATAGGGTATGAATACTTACAGTTGTATTATGCATTTTTATTGTCAATATTATATATTGTAGAAGAAGAACGATTTATTAGGCCAAAACACACTACTAACTTTCCAATACAATTGTTAAAATGGGTTTTAAATTATGCAGGTATAACATTATTTACTACAAAAACTTAAGTTACAAAATAAATAAAAAAAATCTATACAAATTAAAACAATTTCTTCAAAAAGAAGGCCAAATAAACAAAACCAGTGCTTCTCTAGCCTATTACGTTCAAAGATTGTATAATCAAATTATTTTATATAAGCAAAAATAAGCCTTTTTTTCTCTTATGAACATGGAATAGTATCAATAGTTACGATACTATTCTATGCTAACCTGCTATAATCTATTAATTTATATTTCAAACTCTTTATTAGTCAACTAATAGCATTTCACTTTAATCAGGAGGTTTTCAATGGACACGTTACCTTTTTTCTTATATGTCATAATCATGGCCATTACACCAGGGCCGAATAATCTAATGTCCCTGGCAGAAAGCAGTCACCTAGGATTACGTCGCTCCGTACCGTTTTTATATGGTTTATTTGTCAGTTTTTTTATTCTTGACATCGTTGCATTATGTCTATCAAAACTGCTGTTGGATACGCTTCCTGATTTTGAATTTATTTTTAAACTGCTAGGTTCCGCATACATTATTTTCTTATCTTTCAAGCTTTGGACGGCTCCGCCTTCAACGGAAATTAAAGAAATCTCCCAGCGCCGCTTATTTCTATCAGGTATGTTCTTGAACCTAAGCAATATCAAAGTCATGCTCTATTTTCTCATGGCCTATGTGTCTTTTCTGCTGCCAGTCTACAAAGACTGGGCACCTATTCTATTTTTCAGCATCGCCATGTGCTTGCTAGCCTCACTATGCAATGTAATATGGGCTGCTGCCGGGGCTTCACTTCGCCGTTTTTTAAACAAATACGAACAACAGACCAATCGCATCCTTGCTCTATTGCTTCTTCTATCAGCCATTGAAATCTGGTTGTAAAATAACTCATCATTCTTCTCTATTCTTATGACCAAACTATCATTAGAATGCATATAAAAACCTCTTTTAAGATACAATGAACGAATGATTCATAGCGTATCTCAAAAGAGGTTTTCTAGTTATACTAAAGAAAATTTACCGTCCATCCGGCCAAAAGAGCGTAACCGCACCGGACTCTCTCGTTTTTTTCAAGTCAATTACCCGTTGGTTGGATGAGCCGCGAAAATATAAGCCCGGATCTTTGAGCGCATCGACAAAGGGTCCGTCAACGAGTACGTCACAGACATCTGCCAAGGCTTTTTTCTTGGCAGATGCCATGATTTCTTCATACGTAAAACCAGAATAGACCCAAACGGATTTATGAGGCAATGCGGCCTTTACGGTCTTTACAAGGGCCGTCAAATCCTGCGTATTTTCCATGGGTTCACCGCCAAGAAGCGTTAAGCCGCTATTAGTCGGTGCCTGCAGCCATTCCAGCAGCTGTTTCATTTCTTTTTCCGTCCATTCCTGCCCTGCTGACGGGTCTTGGTATTCCGGGTTAAAACAATTGACGCAATGACGGCTGCATCCCGTTACAAATACGGTAGAGCGGATGCCCGGCCCATTGGCAATGTCGTATTGTCTCATTTGTCCATAATGCACAGTAATTACATCTCCTAAATATGAAGAACACGGCTCTTGATTTCTTTAGTCCGTCCTTCGTTCCAGAAATTTTCACCTAAATATCCGCAGGTGCGGCGGATGACCGTCAATTTCTTACGGTCTTTATTGTGGCAGCGCGGGCATTCCCATTCGTTGTCATCGTTCAAAATGATTTCTCCATCAAAGCCGCATTCATGACAATAATCCAGCTTAGTGTTAAATTCAGCATACGCAATATGGTCGTAAATAAACTGAACCATCGTCAATACTGCCGGAATATTATGCGTCATATTTGGAATTTCTGCATAGCTGATACAGCCGCCTGTCGATTTTTCTTCAAAATCAGCTTCAAATTTAAATTTATCAAAGACATTAATCGGTTCCCGAACGTCTACGTGATAGCTGTTTGTGTAATATCCTTTGTCCGTAACGTCTTTAATGGAACCAAAGCGTGCTTTATCAATCTTGCAGAACAAATTGGTCAGATTTTCTGCCGGCGTGCCGTACAGCGCAAAGCCGATATTCGTTTCTTTCTTCCAAGCAGCAATGTGTTCGTTGAAAGAATCCATAATACGCATAGCAAACTTACGGCCTTCCGGTGTCGTATGCGAGCAGTGCTTCGTCAGCAATGTAGCTTCATAAATGCCGATATACCCCAGAGACAGCGTAGCATAGCCGCCGTAAATAAATTTTTCAATCGTTTCGCCTGGTTTCAAACGAGCAATCGCACCGTACTGCCAATGAATCGGGGAAACGTCCGACGTAATGCGTTTGAGCAGTTCTACGCGCAGCAGCAAGGCTTTTTTGCACAATTCCAATCGTTTGTCGAGGATTTGAAAGAATTTTTCTTCATCGCCGTCTGCCAAAATGCCAATCTGCGGCAAGTTAATGGATACAACACCCATATTGAAGCGGCCGTCAAATTTATAGTTGCCGTTTTCATCTTTCCAAGGGCTCAGGAAGGAACGGCATCCCATGGGGCTGAATACGTTGCCTTTGTAGGTTTCACGCATTTTCTTGGCTGAAATATAATCCGGATACATGCGTTTTGCCGTGCATTCGGCAGCCAGTTTTGTCAGATAGAAGTACGGGCTCCCTTCACGTACATTGTGTTCATCCAATACATAAATCAGTTTAGGAAATGCCGGCGTAACGTATACATTGGCTTCATTCTTGATGCCCTGAATACGCTGGCGGAGCAATTCTTCATCTATCAGCGCCGCTTCTTTGGCATATTTATAGTCCGGTTTGAAATACATAAACAACGTAACAAACGGAGCCTGACCGTTCGTGGTCATCAAGGTGTTGATTTGATACTGAATCGTCTGTACGCCGTCTTTGATTTCTTTGCGCGTCCGTTTCCAGGCGATTTCTTCTGCTTTTTCCATATCCGGTTCAATGCCGTATACTTCCCGCTGTTCTTCGACAACGGCTTTCATGTACCGGTCAAAGGATTTCCGTACATACGGCGCTAAAATACGGTCAATGCCGTTGATGGACTGGCCGCCGTACTGGCCGCTGGCTACTTGCGCAATAATCTGCGTCGTTACCGTACATGCGACCTGGAACGAATGAGGCGTATCAATTTTTTTACCATTAATAACAGTCCCATTATCCAGCATATCCTGCAGATTAATCAGGCAGCAGTTAAACATCGGCTGAATAATGTAATCCATATCATGAAAATGAATGGCACCGCTGTCGTGTGCCTGTACAATATCTGCCGGAATCAGTTTGCGCCGTGCAATATCTTTGGACACTTCACCGGCAATCAAATCACGCTGCGTCGATACGACATGGCCGTTTTTATTCGAGTTTTCATCCAATACATCAATGTTTGTATTATTCAGCAGTCCAAATACGTCCGTATCGGTCGTATTGGTCTGCCGTTTGAAAGACTGAATGGCTTTGTAGTTTTCATACGCCCGTGCCGTTGCCGGATTGTTATATTTCAGCAGACGGTAATATACTTGGTCTTCAATCGCATAGATTGTCATATCCTTTTGCATAGACGCTGCATAGTCTTCGATTTCTTTGGCGATTAATTCAGCCTGCCCATCTTCATAAATACCGCTGCTGCTGTTCATTGCTTTTTCAATGGCTGCTGTAATTTTTTCACGATCAAAAGGAACTCGTTGTCCATTGCGTTTGATTACTTCCAACATGTCATTACCTCCACCTCATATTGTATGTAAACCACATTTATGTTCAAAATACATACTATATATTCCATTTACGCTCGTTATTGAGTACTAACCAATGATACTATATCTAGTATATTCTGTCAATGGCAGCCTACTTCATAAAGGTGTTATCAACTTTTATCAAAAAGGCTTCAAACCATCAAAAAAGCTACAGTTTGGAGGCTGCAGCTCTTGTGTATAACTCACGAAAAAATTTTTTCTCAGTCTATATGAAGCAAATCCCGAATCACAGCCCCGGCCAAAATCATGCCGGCTGCAGATGGAACAAAGGCAATACTTCCTGGGCTGGGACGCAGTTCTTCTGTTTCCGTATGGACAGGATGCGGCTGTTCTTTGGAATACACGACCTTAACATGGCGAATACGCCGCTTTTTTAATTCTCTGCGGAGTATCTTAGCCAGCGGGTCTACCGAGGTTTTTTCAATATACGCTACTTCAAACAGTTCCGGGTGCAGCTTGTTGCCTGCCCCCATAGCGGATATGACAGGGATTCCCGCGCTGTAGGCTTCTTCAATAATGCCTATTTTGGCACTGGTCGTATCAATAGCATCAACGACATAATCAGCACCGGACTGCGCAATAAAGTCTTTCTGCTCACCGGGAAGGTAAAACATGTCATACGTATCAATTCGTATATCCGGGTTAATCGTCAGCAAGCGTTCTTTCATGACATCGACCTTTTTTCGGCCAATCGTAGTCGTCGTCGCTCCCAGCTGGCGGTTGAGATTCGACGGGTCAAATACATCGGCATCCACGAGAATCAAATGACCAATGCCGGCACGGCCAAATGCTTCTACTGCAAACGAGCCGACGCCGCCGACACCAAAAATGAGAATTGTCTTATTTGCCAAAGCAACCACGTTTTCCTGACCAATCAAACGCGCTGTCCGTTGTGTATATTCTGTTTTCATGCGCTATTTCTCCGGAATAATTTCTAACCAATATCCATCAGGATCGACAATAAAATAAATCCCCATGTCCGGGTTTTCATATACGACGCATCCCATAGCTTTATGTTTCGCCAGAGCCGCATCCATATCTTGGACGCAAAAAGCCGTATGAAATTCATTTTCGCCTAAATTATACGGTTCGGTCCGGTCTTTGAGCCACGTCAGTTCCAGGCAAAAATCAGATACACCGTCCCCCAAATAGACAATCGTAAAATCAGGCTTTTCAATACGACGTATTTCCGTAAGCCCCAAGGCTTCCTGATAAAAGTCCATACTGCGTTTTAAATCCAGGACGTTAAAGTTGGTATGGTTAAATGTAAACTGCATATAATCCCCTCCTATGCTTCTTCCTGCCATCCTTTGGATACATCGACCCATTCTTTGGCATGTGAATAGGTTTCCAATTCAGGCAATGTAAGTTCAATAGCGCTGTTGGCACTGCCGCATGCCGGAAACACTGTCTGAAATCGTTTCAGTGATTCATCCAAATAGACAGCCACGCCCGGATTGACGGCAAACGGACAGACGCCGCCAACGGGATGGCCAATCAGACGTTCGACATCATCATGTTTAATCATCGTCGCTTTTTTATGAAAACGCATTTTAAACTTATGATTATCGACACGGGCATCGCCGGCAAAAATAACCAAAATCGGCTGGTCATCCACGAGGAACGACATCGATTTGGCAATACGCTTGCCTTCTGTATGAAGTGCGGCTGCCGCTTCTTCGACCGTAGCGCTGGACTGGCTGAGTTCCTGCACCCTGTCTTCCATCCCCCATTGGGCAAAATATTCTCTTACTTTTTGAATAGACATATCTGCTTCCCTCCACACGCTCTGCGTACTCATTCTGTCCTATTATATGCCCTTTTGGGAGATGGTTCAAATAACTTTTACGAATCATAACAATTCAAAGGACGCCGTGCTTCCCCGATCGGTTTTATGGACGGCCAGCCTTGCATCTATGCGTTCTTTCAGCTCCGGCACATGGGAAATAATACCGACCAGGCGGCCGCCGGCCCGCAGATTCAGCAATGCTTTTAACGCAAAATCCAGTGTTTCTCCATCCAGGGTCCCAAACCCTTCATCAATAAAAATCGTATCCAAATGAATGCCGCCGGAATAGGTCTGCACGACATCTGCCAAGCCCAGCGCCAAAGCCAGCGAGGCCAGGAACGTTTCACCGCCGGACAAGGTATTGGCCGGGCGGGCATATCCGGTAAAATTATCAAATACTTCTATATCCAGGCCGATTTGCTTTACCCGTTTGTCATCCCATGTTTTGGAACGCTGCAGTTCATACCGATGACGGCTCATACTGCCTAGACGAGCATTAGCGGCTGTCAGTACTTCATCCAGCAACGCCCCCAGCACATAGCGTTCAAAATTGACACCGGTCTGTTTGCCGGCAATCAGTTCATAAACAGCCCCGACGGTTTTGTACTGTTCTGTCAGCGCATCCTGCTCCTGCTGCCAGTCGGTCAGCTGTTTTTGTATAGCTGTAAGCTGTTCCATCTGCGTGCGGTGACGAGCCCCTTCTTCGGCCAGGCGGCGGCAGGCATCATTTTTCTCCTGCAGGATAGCGGTATAGTGTTCCATGACCGGCTCCGGCTGACTACCGATTGCTTCTTCTTCCTGGGCAATTTGTCCTTGTACCTGCTGTACTTTTTTATCATAAGCCGCAACGTCGTTTTCTTCTGCCTGCATCATCGGAAGTTCACGTTGCAGTTGACGGCAGGCGTCAATGCTAGCAAACCCGGCTTCTGTGACCCGCTGCCTCAGCACCGCGGCCGCTTGTGTATATTGTTCCCGCAGTGCCTGCACTTGTTTTTGCAGGGATGCCTGCTGTTCCTGGCATTTGGTCAGTTCTTTGGTCGTTTCTATTACAGCCTGGCTGCTTTCTCCTACCGCTTTTTCATACGCCTGCACACTGTTTGTCAGAACGTCAATTCTCGCTTTCAACGCGTCCTCATTTCTATAGGTTTCAGGAATATCCGCTTCTGCTTTTTCTTTGCCTTCTGCTATGCGGGCTGCCTGCAGCTTGATGGTTTCCCGTCTGCGCCGCATTGTTTCTTCAGCTATCTGCAGCTGTACCTGCCGTTCTTCCCAGGCAGCTGTTTTTTTCTGCAGCACGGCTGCTTTTTCGACTTGCTTAGCCAAGGTCTGCTGCTTTTCATTCCAGACGGCATATTGCTGCTGCCATACATCGCTCGTCCCTTCAAACGGATACTGCTGCCGCAGTGATTCATACTGGGATTTTCCAGCTTTATACTCCGTTTCCCGCTGACGGGCAGCTAGGGCGGCATGCTGCCGTTTCTGCTCGCAGGCATCGGCTTCTTGTTTCCGCTGTTCTACGTCCTCTTTCCGCGGCATCTGTTCCAGCGGCACAGCCGGCTGCGGATGATGCGTTGCACCGCAGACCGGGCAAGGCCTGCCATCTTGTAAATCAGCAGCCAACACCGCGGCCTGTCCCTGCAAAAACAAAGTCTGCACGGCTTCATAATTTAGGAGGCTGTTTTTTGCCGCTTCAGTGGCTGTTTGCTCTTGTGCTTTCGCTTCATGCCAGCGCCGCTGCTGCGCCATGAGGGTTTGGCAGACCGTTTCAATACGGACCTCTTGCTGCCAGCGGTCATGGACTTCTTTTACTTTGCCTTTAGCTTTTTCCCATTCGGCTATCCATGCCGCCTGCTGGCGCAATACATGGCGTCCCTGCTCCAGCTGCTGCCGGACTGCATCTGCTTCGTCCCGCACACGCTGCCAATCCGCTTCCGCTTTTTGCACCGTCCGGGATACGTTTTGTTTTTCCGTACAAAGGACCGCATAGGCCTTTACTTTTTCGGTCAAACCCTGTAAATGCAGGCATTCTTCTTTTTCTGCCTGCATGCAAGACTGCTGTGCCTGCAGTTTTTTGTCCTCTTCCTTCACTTTGGCATACCGAGCTGCTGCTTGCTGGACTAATGCGGCTAGGTTCTCAGCTTCGCTTCTTTTCGCTTGGCCCTGCGCCAAAATCTCATCCAGTTGGCGGCTCGGTTCTGCCAATACCTGTACCCGCCGCAGCTGTTCCAAATGCACCCGTTTGGCATCATATACATCTTTTTGCGTTGCCAGCTGTGCGGCTTCCTGTCGTTTTGCTTTTACCGTCTGCCAGTGCCCGTACAGCATTTGTACAGCCTGTACGGTCTTTTGATATGCATCTCTATCGGCTCTTGCCTGCTGCAGTGCCTGTTCTTGTTCTTCCTTGACGCGCTGCATGTCAGCCAGTTTAGTCTGTAAGTCTGCTGCCGATGCCACGTCCAGCTGCTGCAGTGTCTGCTGCGTTCGATCGGCAAGTAAGCTGTACGATTGGGCAATGGCATCATATCGTTTTTTGGCTAATTCCTGCAGCATCGCATACCGCTGTGTATGAAAGAGGGTCTGCATAATCTGCTGTCGCTCTTTGGAGCTGGCCAGCAGCAGTTTGCGAAAATCGCCCTGCGGCAGCAATACTACCTGGCGAAACTGCTCAGATTTAAAGCCTAATAAGTTTTCTACAGCAGCGGTCACGTTCTTCGTTGCCAGAACCTGCGTCGTCACGCCATCTTGCCGGCAGGCATACAGTATCGCTGTTGCTGCCGCATGCTTCAGGCCCTGGCCTCGTTTTTTGGCAATTTCCTGCTCCGGCTGCCGTTCCACCCGATAGCAGGTACTGCCAATGGCAAAGATGAAGCAGACAGATGTCGGCTCCTGCGGTGAGGCATATTCACTGCGCATGTGCGCACCAGACCGTCTGCTGCCGCTGGTATCACCGTATAAGGCATAACAAATCGCATCCAATACTGTCGTCTTGCCGGCACCCGTCGGCCCATAGATGAGAAATAAATTTCTCGTCCCCAGCTGCGTAAAGTCTACCACTTGTTTGCCGGCATAGGGACCAAATGCATGCATTTCCAAATAAATCGGTCTCATAACAAGCCATCTCCTTCTTGGCGGCGCAGCTGTTCCCACAATTCATCAACATACTGCTGTTCGCTGTCAGTCAGGTCTTTGCCGTCCTGCATTGCTTTGGCAAATCCGGAAAACAATTGGGCTTCTGTCGTTTGCTGTATGTTAAAAGAACGGTCTGATGCGGCAGCATGCTGGCGATTGGGCGTTTCCAAGGCCATGGCCCGCGGGTATTTCTGCCGCAGTTTTGCCATCCCGTCGAGAATGGGCTCTGTATCGGTCAGGCGAAACAGCAAATAATCATCGCTGCCGCTGACAGACGCATCCTTCAGTATATCGGCAAACGCACCCTCCACAACGCGTACATCATGACGCGGCGTGAACGGAATAAATGTCGTATCTGCCTTGCCGCTGCCGTCTATATCGACGAGAACGGCCCCTTTTTTCTGCCGTGCTTCGCCAAACGAATATTTCAGCAGACTACCGGCATAGCGCACGTTGGGACTGCCTGCCTGCTGCGGGCCATGGAGATGTCCCAAGGCCGTATACGTATAGTCGGCAAATATATCGGCGCATACGGCATCACTGCCGCCGATAGACAAGGGCCGTTCCGAATCACTGCCCGTCCCCCCGATGACAAACGTATGGGCCAGACAGACTTTGCGTGCTATATCCGTTTTTCCCTGCACGGCCAGCATCGCTTTCAACGCGTCTTCATACGTATGAATCGTATCATCCTGCCTGTAATGCCGCACGACGGCCGGTTCGGCAAACGGCACAGGCACAAAAGCAATCGGGCCGTACGTATCTTCCAGCACCAAAGGACCGCTGGCTTTTTCCAACTCACCTGTAATGAACAGACCCTGTTTGGCCAACAGCGTACTGCCAAACGACAGCCGGGAAGCACTGTCATGATTGCCGCTGATAACCAAAAAGGGAATTCCCAATTCTGTCGTTACTTTCGTAGCAATCTCATCAAAAAGCGCAACAGCTCCTGTCGGCGGCAGACTGCGGTCGTAAACATCGCCGGACAAGAGAACGGCATCGACGTGTTCTTCCCGCAGCAGCGGTAAAAACTGATGGGTCAGTACATACGCCTGCTCTTCTGTTAAATACTCTCCATAAAACATTTTTCCCAAATGCCAATCTGCTGTATGTAAAATTCGCACGACAATCCTCCTTGCATCCTATACGCATGCCTTATCTATAACTTATTCTATATATGCCTGACGCAGCGCAGCAATCTCTTTGGCATACCCAGCCAATTCATTGGGCGTTTCCAAATAAAAAGGCAGCTGGCGCAGGGCCGGATGATTGATAATCCGCCGAAAGGCTTCCATGCCAATATGGCCCTGTCCAATTTTTTCATGCCGGTCTTTATGACTTCCCAACTCGTTCTTGCTGTCATTAATATGAACTGCTTTTAACTTGTCCAAGCCAATGCAATGGTCAAATTCATCGAGCACATCATCCAGCTGTTCTACAATATCGTAGCCACCGTCAAATACATGACACGTATCCAAACATACGCCCATGTTATCTATCAGCTTCACCTTGTCCAAAATCCGGGCCAGTTCCGTAAAACTGCGACCTACTTCCGTGCCTTTTCCTGCCATGGTTTCCAGCAGAACCGTCGTCTTCTGTCCGGCAAACATAGCGGTGTTGAGCATCTGGGCAATGTAATCAATCCCTGTATCGACGCCCTGTCCCACATGGCTGCCCGGATGAAAATTGTAGCGGCAGTTGTCTACATATTCCAGACGCTGTAAATCGTCTGTCATGGCCGCCAAAGCAAACTGCCGTGTTTTTTCGGTTTTGGAACAGCCGTTCAGCGTATATGGTGCGTGGGCTAAAATCGGTGCAAACTGATGCGCTTTCATAAATGCGTTTAACGCCTGTATATCCGCTATATCCAAAGCCCGTACGCTGCCGCCGCGGGGATTGCGCGTAAAAAACTGAAACGTGTCTGCACCAATCGACGCGGCCTCTTTTCCCATGTGCAAAAATCCTTGTGAAACCGATAAATGACATCCTATATGCAACATACTGTTCACTCCTATATAAAAAAAGAACCGTCGCATCACATGATATGACGGCTCCTTTACATGATACGCTGAAAGTTTGATGCCAATAACGATGTATATGGTATTTTTAAAATGCTGTGCATCAAACTTCAAACGGTTAGAAAAAACGAGACAGGGCATGATAACGAAGCCTTCATGCAGCCATCTCTTTTTCTATACGTTTAATTTCCTGCTTCTAACTGCGGTTCATCTGCTGCTTGAGCTGCTTTTTTGGCTGCCAGCGCTTTTTCACAGTCTTTGCACAATCCCAAAAACGATAAGCTGACTCCTTCAATCGCAAATCCGGACTGCATCGCTGCCTGTTTTGCTAATGCCTTTTCGTCAATATCCACATCAATCACGCGGTTACATTGCACACAGCGAATATGGGCATGCTGTGTCGTGTTGTAATCATAGCGGTGTGCGTCTTCTCCGCACTGCAAAATTTTGACAACGCCAATTTTAGCAAAAATCTCCATCGTTTTATACACCGTAGCTAAACTCATAGATGGATATTGGGGCTGCAGCTTAGTATAAATCGCTTCTGCATTGGGATGTGTCGTATTATGATTAATGGCATCATATACAGCCAGTCGCTGCGGTGTTACTTTATAGCCATTATCCCGCAATAATTCGGCAATCTTCATCGTATTTCCCCCTTCCTCTTTTTCCTCGGGCAGGCCTATTACAAATACCATATAATTTATAATGTGCCATTTCCAAGTATCTTCTATTATATTGTAACGGTTATTAATAAAAATTTCAACATATTCAATATAAATTTTTAATTCATAATATGAAATTTTATAATGCGTTTTGGCCGTTCTTGGGATTCTATTTGATAAAAAATATACCTTTCTCTTGACCTGTCGTCGTCTTACACCCATAATAAAGAGATAGAGAAAGGAGCTCCTTTATGACAGAAGAACAAATCATTCATGCCGTAGCAGCTGCCGTCGGAGTCCGTGTCAGCCAGGTACAGACGGCCCTGCAGCTGCTGCAGGACGGCAACACGATTCCGTTTATTGCCCGCTATCGCAAAGAAGCCACAGGCGTACTCGATGAATTACAACTCCGCCAAATTCAAGAACACTACACGCACGAGCAAGCCCTAGCCAGCCGCCGCGAAACAGTCCGCCAATCCATTATGGAACAAGGCCAATGGACAGATGCGTTGGCACAGCAGCTGGACGCTGCCTCGCAGCTGCAGGAAATAGAAGATATATATTTGCCGTATAAACCGAAAAAACGCACGAAAGCATCTATGGCGCGGGATGCCGGCCTGGAACCGCTCGCCGACATGTTTTGGCAGCAAGACCCGCAAGGAGCAAGCCCGGAAGCTGCCGCCGCCGCGTATGTGACCGACGAGGTTCCTTCTATAGACGAAGCCATCAACGGGGCCGCCAATATTCTGGCTGAACGAATTTCTGAATTGGCACCATTCCGCCAGTTTCTCCGCCGTGCCCTTTGGCAGTCAGCCAAACTAACCTGCGCGCTGCAGGTCGAAGAAGCCGATGCGCCGACCATGGCTACCTATAAAGATTTCAGCGAACGCATCTGCCATCTGCCCAGTCACCGGATTTTGGCCATCAATCGCGGCGAAGCGCAAAAACTGTTGAAAGTAACGCTGACCGCCGACCATGATTTCTATATTGAAAAACTGACCCAAACTATCGTGCATGGCCATTCGCCGTATGGCCAAATTCTTGCCGCGGCTGCTACCGACAGCTACAAACGGCTCATCTTTCCGCAGCTGGAACGTGAAATTCGCAGCGACTTGACAGAAAAAGCAGATAAACAAGCCATTGCCGTTTTTGCCAAAAATTTGCGCAGTCTCCTGCTGCAGCCGCCTTTTACCGGGCAGACCATCCTGGGTTTAGACCCTGGCTACCGCACCGGCTGTAAAGCAGCCGTCATTGACCCGACAGGCCATGTACTGGCGCACGGAACATACTATTTGACGAGTTCCGAACGGCAGCGTCAGCAAAGTGCCGCTGCTCTGGGAAAAATGATAAAAAAATACGGCGTGACGTTAATTTCTATCGGCAACGGTACAGCCTCATACGAAACGGAACAGTTCGTTTCCGCTATGCTGACAGCGCAGCATCTTTCTTGCCCTTATGTCATTGCCAATGAAGCCGGCGCATCCGTCTATTCGGCCTCAGACTTAGCACGAGAAGAACTGCCTGATTTGGATGTTACCATTCGTGGCGCCGTATCCATTGCCCGCCGCATCCAAGACCCATTGGCAGAATCCGTAAAAATCGATCCCAAATCCATCGGCGTCGGTCAGTATCAGCATGATGCCAATCAAAAAGACCTCTCTGCGGCCTTAGACACGGTTGTCGAATCGGTAGTTAATTACGTCGGTGTCGATTTGAACACCGCCTCTGCCGCTCTGCTGCAGCATGTATCCGGCCTAACAGCCGCCACGGCCGCCAATATCATTGCCTACCGCAACGAAAACGGCCCCTTTCATAACCGGCAGGAATTACTGTCTGTCAACCGCCTGGGTCCTGCTACGTTTACCCAGTGTGCTGGATTTCTACGCATCAAAGACGGGGATGAACCGTTGGATAATACATCTGTCCATCCAGAATCCTATGACCTGGCCAAAAAAATTGCCGCCCATTATGGTTTTGTGCCAGCGGATTTGCAGAATACATCCAAACTGCATCTCCTGAAGGAAAAAATTCAAATGAATGCCGTCCCGCTGTTGGCCGCTTCCTTGCATGCCGGAAAACCGACTATCCGTGATATTTTGGAAGAACTCCGCAAGCCGGGACGAGATGTCCGCAGCGCATTTCCCAAGCCGCTGACACGCCGCCATGTCGTTTCACTGGATGAATTAAAAGTCGGTACGATTGTACGCGGCACTGTACACAATGTCGTTGACTTCGGCGCCTTTGTCGATTTTGGCTTAAAAACGCCGGGACTCATTCATCGCTCCGAATTATGCAGTCACCGTTTCCGTCATCCTACAGACGTCATCAGCGTCGGCGACATCGTCGATGCCATGATTATTTCCGTCGATGCCCAGCGCGGACGCATCGGCCTATCCCTTAAAAGACTGCCTAAAAAGAATTAATTGCTCTTATACCATTATGAAGAAATGAACAATGCGTTTATTTTTTCGTAATGGTATTTTTATATACATATTATATATGGGGTAAAATAGGGTGATGCATCGTATTCTCCCATTATATTTTGTATATTTTAGCTGTACTTCCTTGATTTTTATTCTCTTAAGTTGTATAATTACTTACATATTTTTATTATAAAAACCAAGGGGTGTATGAATATGAACAAAAAATGGATACTTGCTGGTTTGACCGCTCTCACTACGATGGCACTGCTGGCAGGATGCGGCTCACAAGATACAAAAACAGCAGAAAAAACAGATAAACCGTTAATCGTCGGTACCGAACCATCTTTTCCGCCGTTTGAAGCCACAGAAGGCGATTCCTACGTCGGTTTTGATATCGATTTAGCACAGGCTATTGGGGATAAACTGGGACGAAAAGTCGAAATCAAAGCCATGGGGTTTGATGCGTTGATTCCGGCATTAAAAAGCAACCAAATCGACATCATCGCTTCAGCCATGTCTGCTACGGATGAACGGAAAAAACAAGTCGATTTCACGGCACCGTATTACATTGGCGGTTCTGTGATTGTTGTCCGTCAAGACAACACGACAATCAAGGGCTGGGATGATATTACCGGCAAGCAAGTCGCTGTACAGGCCGGCTCCAAACCAGCGGATTTTGCAGAAAAACAAGGGGCTGTATTGAAACAATTCGATGCCAATTACCAATGCCTGCAGGAACTGCAGACCGGCGCCAGCGAAGCCGTTGCCATTGACAAAGCCGTCGCCCTCTACTATATCGCCAAAGGCGGCTTATCGGACTTGAAAGTCGTCGGTGAACCGAAGAAACTGGCCGGTTCTGCCATGGCTATCGACAAAGGCCATGAAAAAGAATTGGAAAGCATCAACAAGGCCTTGGCGGAACTCAAAGCTGACGGCACGTATACCCAGCTTTATAAAAAATGGTTTGGCGTAGAACCGACAGCCGAAGAACTGCAGTAAGTTCAAAACGAATACAACAAGGACTGTGAAACGAGTATATCCCGTTTCACAGTCCTTGTTTTTATCTATACAGTTTTTCCATACACCTCTTGTGTTTATAAAACCAGAGGGAATATACGTCTATAAGCTCGTTACGGCAGGATGATTCAAATAATCATATACCCGTTTTACTTCACTGGGTTTGCGGGGATCGAACATCTGCGGCCGCTGTAAATCCAACGCGGCAATACGCTTCATATCCTCATCAGACAACGTAAAATCCCAAATATCCCTATTTTTTTCCATGCGGTTTCGATGAACGGACTTGGGAATGCAAATAATCTGACGCTGTATATTCCACCGCAAAATAACCTGCGCCACTGTTTTGCCGTGCGCTTTAGCAATCGTGGTCAATACCGGATTGGTAAACATACCGTTCACGCCTTCGGCAAACGGCGCCCAGCCTTCTGCACTGATGCCATAGTCTGCCATCAGTACCAATTCTTCTCTTCGCTGATAAAACGGATGAATTTCCAACTGGTTGACAGTCGGCATAACCGACACATTTTCACAAAAATCAATCAGCCGGTCCGGCAGAAAATTACTGATGCAGATAGCCCGGATTCTTCCTTCTTTGTATAATTCTTCCATCGCCCGCCACGCGCCATAATAATCGGCAAAAGGCATGTGAATCAAATACAAATCCAAATAATCCGTACCCAATTTTTCACAAGAACGGGCAAACGCCGCCTTCGTGTTTTCATATCCCATTTCCTAAATATATGCTTTGGATGTCAAAAAATTACGCCATTGTTCAATGCAATCGTTTCCATATGCAGCACCTCCTATGGCCTTACTATACTGCCTGGACAGTACTTCAAGTCAAGAGGCCGCCCGCCCAGACACTATATCAAAATACCGGCTAAATGGTCGCATTCATGCTGAATAATCTGCGCTGTCCAGCCTGTATAGGTCCGGCGACGTTTTTTTAGTTTCATGTCTTCATACACGACAACGATTTTCCGATACCGAGTCGTCTGCCGCATCCCCGTCAAGGAAAGACAGCCTTCTTCCGTCGTATACGGATCACTCTTCTGCACAATAACCGGATTGATAAAAATTTCATCGCCCTGTGCCGTATGCACGACGATAATATTTTTCAGCACACCAATCATGTTTGCAGCCATGCCGACACATTCCTGCCGATGTGCTGCCAGCGTATCCAACAAATCCTGAGCCGTCGGCAAATCTTCCCGTGAAGCCGCCTGGGATTTCCGCCCTAAAAAAATAATATCCCGCACAATATCTCGTATCATCCAACATATCTCCCTTCATACATCATATATCGGCAGCTGGCTTACTGCCAACAAAATACCGTTTCACCGCTACACTATCGTATATACCCATATATTTTCCTTGCGGTCTGCACCAGAAAACAAATCCTGACACGATATACATTCTTCCAAATGCAGCCGCACATGCTGCGTCAAATACGTCGCCGCATCTTCATACAAATAATAAAAACATACATATAGCTGCCGGGGTCTGCGCTGCCATGAATCCAACAGCCTGCCTATGACCCGCTTGAGCGTATGCAAGGCAAAAGGATTGAAGAAAAAACAACAGTCCACGCTGTCTGGCACGTCATACACAGCCGCATCTGCCAGCACAAAGGAAACACGATGGCGGGATGCCGCAGTCTGCCAGTTGGTCATCGCTTTTTGCCACAGCCGCTTGTCATACTCGACGCCAATAGAATGACAGCCTGTCTGATACGACAAGAAAAAACTAACCCGTCCTTTACCGCTGCCATAATCCAGCAGCGTACTTTTTTTGCGAATATAGCCGCTGTTGGCCAGCCGTTCCAATACACAGTAATCCGTCGGCTCATACGGATGATGTTCTCCGTCGGCCTGGCTGTCATCCCGGCCGGCTGTTTTAATATGCAAAAGATGTTCCCATTCCTGTTCACTAGCTGTCATATGCTCTCCCCCTGTACGCTGCAGCTATACAATATTTTTATACTAACTATATTTTTCATGTACAAACAGCTTTACAACGGTGCATCTGGAAACAGTTGATTCCCATTCCAACGATATACGGTCTCATGCCCCGTATCCGTGGGCTGCTGACGCACCTTGACAAACACATCCGGTTTAGCATGGGTATGCAGCCAAACGCCAAACGTCGCTATCGTTTGCGGCCCCTGCGAACGGCTCCCCACTCTCCAAATACTGTTGTCCGGGCCGTCTGACCGATCTTGGCTATATGCCAACAAGTCGTCAAGCTGATACGGCGTATGCTGCGAAGCCAACAGATCTTCTATCCGCGCATAGCGATGCCGTGCCGAAATCCCTTTTTTCAAATTCAGCTGTTGAAACTTTGGGCTTAAATAAAAATTAGTATGAGCCAGTGTCCCGTTTTTCTGTCTTTTTACCACAATCTGATTGTTTTGTCCTACTTCCACATACGCCAATTCAGTAGCATCTGCCAATACAAAAAATTTAGGGCCGCCCCATGCAGTCGTCTTGCCCAACGCTTCTTCCACCGTGGCACACGTGCCCAGCATTCGTTTGATACATCCCGTTTTTTTACCCATAACCGTTCGTTGCGCGGCAGGAATTACGCTAGCAGAAGCCGAAAAAACAGCCAACCCCTTTTCATTGACGCCGCCTTTCAATGCCATGGCATCTTTCGTACCCCCGTATAGGCCATAAAATCGATACGAAGTCCCCTGAACCAGCCGCATTTCCTGATATTCCGGCCGCCAATCCCGATTTTTAACCAAAATCGCGCCGCCATCCTGCACGCGGCTTCCCTGGGCACCAAACAATGTACACCCAAACACCAGCCCTACAGGAAAAAACACAGCCAATCCCATACAAACCAACCGCTTTATCCCACTATGCAATCCATTCACCACCTGCTGCGTATTCATTGGCTTTATTGTATCACAAGAAAATTCACACCAGCAACTTGAATTGACTTGGAGCTGCCATGTGTTGTCGATATATCCACGAAAACGGTAAAATATGTTGCTTAATAACGAAAAACAATCGTATTTCCAATCGTAAAAAAATACGGCTGATTTGCAACCGAAAATCAAGTGTAAAAATAGATTTACGCTTGAAATTCGTCAATTTTCACTACTAAACAGCTGATGGATATTTCGTAATACAATATGCAAACTGGCTCTTTGTCAAATGTTGGGGGCCTTTCAAATCATCCGTTACAGATAGATGTGAGTGAACTTTCCTCACGCCTTTTTTTATTTTTGTTTTACACGGGACAGCCATAAAATTTGCGACCGGAATCTGTTGATTTAGGACACGTTTAAATTCCTCTACGCCGCTTTCTTCTACGAATTGCAGCCAGCGGGATAAACATACTTTGACTGATGCAGAATCTTTTATGGAAATCACCGCATCTTTTTGACCAAAAGATACATATCCCATGTCTCTCATCGAATTTTAATCTAATTCTAATCGTATTTTAATTTTGTTTTAATCTTCGTATGCTATACTGTGCTCATATAGTGTTTGGACACTAACTATGATACAATACAAGGAGAAACACGGCAATGAATACCCTCAAGATTAACCGAATGAATGACTTTTATTTCAAGTATCTATTGGGCAGCGAACAGCGTAAGCATTTGACGATTCAATTTCTGAATGACGTGCTGTATGAAAATGAAGAAACGCAAATCGAAGACGTCGTCTTTTTTGACAAAGACCAAGATCCCGATTTTGAACATGAAAAACTGAGCAAACTCGACATCCTGGCCCAGACGAACAGAGGAACACAAATCGACATCGAAGTGCAGGTGCTGAAGCATTCCTATTTATCCGAACGATTTTTGTATTACTGGGCCGGCCTGTATGGCTCACAGCTCAAAGAAAAAGAACAGTATACGCAGTTGAAGCCAACCATATCGATTATCTTGCTGGATTTTGACTATCTGCCGGAAACAGCATGGCATAATATCTACCACATTTGCAACGACCTATCAAAACAGCGGCTGACCGACCATTTTGCCATGCATTTTATAGAAATCAAAAAATTCACATACAGTGACATTAAGAAATTAACGAAATTAGGAACCTGGGCGGCGTATTTTTCCAACTGTGATGAGAAGGAAATGGAGGTGTTGACTATGAGCAATACAGTCATGAAAGACGTAGCCAAAGCAGAAAACGCCTTTACGAATGATGAAACCATGCGTTACAAATACATGCTGCGGGAAAAAGCCATCCGCGATTACTACTCCGGCCTGGCCGACGCCAAACAAGAAGGTATGGAAATAGGCGAAAAACGAGGAGAACGGAAAGCGATTATCGGCATGCTGCGCCATCATTTGGAGCCTGAATATATTGCACAAATTTTGCAGTGTCCCGTTGAAAAAGTAGAACTGATAGCTAAAGAATGTCAGGTGTAGGATATGCAGCCGTTTGAAAAACGGATAAATACCAAATAAAATCAAAAACCGCAGACTTATGAAAATATCATGAGTTTACGTTTTTTTCTTTTTCTAGTAAACGGCACGTTTACTGAAAAAATCGGGAAAGAAGCAAATTTTAATCTAATTCTAATCTGTTTTTAATCTTGTTTTAATCTTCATATGCTCTACGGCTCCTATATTTTCCAACTGCGATGAAAAGGAAATGGAGGTGTTGACCATGAACAATACAGTCATGAAAGACGTAGCCAAAGCAGAAAATGCTTTTACGAGCGATGAAACGATGCGTTACAAATACATGCTGCGGGAAAAAGCCATCCGCGATTACTACTCCGGCCTGGCCGACGCCAAACAAGCAGGCATGGAAATAGGCGAAAAACGCGGTGAAGAACGCGGCCGCAAATTGGGCATAGCTGAAGGCGAAGAACTAGGCATAGCGCAGGGACGAGAACAGGGATTGGCGCAAGGCGTGCAGCAGGAAAAAACAGCAAATATCCTAGGCATGCTGCGAGAAGGAATCGATATTTCCGTGATAGCCAAGATTACGTCTTGTTCAGAAGCAGAAATTCAACAGATAGCCAATAAACATTCTCAGTTGCAGTGACATAAACGTGATAAACATAAAATAAATCATGGTACAATACAGCTATGAATATATAATATTTTGGCTCTATCATAAATGTTAAAACCTTGTAAATGATATGCCCCCAAAAAGTTAGACCTTAGTAACGAGATAGCAAACGTTATCTCGTTACTTTTTTATACAGCAAGCAAGGAAAGCCTGTATTGAACAGGACTTTTCCATCCTAGCTTTTCTTTGATTCCAACCCATTCTCTCCCCATTTTTGGTAAGCAGCAACCCAATTTCTTAGTTAGTAGCTGCTCGACAGTCCATATTTGTATGAAATGGAGTCATATCCTTCGGGAGTATTTAAATATTCCAATACTATTTTTTTCTTAAATTCGTAACTGTATTTTACCATAAAAAAAACTGACCTCCAATCGTTAGATTTTTTGTCTAACAATTGGGGGCAGCTCATTTTGTTGATTTCCACTCAATATGTTTTCTTGATAATGTTTTTCCCACAATTATTTTACACTAACCCGGTCTTGATCTACGATTTTTGTTGATTTATCCACGAAATATAAATCAGTAAAGAACCTTACCGAATTATTCAACAAAGTTCTTATCAAGTTTTTACAGATAGCTATGTTAAAATACATTTTCTAATGGTTGCCAGCAGTTATCTGCCATATTAATAGAAAATACTGTATTATCAATATATAATTTTTGATCTTTGTCACGTACAAATCCCCAATGCAAGTGATGCTTGTTAGCATAGTTTTGAAATGCCTGAAATTTATTTCCGATTTGATCGTCAATATTTTTATCTGTTCCGTGGCTTTCTCCGCCTTTGGTTTCAATAATCCAGACATCACCATTCTTTTTCATGACGATGTAATCGGCATAAAAAAGCCATTGTTTTTGCAAGGCATCCAAATAAACAATCGAAAAATACTGCTGTCCCGCATCTCCGTTTTTATACACCCAATCAATATCATGATGCCGTTCGCAATACTGTTCAAACAACTGTTCTGATGTACTACGAATAAGACTCGTAGCGAATCCTGATGTATATTCCTGATAGGCATTGTTCAGATATTCAATTTCGTTTTTTACTCCCGGGTCATACTTGAAGAAATCTTGCTCGGGAATATGAAATTCTGAAATTTTCGGTGTAATCAGAGCCAACGACGTCGGTTCTACCATTTCAGAAGTAACGGCTTTAAAATCTTCACGTAACTTCCGAGCATTGTTGATAACAAAGGCATAAAAATAAGGCGTTTCCAAAGACAATAATTTCCGTTGCTGACTACGTCTTCCCCGACGGAACAGGCGTTCCAGTATTGCCTTGATTTTAGCCGTAGGAATACCAACAGCTTTTTTAATCATATCCGTACTGTGAAGAAGTTGCATTCCGTATTTATGCGTATCTACTCGTCTACGGGTCGTTACGTATTGGGCACTATCCTCTAGAATGGCTTGCATAGAAACAAACTTGCCATGCAAGGTTTTTCCAACAATCTCAGGATCTAGATTATATCCTTCTGCTTCGAGATGTTCTGCATTCTTTTTCAAATCGCCATCCAGTTTATACGTTTGAACAAAATGAGCATATACTTTTTTCATGACATCCCGTTCACCGAGGCCGAGATTATCCAAATCACGAATTTGTTTTTCAATCGAGAAGGTTTTACATTTTTCTTTTAGGAACAGCCGCCTTGTTTCGTAGGCTTTATCCATGGTTGATAATAAACCTGTCTTCCACTTTTCATCAAAAGTATATACGTAGCAAAAGTCGAGCAGGTCGTCATCATAATGGCAAGCTTCAGGCATACGACGAATACGTCCGATAGTCTGAATTTCAAATTGTTCATTCATACCTTCCCGCAATTTTACCAAAACTTTCGCTCGCGGACAATCCCAACCTGTGCTGATAGCCTGCTTCATAAGCAAAAATACGGGTATACCATCATTTTCTGTCAGATTATCGGGGATATCCTTTTTATCACCACTCATCCATTTACTGACCATACCGTTTTCGTATGTATAGCCCATAAGTTTAAGCTTTTCTTCCACATCCTTGATTGTTTCTGGTTGTCCATTCGGAAATTGAACTAGCACGAGGGGACGGATATTTTTTCCTAGTAACTGATACCGGTCAGCAATTTTCTTTCGTTTTTGGTCTGCCAGTGTCAATAGATAGACATAATCATCATCGATTTCTACACCTTCATTGACGTAGAGAGCTTTCGTAATCAGTCCGGCATCGATGACATCCAGTTCGTCAATGTCGAAAAAAGCATAGCGTCTATTTTCAACGGCCGTTGCACTGATACGGATAATATTCTTCGCTGCAAAAGCATCAATGATAGTGCGGGCTTTAGCCGTATTATTAGAATGTTCTTCATCGATAATGATGATAAAGTTAAGTCCGTTACGGTGAGCATCAGCAATCCGATCAAATAGATTCTTGCGTTCACTGTTGCGAATAGCCGTATTCCCCTTTTTCGTTACTAGTTCCCAGTTGATGAATGTCGTACTTTCCGGCAAGAAACCATTCTGCAAAGCATCAAACAAGTTTTGTGTATTTCGTTGCGGGGCTACTTTTTGCATTTTAATCCGACTTTGTTCTTCCAGGTCTCCCTTGCCTGGGCAAAGCCAGATGAATGCTGTATGTGTATTGACTTTACTCAGATACTCATCGATAAAATCAATGAGAATAATAGTTTTTCCCGAACCTGTCGGAGCTTTCATAACTATGGTCTGCTTTTCATTACTGTTCGTCGTCCTGTCAAGCAAATTCATGACGGCTTTTTCCTGAAAATCAAATAATGTTAACGTAATACCACCTACCATGATTCGCCAACCTCCCGCATTTCAAAATCAAAATAGTAATCAGGTATGATGTAAACCTCAATATCATTAAAAAGCCGTTTCTGTTCCGTCGTAAACAAAACGTTGCCAGATACATAAAGTGCTTTTACATCGGAGTATTCGTCCCAATGAGCTTCTAGCTTATCAGCTTCTTCATCGCTCATGACCATAATATATTGTTTACCGTCGAGTTTGATGCCATGCTCCAGCTGAATCATTTCAGTGACATGTTCCAACAGAGCATCTGAGAGAAATTCTTCTTTTTTAGCAACAAAGTCTGTATAGTAATACTTGAGATTGGCAGGAAGACCATCAGAATACTTACTGCCATCAATACGTGTACCAGTAATAACTGTCTTGATACGCGGGTAGGTCACCTCTTCACAAATATTATTTTCATTATTGGTACAGAGAATGAACTTGCGATGACCACCATCTTCTTTATTTAATTCCAGTACGGCTTGTCCAGTTGTACCAGAACCCGCAAAGAAATCTAAAATAATTTTAGGATTGGGATGAATTGTACGTATTAAATATTTTTCTTCGCTAATTGGTTTAGCATTTTCAAAAGAAATATTTAATTTTTTCAACATATTATCAGCACTATCAGCATTTAGATAGATAGACGGAACATTTTCAAACAAATTCTCATCTAAATAATATTTATGTTCTGGCTGTTTTGTTTCATCTTCACCAAAAATTATTAGATCGTCATCTTGTAATTTCTTCATTGTTATAGACGAATATCTCCATCCACGAGCTGGCAATGGACATTTTTTCCCTGTAACCGGATGAATTAGAGGAACAAAATAATCACTTGGTGCTTTCTTTTTATTGGGCCAAGCCATAGAAACTCCGCGATATACTCGACCATTAGAGTCGATATATTTATATGCTTTCTCTCCACCACTAAAATTTTGATTATTAATCCAATTTTGAAATTCTTTGTTAACTAGTTTTAAATCATACGTTACATAAAAATCTTTTTCGTAAATTGCAAGTTGAATTTGAACACACCTAATCAAGAAACGCTGTCAATAGCATAGACTTCATCGAGAAATGCAT
>CAKPVJ010000025.1 GCA_934193515.1 uncultured Megasphaera sp. | reverse complement strand
TCGGATAGTATAAGATGGTGGTAGTGGCGCATGGAATCACTCCTAACGTAATGTTGTCGTTGCAAACACCATTATAGGAGAGATCCATGTGTCATTTTTATTTCAAGTTATTGTTGCACTTAAATTGTAAATCCGCCAAATAAATCGGCGTACCAACTATAACAAAAAGGATTCCGGCGAGATATCCCATTGGGTATTCTACCGGAATCCTTTTGTATGTTTTTTTTTGGTCATCGGTTTGAGTGTTTATCGTGCTTCTTGTCCTTCGACGGCTTTTTTGTTTTTGTACATAGCGGCATCGGCGCGGAGAAAGATTTCTTGGTACGTAGTATCTGTTTCTGGGTGGTAATCACTCATACCGGCCGCAAAGGCAAGTTGTTCCCACGGCCGTTCTTGCTGATAGTCTCGTTTTTGGTTATACGGTGTGAGCTGGTCCAGCAGGGTAAATCGGTTCTGGTAATCGCTGCCCATCACCAAGACGAGGAATTCATCGCTGCCAACTCGGAATATGGGGCTATGCGTGTAGATACTGCTGATACATTTTATCGTCCGGCGCAGCATTTCATTGCCCATGGCATGGCCGAACTGGTCGTTGACACCTTTCATTCCGTTTATATCCAGCATAAGTACGCTGAAGGCCAGATGGGGGTCGCGGGCGGCAATGCGTTGATTTATCTCGAGGACCTGTTGTTCATACGCCGTATTGTTCCAGACGTTGGTCAATTTGTCTTTTAAAGCCAGGGCTTCCAACTGCTGGACCATGTTTTTCATTTTCAACATAGTCCGGTTCATATTTTGGGCCAGTTCGCCTAGTTCATCGTTGCGGGTAATGGCCAACGGCTGGTCATAATTGCCTTCGCCAATCCGGCGGGCTGCCGCATCAATGGCTTTCAGTGGAATAATAATCCGCTTGGCCAGTAACGCGGCAATGATGGCGACGATAAGACCGAAGCCGAGTATCAAGAGAGAGATAAATATCATGGCTTTGGTTCGTTCTGCATACAGTGCCGATTCCGGCGCGCATACTCCCAAATTCATGCCGTTGTACAAGGTCTTGAAGGCCATTTTTTTGCTTCCCCTTTGTAATGGTAAGCAAGAAGATGGTCGTTGGAATCTCGGTCTTTCAGCGCATTGGCATAGGGGGATAACCCTAAATCTTTTAGGCTGGTGTCAGGAGAACCTCCCGGATACTCCGGACTATAATACAATTTGCCATCGTCAGAAAACAAATACTAGATTTGTCTATCCATATAAGCATATATTATAGATATATAAAAATAATCATGGGCGGTTCATTTTCCCTAGCGTTTGTGTGAGGATATACCATAAAAAAGGATGGGCAGATTTTGTGTTTACGGCCATCTCATTCGGCAGATATGAATGTTGAATATCCGGTCGAAAAGAACGGCAGTGTATCTAAAGAGGGGACGTACGCCTTTTTCTTTTAAATCTACATAACCGGTAAGATAATTTCGTACAGATATTTCGATATCGCTGGACCACTGCAGGTCTTTGGCAGGCGTATTGCTGTAAAACAGGCCGTCTATGTTATGAATTTCCAGCGTTTCCAGTGTTTTTTTCATCAAAATAGTAACGGCTGTCTTGCCAAGTGTATCAAACACCAAACAGCTTTGGGGAAATGCCTCTTTCACTTTTAGGACCAGGTGGCGTACTTTGTCTTTTTCAAAATACACGAAGACGCCGGCTGCAAACAGAAACGTTCCTTGTGAAGCATCAATGCGACGAATCCATGTGTCATCACGCAAATCGGCGGCGATGTTCGTTTCCCTGGCGATAGGCGGCAGTATGGTGCGGCGCACGGCGATGACGTCTTCTCTGTCAATATTGTACAGTTTCATTTTGCCGTTATCTCCCAACAACGGTGTCTGGTCTAAGCCGCATCCCATATTAACGACAGAGGCATAGGGATGAACCGAGAGGTAGTCCTGCATTTCACAAAGCATATCTTTGCTGCGCAGCAGGCCTGCCAATGCGCCGAACTGCCAGATGAGAGAATCTTTTTTCGCATCCAGTGTAGAAAAATCGTAATCCAAGCGGCTGATTATGCTGCTGGCAAAGGGGTCGGCAAGAATCTGGGGAAATAGTTCACTGCCTAGTTTGCGGGCATAGAGCGGCAGAATTAGCGTTTCTTGCACGGTATGGTTGGCCAAATGTAGTTTTTTCACGAGCATCACCTAATCTTTCTATGTATACATTATATATAGCAAAGAGATACGAAGATTCTAACGGCATTGTATCAAAGCGGCCGTGTGGCAGCAATGGCGGACATATCGAAAAAAACGCCTGCAGATAGTGACAGCGAAGCGAACACCAGGAAGATAGCCGCACATTGTTTGTGTCGTTTGCAATGTATTGCTGCTTGCAAAAGAGATACATATTGCGTGAAAAAATAAAATTTGGTATACTACAAATAAATAGTTGATTGAGTCAACTTTATAAGGAGGAGATGACCATGGACTATACCAGTATTGGCTATCATTTTGGCGTACTCAATCGGCGTTCGCAGGCGTTTATTTCGTATGCCTGCCAGCATTGGCAGCTTAGTTATGCCGAGTATGTCATTTTAGTAGAGTTGTACCGAGGTGACGGGCGAAGCCAGGATGATATTTGCAAATCGCTGACAGCGGATAAGGCACTCATTGCTCGCAATGTCAAAACGCTGGAAGCCAAAGGGTATATCCGGCGCAGGCAGGATGATGCAGACAGACGGTTTAAATATATTTATTTGACTGAAAAAGCAAAACATATACAACAGGCATTGTTGGACATACTCCAGCGATGGATTCATGAAACGACAAAGGGCATGGATCCCGTGCTGATTGAACAAACGATTCAGGGGCTGCAGGCTGTGGCCCGTAATGCTGCCAATCTATCGATTGAAACGCTCGCAGCGGGGAAGGGAGAGTTAGAAAAATGAAAACATATATGTCTTGGCTCCATGCCGTAGTTGCCGTATCGCTCGTCTTGAGCCTTAGCGGCTGCGGACAGCAGGAACAGCCCAAGGAAAAAGCGCAGCTTGTCAAAACTATACAGGTAGGGGCAGAAGGCGCGGATAGTACTGCCGGTATGTATTCCGGTACGGTCGAAGGCCGGTATGAAAGCAATCTGGCGTTTCAGGCAGGCGGCCGGATTACGGCGCGCAATGTACAGCTCGGCAGCATGGTGCATGCCGGCGATGTCTTGATGACGATCAATCCGCAGGATATAGCCCAAAGCGTCAATCAGGCACAGGCCCAGGTGAGCTCGGCGCAGGCACAGCTGCAGCTGGCACAATCCAATTTGGCGCGGTATCAGCAATTATTTAATGAGGATGCGGTCAGTGCTGCTGTACTAGATCAATACCAGACGGCGTACAATCAGGCGCAGGCCCAGTACGATCAGGCCATAGCCGTGCAGCAGGCTCAGCAGAATCAATTATCGTATACGCAACTGACAGCCGATGCCGACGGTGTCGTATCCAACGTCGTTGGGGAAGTCGGACAGGTAGTCGGTGCCGGACAGACCGTATTGACATTGGTTCATACGGGGGATTTGGAAGTACAAATTAATGTGCCGGAAAATCGCTTGGCAGATTTCCCTATTGGCAAAGAAGTGGGTATTTCCTTTTGGGCTCTGCAGGGACAAAACGCAAGCGGTGTTGTCCGAGAAGTAGCGCCGATGGCAGATGCGGCATCTCGTACGTATAAAGTCTGCGTGACCGTAACCAATCCGCCGGCAGGCATGCAGCTGGGCATGACGGCCAGTGTCACCAATGGCAGTGAAACCGGCTCAAACACAGACGCATGCGTTTTGCCGCTGGCGGCTATTTATCAGACCGGTGATACGCCTCATGTATGGGTAGTCGGCAAAGATAAAACGTTGTCGCTGAAAGAAGTGACCGTATCAGATTTTGGTGATAATACGGTCAAAGTCACCGGATTGTCTCGGGGAGATGTCGTCGTTACGGCAGGCGTGCATATGCTCACGGAAGGAGAAACAGTACGGACGGAGCGTGATGACGCATGAAAAATTTATCAGAATTAGCACTGAAAAACAAAGCTATTGTATGGTATTTTATCGTCATTGTAGCTATTGCCGGTGTTTTTTCGTACATGAAACTGGGGCGGATGGAAGACCCGGCATATACGGTGCGGCAAATGGTCGTTACGGTCGCCTGGCCCGGGGCTACAGCCCAGCAGATGCAGGACCAAGTAACCGACAAAATTGAAAAAAA
This sequence comes from uncultured Megasphaera sp., assembly GCA_934193515.1. Taxonomy (GTDB): domain Bacteria; phylum Bacillota; class Negativicutes; order Veillonellales; family Megasphaeraceae; genus Megasphaera. Next base: position 25,883 of record CAKPVJ010000025.1, on the reverse strand, counting down.
ACTGCAGGATACGCCCAATCTGGATTATATCAAAAGCTACTCCAGTCCGGGGCAGGCTGTCATTTATGTCAATCTGACCGACCAGGCGCCGGCAGACAGCATCCGCAGCACGTGGCATGAAGTGCGGAATTTGACAGAGGATATGAAAAAAGAGTTGCCTGAAGGCGTCTATGGGCCGTATTACAATGACCGGTTTGATGATGTATACGGCTCCGTGTACGCTATTACCGGCGACGGCTATTCCTATGAAGAACTGCGGCAGAAGGCAGAAAAAATTCGCCGCATCATGCTGGGAATACAAGATGTCAGCAAAGTAGAAATCATAGGCGAACAGTCTGAAAAAGTCTATATCGAAGTCGCCAATGCCAAACTGGCAGAACTGGGTATCGCGCCCACAGTGATTGCCAATGCCGTCAAGGGGCAGAATGCCATGACGCCGGCCGGCATGGTAGATACCAAATCAGATAACGTATATCTGCGCATCAGCGGTGTTTTTGAAGATGTAGAAGCCATCCGCAACCTGCCGATTAATGCCAACGGCCGAGTATTCCGCCTAGGCGATATTGCTACTGTCGAACGGCGGTATACAGAACCATCAGACCCCAAAATGTACTATAACGGCAAACCGGCTGTAGGCATCGCGTTGTCCATGAAGACAGGCGGCAATATTTTGACGCTTGGCGACAATCTGGAAAAACTGCAGGCCAGCGTCAAACAGGATTTACCGGCCGGCATGGAAATACATCAAGTATCTGACCAGCCAAAAGTCGTCAAGGACTCGATTAGTGATTTTGTCAATACGCTGCGGGAAGCGATTATTATCGTTCTCGTCGTCAGCTTTCTCAGTCTGGGGCTGCGTACGGGCTTGGTCGTTGCCTTTTGTATTCCCCTTGTCCTGACCGGTGTGTTCTGCGTCATGGAAATAGCCGGCATTGATTTGCACAAAGTTTCACTGGGGGCCTTGATTATTGCCTTGGGGCTTTTAGTAGATGATGCGATTATCGCCGTAGAAATGATGAGCGTACAGCTGGAAAAAGGCCTGGACAGGCTCAGTGCTGCCTGCTATGCCTTTAAGGCGACAGCGAAACCGATGCTCACGGGGACGCTCGTCACGTGTGCCGGCTTTATTCCCGTTGCCTTTGCAGACGGGGCGGCTTCTGAATTTTGCAAATCCTTGTTTCCTGTCATTTTGGCAGCGCTGCTCTTATCTTGGATTGTATCTGTTATGGTAGCGCCGCTTTTTGGCTACTATTTAATAAAAGTAAAACCGGAAACGACAGAAAAGCCGTTGTATCAAAGTCGTTTTTACCGCCTGTTCCGCCAAGTGCTTACATGGTGCCTGACGCATCGAGCTATCGTTATCGGCGGTACGGCAGGATTGTTTGTCCTCTCGGTCGGCTTGATGAAATGGATTCCGCAGGAATTTTTCCCGCCTTCGCTGCGTCCGGAAATCATCGTAGAAATGACACTGCCGGAAGGTTCGTCTATGCAGGCTTCTGAAAAAGAAGCCAAGACGTTATCTGCTTTTTTGGATACCCAAAAAGAACAGATAGACAGCTATTCCTATTATGTAGGAGAAGGTGCGCCGCGGTTTGTATTGACGCTGGAGCCTGTCCTGCCTAAAAACAATTATGCGCAGTTTGTCGTCGTTGCCAAGGATGTAGCGTCACGAGAAGCATTGACGCAGAAAATAAAAAAGGAAATGGCTGATAAGCAGCCAGGCGTGCGCTGCAACATCAAAAATGTTCCATTAGGACCGCCGTCTGATTATCCGATTATGTTGCGCGTGTCCGGGTACGATGTCGATAAAGTCAAACTGTATGCCCAGCAGATTGCCAACCGAATCAGCAAAGACAGCAATACAGAAAACGTATTTCTTAATTGGGAACAAAAGAGTAAAGTCATGCATTTGCAGCTGGATCAGAATAAACTGCGTGCCATGGGGTTGTCCGGTCAGGACGTTGCCAAGACACTCTATACGGAACTGTCCGGTGCGACGATTGCAGAATACTACGCCGCAGACAAAACGATTGGCATCCAGCTTCGCCTGCAGGATAGTGACAGAAATGATTTATCCAAAATCAAAAGTATTCCTATTTATACAGGCAGGGGATACGTACCGCTGGAACAGATTGCTTCCATTACATACGGTGCGGAAGATGCCCTTATTTGGCGCCGTGACTTAAAACCGACGATTACCGTCGAAGGCAATATCAAATCCGGCACGGCCAATGACGCTACGCAGAAGGCGTACGATTCGATAAAAGATATTCGTGACGCCATGCCCTTTGGCTATTCTGTAGAAGTAGACGGTGCCTTGGAAAACAGCCAAAAATCACTGCGCTATCTCTTAGGCCCGGTTCCTATTATGATACTCATCATTATGACGCTGCTCATGTTCCAACTTCGCCGTGTTTCACTGATGATTTTGACTTTGATTACGGCCCCGATGGGTATTATCGGCGTATCCTTTGGCATGCTGCTCTTTGGCAAATCCCTGGGATTTGTAGCATATTTGGGGATTTTGGCATTAGGCGGCATGATTATCCGCAATTCTGTCATTTTGATTGACCAAATTGACAAACACATGGCAGCCGGGGAAGATCCTTGGCATGCGATTATTGACTCAGCCGTACTGCGATTCAGACCGATTATGCTGACGGCAGCGGCAGCCATTCTCGGCATGATTCCCTTGATGCGCAGCATCTTTTGGGGCCCCATGGCTGTAGCGATTGCCAGCGGCTTATTTGTCGCAACCGTGCTGACCCTCTTGGTCCTGCCAACTTTGTATGCTGCATGGTTCAAAGTAAAAAAAAGCAGGTAATACCGTAACTACAAACTGGAATAGAAAGAGACGGTCTCTTTCTGTTCCAGTTTTTTGCTTGCCTATACCATTCAGAACAAGCCGTATCCTTTTCGTACTGTCATGTCTCATATCATGCATATTGCCCCAATCAGGCAAGACGTATTGCGGCATAACAATGAGAAAAACTGAAATAAAAGACAGGAATGGGGGTGGTTTGGGGATAAATTGTAAAAAAACGTTTGACAAAAGGAAATACCTACGGTATAATACTTTTTGTTGGCGGGGCATAGCGCAGTTTGGTAGCGCACCTGGCTTGGGACCAGGGGGTCGCAAGTTCGAATCTTGCTGCTCCGACCACACCACGCGGGTGTAGCTCAATGGTAGAGCGCCAGCCTTCCAAGCTGGTTACGTGGGTTCGATTCCCATCACCCGCTCCATTTTTTATGACTCAGTAGCTCAGCTGGATAGAGCAACAGCCTTCTAAGCTGTGGGTCTAGAGTTCGAATCTCTACTGGGTCACCAAACAGGCTGGGTGTGAACTCGGCAATTGAATCCCGTCAGTGTGATGCTGACGGGATTTTCTAGTATCTGAGAAACTTTTGGCAATTACAGTAACTATTTATCCAGTTTCCAGTCACGACAATACGTCGGCGTTCATTTATTTTCTAAATCCTTAGATGTAATCCAGCGTACCGATACTATGCGGCGCTAGAAAAGCGGTATGCTGCATAGTCTTGTACATCGTGTGTTTCACCTCTTGACAAGGCTGTATTCCAGTCGTATAATTTACGCATGCATAGAGATGTGCATGAAAATAGTTATATACAAGCTGTGACAAGGACATGATACCTAGTACGGTGTTATGCAGAGAGAAGCATAGATGGTGTGAGTGCTTTTGATGCCTTAGTGTATTACCACCTTGGAGCTGACTGCCGGAATCAGAGTATGGCAGTCCGGTCGTTCCGTTACCGCGCTTGAGTACAGCAGCTTGGTCTGCTGAACTAGGGTGGAACCACGTGAGTATGCTCTCGTCCCTTGAGGACGGGAGCTTTTTATTTTAAGGAGGATGTTTGTAATGGCAGAATTAGTGTTAAAAGATGGCAGCAAAAAGTCATTTGCCGATGGCATTTCGTTGTACGATGCTGTCAAACAGCTCAGCAATAGTCTGGCAAAAAAAGTGTTAGTCGCAAAAGTAAATGGGGAAGTCACCGATTTGAGAGAACCGATCGTTGACGGCTCGACGGTAGAATTTCTTACTTTTGATGCCCAGGAAGGGAAAGATACACTTCGCCATACAGCATCTCACATTATGGCGCAGGCTATCCAGCATTTGTTCCCAGGCGTAAAATTCGCTATTGGCCCGTCTATCGAAAACGGCTTCTATTATGATATGGATACAGAACATCGGTTTACGCAGGATGATTTTGAAGCGATTGAAAAAGAAATGGCAAAAATCGTCAAAGAAAACCTGCCTCTTACGAAAGAAGTCGTATCCCGCGAAGATGCATTGAAACTGTTTAAAGACGCAGGGCAGGATTATAAAGTAGAATTAATTGAAGATTTGCCGGAAGACGCTGTTATTTCGCTGTATCGTCAGGGCGATTTTGTAGATCTTTGCGCAGGCCCGCACTGTGAAACAACGGGTCAGGTCAAAGCCTTTAAGCTCCGCACGGTCGCAGGTGCGTACTGGCGCGGCGATGAAAAGAACAAGATGCTGCAGCGTATTTACGGTACGGCATTTGAAAAGAAATCTGATTTGGAAGCGTACTTGAAGATGATGGAAGAAGCAGAAAAACGTGACCATCGTAAACTGGGCAAACAGCTCGACCTTTTCAGCTTCCATGAAGAAGGCCCTGGCTTCCCGTTCTTCCATCCGAAGGGAATGGTACTGCGCAACAACCTGCTCAAATTCTGGCATGAACTGCATGATGAAGCAGACTATGATGAAATCATGACGCCGCTCATTTTGAACCGCCAGCTTTGGGAACAGTCCGGTCACTGGGATCATTACCGCGACAACATGTACTTTACGACGATTGATGAACAGCCGTACGCTATCAAACCGATGAACTGTCCGGGCGGCATCCTTGTATATAAGAGCAACGTTCACAGCTATCGTGATTTCCCGATGCGCATGGCAGAATTGGGCATTGTCCACCGTCATGAACTGCACGGGGCACTGCACGGCTTGTTCCGTGTACGCTGCTTCACGCAGGATGATGCACATATTTTCATGCTGCCGAGCCAAATGAAACAGGAAATTTCCGGTGTTATGGATCTTATCGACAAAGCATACAAGACATTCGGCTTGGAATACCACGTTGAATTGTCTACACGTCCGGAAGACTCCATGGGCTCTGATGAAATTTGGGAATTGGCAACGAATACGCTGCGTGAAGTTATTGAAGAAAAAGGCGTTCCGTTCCAGGTCAACGAAGGCGACGGCGCATTCTACGGCCCGAAACTGGACTTCCATGTCAAAGACTCTATCGGACGTACATGGCAGTGCGGCACGATTCAGCTCGATATGCTCATGCCGGAACGGTTTGATATGACCTATATCGGTGAAGACGGCCAGAAACATCGTCCTGTCATGGTTCACCGTACAGTATTCGGCTCTATCGAACGCTTCCTCGGCGTCTTGACAGAAAACTATGCCGGTGCCTTCCCAGTATGGCTCGCTCCGGTACAGATTAAATTCCTGCCGATTTCTGATAAACATTTGGCATATGTCAAAGAACTGGCCAAGAAGTTCAAAAAAGCAGGCATTCGTGCTGAAGTCGATGAAAGCAGCGAAAAAATCGGCTACAAGATTCGCAAGGCACAGATGGAAAAAGTACCGTACATGGCTGTCGTCGGCGATAAAGAAATGGCAAACGGTACCTTGGGACTTCGTGACCGTTCCAAAGGTGATTTAGGTGCTAAGAGCATTGACGAAGTCGTTGCTCATATTCAGGAATTGATGACGACTCGTAAAGGCTAAGCGTTTTGTGATATAATAATGATATAGTTGCTGGCGTATCCCCGAACGGACTGCGGTCGGGATACGTTGGCGTGAGTATTGGCAGTATAATTTTATGTATGAGGTGATTTATCGTGGCAAAGCAGATTTTTGTTACAGGACATAAGAGCCCGGATACAGACTCTATTTGTTCCTCTATTGCATATGCAAAATTACAGCAGCTGCAGGGCGTGGACGCAGTTCCTGTCCGTGCAGGTGAAATCAATAAGGAAACAGCGTTTGCATTGGATTATTTCCATGTAGAAGCACAGCCTCTTGTCAAGGATTTTTATGTCAAAGTCGGCGATGCTGTTCATACGGACGTAGAAGCCTTGAAAGTCAGTGCCAGCCTGAAAGATGCAGCTAACTGGTTTGCTGCTCACGAAAGCTCAGTAGCACCGGTAGCTGACAATGGCAATTTTGTCGGTGTCGTAGACCGTGCCAGCTTGGCAGAAGAATTTATCAAAACAGTGACAGGTGCAGAACTGGATACAGTCAAAAAATTGATGCACGATCCGGATTTGTTCTTCAGCACGAAGGACAATGGCCATGATGTACCGGCTGACGGCCAGTACGCTGTCGTAGATGACGGCAAATATGTCGGCATGGTTTGCGCAGACTGTATTGCTGCTGTGGAAAAACAGCAGGTCATGCTGGTAGACCACAACGAAAAGAAACAAATTATCGACGGCATTGATGAAGCAGAAATCGTCAGCGTCGTAGACCATCACCGCATTGGCGGCACGCTGGATACAACGGCTCCGATTTTTATTTTGTTCAAACCGGTTGGCTGCACGGCTACCATTATTACTGAATTGTACGAACAGGCTCACATCGATATTCCTAAAGACATTGCCGGGCTGTTGTTGTCTGCCGTTATTTCGGATACGGTATTGTTCCGTTCGCCTACGTGCACGCAGCAGGATAAAGACGCAGCGGCTAAATTGGCAGCCATTGCCGGTGTGGATGTAGAAACATACGGCATGGAAATGCTCAAAGCTGGTGCTAACGTATCGGATTTGACGCCGGAACAAATCGCTTCCAGCGATATGAAAGAATTTTCTGACAGCGGCAAAACCTTTACGATTTCTCAGGTTCAGGTTATGGATACGGCTGATTTGCTGGCACAAAAGACGGTACTTCTCAGTGCGTTGGAAAAAATGCGCGCAGCAAAACAGTATGATGCTTGCTTCCTCATGATTACAAGCATTATTGATGAATCGACCAACTTCATTTTTGCCGGCAACATGGATGATGTTGTCAGCAAGGCATTTGACAAAGACGTACTGGATAAAGAAGTATATCTGCCTCATGTCATGAGCCGTAAGAAGCAAATCGTTCCGCCGATTTTGGCTGCATTGAAATAATACATGATATTCGAAAGGCCTCATCGTGACGGTGAGGCTTTTTTTCACCTATAGAAAATGGAAGGAGCGAGTATGAATCCCATTTTTGATACGTTGAATGACAGGCAGCTGGAAGCTGTACAGTGTACGGAAGGACCGCTTTTGATTACAGCAGGCGCCGGCTCCGGCAAAACGAAAGTATTGACGTGCCGCATTGCCCATTTATTGGAAAAAGGCGTGTCTCCGTACCGTATTTTGGCAATTACCTTTACCAACAAGGCCGCCAAGGAAATGCGTGAACGTGTGGAAAAGCTGGTAGGTGCCAGAGCAGAAAGCATGTGGCTGAGTACGTTTCATTCGTTTTGTGCCAAGCTGCTTCGATTTGAAATCGACGGCAAGTTTGGCTATACGCGCAATTTTACGATTTATGACGCGACCGATCAGATGACATTGGTCAAAGACTGTTTGAAACAAATGAACCTGGATGACAAGCAGTTTCCGCCGCGGTCCGTGCTGGGGACGATTTCAGCGGCTAAAAACGCCTTGATGGATGCCCATGAATTTGCCGGCCGGACGAGTGATTTTTATGAAGAAAAAGTAGCCGAAGTCTATACGCTGTATGAAAAGAAGCTGCTTGAAAACAATGCCATGGATTTCGATGATTTACTGCGGCTGGCCGTGCGGCTGCTGAAAGAATACGAAGACGTGCGGGAAAAATATCAGGAACGGTTTCAGTATATCCTCGTGGATGAATATCAGGATACGAACCATGCCCAGTATACTCTGACCAAGCTGCTGGCAGCTAAATGGCGCAACATCTGCGTTGTCGGTGATGCCGACCAGAGCATTTACGCTTGGCGCGGTGCGGATATTCGCAATATTATGGATTTTACCCGCGATTATCCCGATGCGGCAGCGATTAAGCTGGAACAAAATTATCGTTCGACTAAGACGATTCTTCATGCAGCCAATGCGGTCATCGACAACAACGAAAGCCGTCCCAAGAAAAAGTTGTGGACGGAAAACCCGACGGGAAATAAGATTATCCATTACCATGCGCAGACAGAACATGATGAAGCCGATTATGTAGCCGGCGTGATTTATAACCGTCATGAAATCGGCAAAGAACCATACGGCAATATGGCGATTTTGTTCCGTACCAACTCCCAGTCCCGTGTATTGGAAGAAAAGCTGATGCGCTACGCCATTCCGTATACGATGGTAGGCGGCACGAAGTTTTATGACCGCAAAGAAATCAAAGATGTAATTGCCTATCTGCGGCTGCTGTATAATCCGGAAGACAGTCTGAGCCTGACGCGCATTATTAATGTGCCCAAACGAAATATTGGCGCGACGACGCTGGAACACTTGGCAGACTATGCAGAAGAAAAGGGTATTTCCCTTTTTGAAGCCTTGTCTTCGACGGAGGAACTGCCGGTAACGAAGCGGGCCAAAGCCGCCTTAGAAGATTTTTCCGTGACGATTTTTGAGCTGCTCAACCATGTTGATGAATGGAATGTACAGCAAATGATGGAAGAAGTCATTAAGCAGACCGGCTACGGCGCTATGCTGGACAAGGACGCAGAACACGATCCGCAGGGAGAAAGCCGTAAGGAAAACGTAGGTGAATTTTTATCTGTTGCCAAAGATTATGTCGATTCCAATCCGGACGGCACGCTGCAGGACTTTTTGGAAAATGTAGCACTGGTTAGTGATGTCGATGAGTTTGAAAGCAGTGAATCTAAGGTTACGCTGATGACGCTGCATGCTGCCAAAGGGCTGGAATTTCCTGTTGTCTTTCTTGTAGGTCTCGATGAAGGATTGTTCCCGCACAGCCGGACTCTCATGGATTCGTCTCAGATAGAAGAAGAACGACGGCTGGCATATGTTGGCATTACCCGTGCAGAACAGCAGCTGTATGTGACCAATGCGTCAACGCGTACGATGTACGGCCATGTAGCGGCGTATATGCCAAGCCGATTTTTGGCTGAAATTCCGGAAACGTTGATGGAAGAATACCATCGCAAGGCAGCCATGCCACAGCAGCGGACGGCGTCTGTATCGGCGCAGCAGCGGTTGTCTATTTTGTCCAAGCCGGTTGCGTCCAGCCTGCCTAAAAAACACGCTGTTGATACGACGTTTGCCAAAGGCGACAAAGTCCGCCACAAGATTTGGGGCATTGGTACGGTGCTGGAAGTCATCGGCGAAGGGCAGAACATGCAGATGAAGATTCAGTTTCCGACCAAGGGCGTCCGGCAGGTTGTCGTCAAATATGCGCCGTTGGAAAAAGCGTAACCGTACGACATACCATAGTCAAAAGGGTTCCTGCCAAACGTAGGAACCGCGTTGGCTGTACGGAGAAGATATTCATGCAGAGCAGGAGGATAGCGATGGATGCTGAAGTGGAGTCTTTAAAAAATGCGACCATAAAGGAAAAATTGGAATTGATGCTGGATATAGGGCAGCTGATGATGGAAAGCGGCAGCGATTCTAAGAGTATTGTCAGAGATATGCTGCGTGCAGCGGCCTATTTGGGACTGCATTGGAAACATATCAATTTTCACATGACGTATACGACGATTATGGTAAATTATGACAATGAAAACGAAGCGTATACGGTGTACCGCAAATGCCGCCGGCACGGTATTAATATGTCTACGATTATCGATGTAAGCCGTGTATCCTGGCGGGCGATTGAAAAGAAATACGTCATTCAGGCGTTTAAGGCTGAATTAGACAGAATCCGGCTGGAAGGACAAATACGGCATTATTCTCCGCTGGTGACCTCGATTGCAGCCGGTTTTGCCTGCGGCGGTTTCTGCAAGCTGTTTGGCTGTGACTGGGTTGCGTTCTTTTATACGGCGTTGGCTGCGTGCTGCGGCTTTTGGGGACGGCGCTGGTGCAATTTGCTAGGCGTCAATTCTTATGTCAGTACGGCTGTCGCTGCGTGCGTTGCGACGATTGTAGCGTATTTTACTAGCTTTTTGCCGGGCTCAGCTACACCTTGGTTTCCGATGATTGCCTGTATGCTTTTCTTGGTGCCTGGGATTCCGCTTATCAATTCCTTTGATGATTTGATGAACAACTATGCGCTTTCCGGCGCGACACGGGCGATCCACACGCTTTTAATTGTCTTTGCCATGACATTTGGCATCGTCTGTGCTATCAGTATTTGTGAAGTGCCTCACTATGCGGCATACAGTATCGTGCCAAGCGGCTTGGATGGCTCGCAGGCGATTGCGGCAGCCGTTGCGGCTATGGGATTCTCTGTTATTTTCAACATACCGCCCAAACTGCTGCCTGTCGTAGCTGTCGGCGCTATTATCGCTGTCGGGACACGGAATATTTTGTCGTTGGGATTTGGCATGTCGCAGGCTTGGGCTTCCTTTATGGGAGCTGCCGTGATGGGGATTATCGGCTATAAGTTTGCCCATTGGATTCATGTGCCTCACATGGTAGTCACGATACCGTCTGTGATTCCTATGATTCCCGGTGTTTTGATGTATCGGCTGCTCATTGGGCTGTTTGATATTACGGAACTGAATCCGCAGGAATTTTTGGGAGCCATGCAGGCCGGTGTCAAATCGTTTTTGATTATTTTTGCTATTGCCGTCGGCGCGACGATTCCGGAAATGCTGGCCCATCAGTTTATTGAACGGAGCAAACACCGTCGTTTGCAGCGAATGCTGGCTGCTTCCCGCGGAAGCCATGAAAGCATGTTTGAAACAGAAACAGATATAGATCAGGCAAGCAACTTGAAATAGAACGTGTGATAGGGAGGTTTCTTATGGATGACACGACTATGAAGACGCGGCTCTTGGAGCTGCGCAAAACACTGGATGAGTTGAGCTATCAGTATTATACGCTGGATAAACCGACTGTCACCGATTATGAATACGATATGATGTACCGGGAATTGGAAACGATAGAAAAAGCCCATCCGGAATGGATTACACCGGATTCGCCGACACAGCGCGTAGGTTCCAAAATCTCCGGCGGCTTTGCCAAATATACCCATGACAGGCCGATGCTCAGCTTGGGGGATGTCTTTAACGATGCCGAGCTGATGGAGTTTGACCAGCGCGTCCGCCATGAGTTGGATGGAGAAGACGTAACCTACGTAGTAGAATTGAAAATTGACGGCTTGGCTGTCAATTTGATTTACGAACATGGCCAGTTTATTCGCGGCGTTACCCGCGGCGACGGCCGTGTTGGCGAAGATATTACAAACAATGTGCGCACGATTCGCACGATTCCGCTGCATATCGACAACGATTCGCCGCATATCGAAATCCGCGGCGAAGTGTATATGCCGGTCGATTCATTTGCCCAGCTCAATGTCCAGCGACGCGATGATGAGCTGGAACCCTTTGCCAATCCCCGCAATGCGGCAGCAGGCTCTCTGCGCCAGCTAGATCCACGGATTACGGCACAGCGCAAACTGGCATTTTTTGCCTATGCCTTGGGCGGCACGGTTGGCATCGAAATTCACAGTCAGGAAGAACTGCTGGCTGATTTAAAAGCTTTTCATTTTCAAGTCAATCCGGAATACCGTGCGTTTACGACGATGGCTGAAGTCATTCAGTTTATTCACAGCTGGGACGAACGGCGGGACACGCTGCCGTATGCAACAGACGGCATGGTCGTCAAAGTCAATTCCTTTGCCCAGCAGGCTCGTCTGGGAAATACGGTAAAAATTCCCCGCTGGGCGATTGCTTACAAATTCCCGCCGGAACAGGCCCAAACCAAAGTACAGGGGATTTCCATTACTCTGGGACGGACGGGCGTACTGACGCCGGCAGCTGACCTGCAGCCTGTACGGTTGGCAGGCACGACGGTCAAACGGGCGACGCTGCACAATGAAGATTATATTAAAGAAAAAGACATTCGTATTGGCGATACGGTTATTATCCAAAAAGCCGGTGAAATTATTCCGGAAGTCGTTCGTCCGGTCCTTGAAGCGAGAACAGGGGCTGAAACGGTATTTGCCATGCCCAAGACGTGTCCTTGCTGCGGCGGTCCTGTCGTGCGGCACGAAGGGGAAGCGGCGACCCGCTGCATCAATCCCAACTGCCCGGCAGTCATTGGCGAACAGATTGCCCATTTTGTGTCCCGTGACGCAATGAACATTGACGGCTTGGGAGATGCGATTGTACAGCAGCTGTTGCAGCAGCATTTGATTCGTGATGTATCTGATATATATGGCCTGACGAAAGACGAATTGGTGGATTTGGAAGGGTTCGGCGAAAAGTCGGCAGATAATCTGCTGAAAGCCATCGAAGACAGCAAGCATGTCGGTTTGGCACGCGTCTTGTTTGCCTTGGGAATTCGCTTTGTCGGCGCCAAGGCCGGCCGGATTTTGGCAGAATCCTTTGGCTCTATGGATGCCATTATGAAGGCCTCTATAGACGAGATGACGGCTATTGGTGAAATTGGCCCGCGTATTGCCGAAAGCGTTGCCGCGTATGCCGGTAATCCGGATAATCAGGCATTAATACAGAAGCTGCAGTCCTACGGCATTGATATGACGGCGGAAAAACGGCAGCTGATTAGTACCGCTTTTGACGGCGAAATCGTTGTTTTGACGGGTAAACTGCAGACCATGACGCGCAAAGAAGCACAGCAGGCCGTTGAAGACCGAGGCGGTAAATGCACGTCGGCTGTTACGAAAAAGACGACGCTGGTCGTAGCAGGGGCCGAACCGGGCAGCAAATACGAAAAAGCGCAAAAGTTGGGAACGCATATTATTTCAGAAGAAGAATTTCGCGATTGGCTGGAACGGGATTAGGCGTCGGTATGATGCTGATATGAGAAAGCAGCCTTGCTTTTACGCGTACCCTTTGTTACAATAGATAAGTACGCAAGTAAGGAGGGGTTGGTGTGAATACATTTTTGCATGAAGTTTTTGAATGGGTTTATTCTATTATCATAGCCTTAGCGATTGCCATGGTAATTCATATATTTTTCTTTCAGCCTACGCGTGTATCCGGCGAATCGATGGTGCCTACGCTGCACAACGGAGAATATTTGATTGTATCCAAATGGAATCATGTTCTGCGTGAAGTGCCCAACTATGGCGATATTGTCATTATTGACAGCCGTACACAGTACCACCGGACGTGGAAAGATGATGTCGTAGAACCGATGAACAACTACTTGGCATTTTTCAACCACGATTTACAGACGAAAAATGTCTGGGTCAAACGCGTTATCGGTCGGCCGGGAGATACACTGGCTTTCCATGACGGTAAGGTATGGCGCAACGGCGAAGCCTTGGATGAACCCTATATTAATGAATCGATGGAATACAGCCGCAAGGATGAAATCAAAATACCGGAAGGGTATGTATTCTGCATGGGAGATAACCGCAATCACAGCAGTGACAGCCGCTTCATCGGGCCGGTGCCTGTGGACCATGTCCTGGGGCATGTGATTTGGTAACAGAATAGAGATAAAGGACAGTTCGCAATCCATCCTGTCGGTAAACAAAACTAGGAAGCTGTACCATACGTACACAACGGGTTTGTTTCGGCAAGCCCGTTTATTTTTTTGACCAAGAAGGGAGGTGGCGCTGATGTATAATTTCCTGGCTACTACTAAACGAATGACTATAGCAAGCATGGTTATTGCGTTATATATTGTTGTATTATATGTGACCCAAGGCGTATCCTTTGGGGCCTATCAGATTCGTATTGCGACAGCGTTATATGCATTGGTGTATTTGTACCCCTTCCTAGTTGTGCCGCTGGGGATTGCCAATCTTATTGCCAATTTTTTATTTGGCGGTTTGGGGCCGCTGGATATGCTGGGCGGCTGTGTCGTCGGCATGCTGACAACCTGGCTGATTGTACAGATTAAACAGCATCACGGCAATGTTTGGCTGACGGTGCTGCCAATTTGGTGGGTTCCTTCACTGGCAGTTAGTTTGTGGCTTTCGTATCTGCTGCAGCTGCCATACGGCATGCTCGTCGTCAATCTGTCCATCGGGCAACTGCCGTCTGCCATTTGCGGTGTATTTTTGATTCATGCGTTGGCAAACGTATATATTTTTCATCAGGAGGGCATATGAGCCGTTCAAAAGAAGAATTGCAGGGCGTAACGCTCCTTGGCAATCAACATACTGCATACAGTCAGGACTACAATCCTGATCTTTTGGAAACGTTTATTAACAAGCATCCGGACCGGGACTATTTCGTCAAGTTTAATTGTCCCGAATTTACCAGTCTGTGTCCGATGACCGGACAGCCGGATTATGCGACGATTTATATTTCGTATGTGCCGGATAGGCGGATGGTAGAAAGCAAATCACTCAAGCTGTATCTATTCAGCTTCCGCAATCACGGCGATTTCCATGAAGACTGCGTCAACATCATTATGGATGACTTGATTGCCCTCATGGAGCCCAAATACATTGAAGTATGGGGCAAATTCCTGCCGCGCGGCGGCATCAGCATTGATCCGTACTGCAATTACGGCAAAAAAGGAACGCCATGGGAACAAGTCGCTTGGCAGCGGCTGTCCCAGCATGATTTGCATCCCGAAAAGGTTGATAATCGATAGCTAAAGAATGAAGGCATAAGAAAACTCTCTGTGCAGCCCGCTAAAGGACTGCCAGAGAGTTTTTCTTTTTATGTCTGTGTATGCAGTTTATTCGATAGCATTGACGAGTGCGGCAAATTCTTCATGATGTGCCGGATACCATGTCGTAAACGGCTGGCCGGCCTTTTGCAGGACGCCTGCTAGTTGCGTGAGAAATTCAGGAATGTTGTCTTCCGTAATTACACCTACTTGTGTGCCCAGATGTTCCTGAGTGGCAGCGTATGTACCGCCGACAAATACGGCAAACGCAGGCTGCATGGTGTCGCCGATTTTTTTGGCAGCGCCGCGCAGGCCGATGGCACCGACTTGATGCGTGCCGCAGGAAGACGGGCATCCAGAGACGTGCATTTGCGGCAGCAGGGAGGTATCGACGTTCTTTTCACGCAAAAGCTGAATCGTATGTGTCAGCATAGCGTGGGAATTGCGCAGTCCCTGCTGGCAAATGGATGCGCCAATGCAGCAGACGGACTTTTCAAAGTTGTTGTGTGCTGTATCGTCTGCCGTAATGGCAGCAACTTTTTCAGCTTCTTCGGCAGTTAAGTTGATAGCATACAAGGTTTCGTCGGAGTTTAAACGAATTTCTGCACTGTCTACGGTAGATAAATACTGCAGCAGGTGAAGGAACACGTCGCGGTTTGGCGTACCTGTCAGGGGGTGATAGGATACATAATACAGATTGGCCTGTTTTTGCCGCTGAATCCGCGGGTTATTCGGCACGGCAGAAGAGGAAGCCTTTTTGTCAATCACCGTAGCTGCTGGCGTAATATCCAAATCTTTTTCTTCAGATTGTTTCAGATAGGTTTGGAAAACACGGCGGAATTCATCATCGCCTAAATTCGTTGGCATAAAACGGGAACGAGCTTTGGCACGATTGGTGTAATCGCCGTATTTCATAAAGACTTGTGCGAACGCATCGATATAGTAAAGAATTTTGGTCGGGTCTACGTTTTCAGCGACTTTGATGCCAAGACGAGGATTGGATGCGCCTAATCCGCCGGCTGCATAGACATCAAAAGTGCCGTTTTTCTTGGCGAGAAAGCCCAAGTCTTTGAATGTGGCATGCCCTTCATTATCCGAGCCGTTGGAGAGGCCGATTTTATATTTTCTGGGCAGGTGCAGCTGGGGAATCAGGGAAATGGCATAGCTGGCTGCGGCATCTACATACGGGGAGATATCAAAAAATTCATGCGGATCTACGCCGCGCAGCGGGCTGGCCGTTACGTTGCGGGGATTGTCACCGCCGCCGCCGGCACAGTAAATATCCTGGTCAAAGCATTCGTGGTATAAGGAAAGAATGTCATCGCCGCTGAGTTTATGATATTGAATGGCTTGGCCTGTCGTAAAGTGTACTAACGATACATGGTATTTTTCCAACGCTTCGGCGAGAAATTGAATTTGCTTTTTGGTAATTAAACCGCCGGAAAAGCGCATACGAACCATGCCGCTTTTGCCGCCGCGTTCAGCATAGCTGCCGAATTTGCCGGAAATGCCTTTGTATTTGCTGGCAGGCAGTTCCTGACGGAAAAAGGCATGACATGCTTCTTCAAATTCTGGATACGCTTGTCGCAGCGTTGTTTTTGTTTCTTCTGAAATAGAAATCATTCTAAAACCCTTCTTTCATTATACATATACGTATTACTAGTATTGTAGCAGATTTTACTCCATAATTTAAGTCTTGTAAAAAAATAACTGCTCCACACAGCGGAACAGTTATTTTTTCTTTTTAAAATGCCGGAATCAATGCGCCTTTGAAGTGGTCTTCAATGTATTTTTTAATCGTGTCGCTTTGGTAAATCTTGACGATTTTCTGTAGCGTTGCATTGTTTACATCATCTTCATGGACAGCCAGAATATTGGCGTACGGTGAATCTTTGTCTTCACGGAAGAAGGCATCGTGAACCGGGTCTAAGCCAGCGTCCATGGCGAAGTTGGTATTGATGGCGGCAAAGGTAACATCATCGAGGGAACGCGGAATTTGTGCTGCTTCCAATTCTTTGATTTGCAAATGCTTTGGATTTTCGGCAACGTCCGTAGATGTCGGATATTTTACGCCGTCTTTGACTTTAATCAGACCTGCCTGCTGCAGGAGCAGAATGCCGCGGGCCCCGTTTGTTGGGTCATTTGGTACAGCAACGGTATCTCCGTCTTTAATTTCATCCAGACTCTTGATTTTGTGAGAGTATAAGCCGATAGGGGCAATGACCGTGTTGCCGACAGATGCGATTTTTAGGCCTTTGTCTTTGACTAGATTGTCCATGAACGGTTTGTGCTGGTAAGAGTTCATATCAATTTCTTTGTTGGACAAGGCTACATCCGGCGTGACATAGTCAGAAAATTCCATGATGCGAATAGTAATGCCCTGTTTAGCTGCTTCTTTTTTTACTTCTTCCGCAATTTCTGCCTGCGGTCCTGGTGTAACACCAAGAGTAACTTCTTTCTTTTCTTGTGATGCATTGGCATTACTGCTGGTGTTGTCCGTACTGCCGCATCCGGCAGCAAACAGGCAAAGAGCAGCAACAGCAGTGAAGGCAAATGCTTTTTTCCATATGTGTTTCATGTTGCATAACTCCTTTAAGTACGAATAAAAAATAAATAAAAAACAGACAACTTGTCAGTAACGGTTTAGCGTTTGTTTTTCTTGCGGGATGCAAAGTCACCGCAGGCTTGAATGAGGTTGACGACAACAATCAAAATAATGATAGTGGCAAGCATGACATCGGCACGGAACCGCTGATACCCGTACCGAATGGCAATATCCCCAAGACCGCCGCCGCCAATAGCGCCTGCCATAGCAGAAGCCCCGATTAAGTTGACGATAAGGACGGTGATGTTGTTGATAATGGTCGGCAGCGCTTCTGGAATCAATACCTTGCGGATGATTTGAAACGGTGTTGCCCCCATAGATTCGGCCGCTTCGACCAAGCCGAAATCGACTTCACGGATAGACGTTTCTACCAGACGGCTGAGAAAGGGGATAGCGACAATCGTCAGCGGCACGCAGGCTGCCGTCGTACCGATGGAGGTACCAGCAATAATACGCGTCAATGGAATGATGGCAACCATCAGGATGATAAATGGAATAGAACGGATTACGTTGACAATCGTGCCGAGGATGCTGTTGATAACACGGTTTTCCAAAATATGACCTTTGCTTGTCGTCACTAAGGTAATACCGAGGGGAATACCGATGATGGCGGCGATGACAGTGGAAACGGCTACCATGAAGACTGTTTCCTGAATGCCTTGGAGCATTAATTTAATGATTTCTTGGGACATAACCTAAAACCTCACTTCCAACAGGTAATTCTTTGATATATGCTAACGCTTTGGCTTGTGCTTCCATATCGCCCATGACAACGACAATTAAATAGCCAAACGGTTCGTCCTGGATGTAGTCGATATTGCCGTACAGTACGCTGACATACGTATGAAATTTTTCGACGATAGAAGCGACGATAGGATCGTTGGTTTCTTTGCCTTTAAAGCGAAGGCGTACGAGCATGCCGTGTCCCGGTGCCGGCTGATCGGTAATGCCCATTTTTTTGATGCCTGCCGGCAGTTCCATGTTGATGATGGATTTGACAAAATCTTTCATGGTCTGCGACTGCGGGTTGGTAAAGACATCGACGACGCGGCCTTGTTCTTTGATTACGCCGCCTTCGATAACGGCGACACGGTCGCAGATTTCTTTGATAACGGCCATTTCATGCGTAATGATGACGATGGTAATGCCGAGACGTTTGTTGATGTCCTGCAGCAGTTCCAAAATGGCTTTTGTCGTCTGCGGGTCCAGCGCAGAGGTTGCTTCGTCGCACAGCAGAATCTTCGGATCACTGGCCAGTGCCCGGGCAATGCCGACACGCTGTTTCTGACCGCCGGAAAGCTGTGATGGGTAGTTGTACTGCCGTTCTGTCAGTCCGACAAGTTCCAGCAGGTCGGCTACTTTTTTATTGATGGCTTCTTTGGATGCTCCGACGAGTTCAAGCGGAAAGGCAATGTTGTCAAACACGGTGCGGGAAGAAAGCAGGTTAAAGTGTTGGAAAATCATGCCGATGTTTTTGCGTTCAGCCCGTAATTCAGCATCTGACATATTTGTTAGATTTTTGTCGTCAATAATGACATTACCGCTTGTCGGGCGTTCCAACATATTGATGCAGCGGACGAGGGTAGATTTGCCGGCGCCGCTTTTGCCGATAATACCAAAAATTTCGCCGTCGTCAATCGTCATGTTGATACCCTTTAAGGCATGAACTTGTGCTTTGCCGTCGTAGGTTTTGGTAATATTTTCCAATTTAATCACAATATCAACTCCTTGGTATAGTTACAACAAAAAAAGGCCGTCAACAGATGACGACCTCATGCGTGTATGCTTTCGCTTCATCTGCCGGAACAATCCGTTGGAATTGGCACCTTCCCGTATTTGGGGGTTGCCGCAGCTTCATAGGGCCAGTCCCTCAGCTGCTCTGGATGAACTGAATATCTTGTTGTTGTCCTATATCTTAGCACTAACAAGAGAGATTGTCAAATAGGAAAAAAGAATTGTTTGCAGTAATTTTTTATTTTGTTTAAAGAAAATTTAGAATTATATAGTAACATAAAAAAGAGTTATGGAAATCCATAGTATTTCATCGTGATTATAGTATAATAAAAACCATGTGCATTAGCAGGATAAATCAGGTGATCATGTGAAAATAGAAGATGTATCCATTCGAACGCGAATTCGCTTATCAAATTTTATCATGTCTTTTTTTCCGGTCATGTTGGTTGTTACGGCCTGTATATTGATTTTAGTGACACTGCAGCCGGTCAATACGCTGCGTGCCGGGATTGTTTCGCTGGTCTGGCCGGAAAGCGGACCGCGCGTTGCGATTCAATTTGAATTGAGCAGGCTTCGCGTCCGGGCTGATGCCTATACCGGGCAGCGACTTGATGAAATACAAGACGCCTGCCGACGTTTGGAAGAACAAGGCCTGATTGTCGCTGTATATCAGGATAAACGAATCATCTATGCTACGGCAGGAACCAGCCCATGGCAGACTGCGGCACTGGCACGGGAAGAAACAGAGTATCATCCATCGGGCTCGGAAACAGCCCAGATTGCCGCTGCCAGCAAAAAAGCGCATAGTGATGATACCGCAGCGATGACGTGGGATGCCAATGGAATCGCGTATCGGTATTTGTCACATAAAACAGGCGTGCAGATAGCCGCTGTCAGCAATGTGCAGATGCAGGCCAATATCGAATATGTTGGCATGAGTTATAAACATGTCATGAAGGCTTTGATTTACATGTTGTTTGCTTCTGTATTTATCATTATTATGTTTTTAGGCATTGCCCTGTCGAAACGATTGGCCGGCCGGATTGTGCATCCGTTGGAAGAACTGCGGGATAGAGCGGAATCTATCAGCCAGGGAGACCTCAGCAAGCCGCTGGCTGCGATTCATCATGCCGATGAAATCGGCGATACATGCCGGGCATTTGAATCCATGCGCCAGCAGTTGCAAGAAGCGGCTGAAATGCGGGAAGCGTATGACAAAAGCCGGCAGGAATTGATTGCTGGTGTATCCCATGATCTGGCAACGCCGCTGACGAAGATTGAAGGCTATGCCTATGGCCTGCTCGACGGTATTGCCAAGACTCCGGAAAAACAAAAGCATTATCTGCAGATGATTATTGATACAGCCAGCGCGATGGAATTGCTCGTGCGGACACTGCTTCTATATTCCAAATTTGATTTGGGAAAAGTGGAATTTCATTGGGAAGATGTGGATGTCTGTGAGTATTTGTCCGATTATTTGCAGGAACAAAAAGAACATCTGCATCGTCAGGGGCTGGATGTATCATATGAAGCGGCCGTACCCTGCGGCTGTGGCATCATTGCGATGGATCGCGTGCATTTTCAGCGTGTCGTAGACAACATTATCAGTAACTGCGTCAAATACACAGGCCGTGCCGGCAGCCGTCTTGTTGTATCTACCGCTTTGCAGGATGACCATATACTGCTGCGGTTTGCCGATGACGGAGCAGGCGTGCCGCAGGAAGAACTGCCGCAGTTGTTTGACAGTTTTTATCGGGCAGATAAAGCACGCAGCAATACTGCCAAAGGCAGCGGCTTGGGCTTATCCGTTGTGCGGCGGATTATTATGGTGATGAACGGAACCATTTGGGCGGAAACGACGATACCGCAGGGCTTGACGATTTGTATATCACTGCCTGTACAGAGAAAGGGTGAACATCGATGAAGAAGATTTTAATTATAGAAGACGATCGCGGCATTGCAGAATTAGAACGGGATTATCTCGAAGCGAATGACTTTGACGTGGCGATCGAAGAAGACGGCCTGCTTGGCAAAAAGAAAGCATTGACAGAAGCCTATGATTTAATTTTGCTGGATATTATGCTGCCGGGGCAGGATGGGTTTCAAATTTGCCGTGAAATTCGGGAAGCTAAAGACGTACCGATTATTTTAATATCGGCAAAGCAGGAAGATATCGACAAAGTCCGCGGCTTGGGACTGGGTGCCAATGATTACATCTCTAAACCATTTAGCCCGAATGAGTTGGTCGCCCGCGTCAAAGCGCATTTGGCAATATACAAGCGGCTGACGGCTAAAGAGGAAGCAGTACATCAAGGCGTGCTGCAATTTGGAGAACTGGAAATCGACGAATCAGCACATCGCGTATTTCTTCGCGGCAATGAAATTGCTCTGCCAAATAAAGAATTTGAATTATTACTGTTTTTAGCGCAGAATCCTGGCATCGTCTTCAAAAAGGAGACGTTGTTTGACCGGGTATGGGGAGTTCATGCAATGGGA
Source organism: uncultured Megasphaera sp. (assembly GCA_934193515.1). Lineage (GTDB taxonomy): Bacteria > Bacillota > Negativicutes > Veillonellales > Megasphaeraceae > Megasphaera. The sequence goes on along the minus strand of CAKPVJ010000025.1, from coordinate 4,317 downwards.
GAAACGGCTACCGTTTCGGTTCATATCAACCGGATTCGCGAAAAAATAGAAGATGACTCTGCTAATCCCCGCTATATTGAAACGGTCTGGGGTGCTGGATATCGATTCCATGCAGATAAATAAGGAAGGACTGGAAAAAGTGAAACTATTTCAACATTGTTCCTACTATATATGGATAGTAGGCGGACTTGCTCTCGTGTTATGCTTTTTTGGCAATGCGATGGTAATGGTAACCGATCCTGTGGAATCGAATTATGTGTTGACTGCCAAGGAAATGCTGGCATCTGGAGATTATTTGTCGCCGCGGATTTTTGGTAATTATTGGTATGACAAACCTATCTTCTTTTATTGGGAATTACTTGCATCTTTTTCCCTGTTTGGCATCACGGATTTTGCGGCCCGCTTTTTTCCGGCCCTGTTTGGTGTCCTGGGTATTTTGCTTACCTATGGATTTACGGAGCATATTTATGATAAGAAAACCGGATTTACAGCGGCATTGGTGCTGCTGACGTCATTGGAATATTTTTATATATCCAAGGCTGTCATTACGGATATGACGCTGTTTGTGGCATTTTCAGCAACATTGATTTGCTTTTATATTGCCTATAGTGAAGGGAAACCTATTTTCTACTACTTGGCGTATATCTGCTCGGCTATTGCCGTGCTTACTAAAGGACCTGTAGGGCTGGTGCAGCCCGGTCTGATTATTATTTTGTTTTTGGCTTGGCGGCATGATTTGAAAGCATTGTTTACCAAAATTAAATTATTTTCCGGTCTGCTGCTGTTTATCATTATTGCCGGTATATGGTATGGCCCTATGTATCTTATGCACGGCAGCGATTTTATCCTGAATTTTTTGGGTGTGCATAACGTGCTGCGAGCCACTCAATCGGAACATCCTAAATTCGATGTCTGGTACTATTATATTTGTATTTTTTGTATTGGTTTCTTTCCCTGGGTGCTGACGCTGCCGGCAGCAGCTAAACGGTATCACGGCTGGACGTGGTTGAAAGGGCTTTTACAAGAGATGCACACGACGCACCGACTGCCGCAGTGGGACATGCGGCAGCAGTTTTTGGTTACGTGGGCCGTTGTTGTATTCGTTTTTTATCAATGCGTAGCAACAAAATATTTAACGTATACCTTTCCGTATATGATACCGATTGCCATTGGCTTTGCAGCTTATTTGAAACATTACGATACATGGGTGCGTATGATTAGCTTGCTAAGTGTGGCTGCCTATCTGATTTTGACCGTCTGGGTTGCTGCTCCCATCTGCCGAGATATGTCTGCCTATGATGCCGGCCAAGCTGTGCGCAACATTGCCCGCGAAGATACATGCGTCGTTACCTATGGCGGACAATATCCAGTATCGCTGACCTATTATTCCGGCTATGAAGCGAAGCGGTTGGTAGCACCAGGCTCTTCAGTGCGTTTGAAGCCAGATGGTATCAGTTGGAATGCGACCAATATGATGCCGTTTATGGAAACAGATAAGATTCCTAATGACAAAAATGTCATTGCCGTTGTCTATAAAGATGAAAAAGATCCGTTCGAAGCTGCTATTTTCGGCCACTGGACGTATTATCGCTGCGCTGGCAAGTGGATAATTTATACGAGACCTCGTTCTTTATAAAATGCTGTAAACAGTATGAATTGTATTGGTCTTGAAATCGAGCTGTCACAAATTTGTAACATAGACCGGGTATACTAAGAGTATCAATTGACGAGGAGTGATACTTATGATGAAGCGTATACAGAAAGTGACTAAAATGACTTTGGTTATGACTATGATGTTGACCATGCTGAGCGGTGCCACCGTAGCCGTACAGGCAGCAGACCACAGACCGCCCCGTCCGCCGCAGTGGGAACAGCGGGATAATCCTCGTCATGACCGACCTGATTATCGAGAAAACAACCATAGAAAGAGCAAAGCCCAAGAAGAAGTGGACAGTGCCAATAAACGTGCCAACTGGGCCATAGGCATTGCCGCTGTTGCTGCAGTCATTGCTCTTAGCAAATAACACCGTCTTCCGTAAGGGAAGAAAAACTAAACTCCCTTTTTAATCTCATACAAAAATAAATGGCTCGTACACAGCGTTTTGCTGTTGTATGGGCCATTTATTTTGTATGAGGTTCAGATAAATATTTTGACACTAAAAAAACTTCCAAGGCAAAAAAGTAAATATCTATTCTTTGCCTTGGAAGTAGTATGGTCCATGTATAGTTGTTTTTAACTGTTTGCCATGTGTACGGTTATTTTTTTGGCAGCAGTCTTTCCTTTAATTCCTGATACCGTGTTGTATAGTACGGTGTAAGCTGGGATTCGCGAAGGTCGTTCCCGAAGGAACGGCGGCTTACGGAGAGAAGCGGCGGGCTTTGGATTCGTTTGGCGACGGCGAAGCCTGCAATGAGGCGCCACCATTTTTCTAAATCGGCAATAAATGATTCGGCAGTGGGGAAAATGTCTTTTACGGTAACCGTACAGCCGATTTCTTTTTCTAATGTGCCGTCGGCATACCACTGAAGAATGGATTCAGGCGTAGCTCGCTGCCAGCGTTCGATAAAGGCGGCGAACAGGTAGTCATGATACGGGTAAATAATAGGGTCGCCTTGGCCTTTGTCGATATCTTGATTGGCAGAAAGTTCGGCACTGGGAACAATGTCGATGCTGCCTTGTGGAATGACTTCCCGTTTGAATACAGATTCATTGAGGTAGCGGGCTAGGTCATATACCTGATGTTTCCAAAGGTCGGCTGTAGCGGCGAGGAAACCGGCACTGTCGCCGTAGAGCGTCGCATAGCCTACGGAAGATTCCGCTTTGTTGGCGTTGCAGGTAAATACACCGCCAAATGCAGCAGCGGCTGCTGCCAGAATACGACTGGAACGGTCGCGGGCTTGGATGTTTTCTTCAATAAAACTGGTCAGCTGCAGATGGCCCATCGGCTTGTCTTTTTGATACAGCGTGGCGCTGCTGAACTGGCTGCGCGTCAGTTCCAGACTATCTTGCACGGGGATGACCGTGTACAGACAGCCAAGATTATCTGCCAAATCTTTGGCAAGACCTTTGGTCGTTTCAGAATTATAACAGCTGGGCATGTTGACGAGAAGAATGTTTTCGGGCGGCAGTACCGTAGCATACAATGCCGCATTGACGGCTGAATCGATACCGCCGGATACGCCGATTACTACTTTTTTCAGGCCTAAAGAATCCATGAAAGACTGCAGGCCGTAATGCAGGCTGTGGTATATTTCTTCCGTTGCCGTGCGGCGCGGGGAAACATGCATCGGTGAAGTAAAGGTATGCATTGTTTCATCATATTGGATAATGGCCAGCTCTTCTGTAAAAGGCCGGCATTCATAGTGCAGGGTCCCACTGCTGTCGTAGGCACCGCTGGAACCGTCAAAAGTGTAAATGTTTTTGCCGTTGTTCTGGATGCCCGTACAGTTGACATAGACTGCTGGACGGTGAACCGAATCAATCGCCTGTCCAAACAGACGGTGGCGGCGTTGGGTTTTGCCCTGCGTAAACGGCGAGTTGGAAATGTTGACGAAAAGGTCAATATCGTAATGCTGACTAAGATAGGACATGGGCTTAAAGGGATAATTATCATCCCAGCTGTCTTCACAAATCAAAGGCCCAATGTGCAGCGTGCGGTTGTTGGTAAATTTCAAGGCAACCGGTGAGAGCAGCTCTTCTGGAAAGGTGTGGCGTTCTTGGGCTACTTCCATGAGTGAAGTAAAGTACCGGATGTCGCTGAATTCACGGTAGTTGGGCAGCAAAGTTTTGATATAGAATGGATATGGAGAATGCTGCGGCGCGATGAGCTGACCATTTTGCGCAATAAACATGGCATTGTATTTGCGCAGGCGGCCGTCGAGATTGACGCGCCCTTCTTCTTTAGCCACGTTGCCGTAGATAATGGTAATACCATCAGACGCTGCTTGGATTTCTTTGCCAAAACGAACACAGTCATTAATAAAATCAGGCTGATCCCAGACGTCTCCAATAAAATATCCCGGAATGGATAGTTCTGGGAAAATAATCAGGTCGCAGCCAGCTTTTTTGGCCTGAGCGATTTGCTTTTTCATAGCCGCCGTATTATAACGGGGGTCGCCGGCATGTATTTCTAATTGGGCAAGAGCGATTGTCAGCATAGGCATATGCCTCCCTTTGATAAAGTAATATACTATATTATACTAGCATAAACAATGAAAAGTAGCTAGTCATCCGGATGATAGGATAGTGTCAAGTTGTTGTGGGTATTTTATTTAACTGGAACTTGTTGGCAATAAAATCAGTTTGTTATTTATGAA
>CAKPVJ010000024.1 GCA_934193515.1 uncultured Megasphaera sp. | reverse complement strand
ATCGAAGTAGGTCTTCGTTTCGCTATTCGTGAAGGCGGCCGTACAGTAGGCGCTGGCGTTGTTTCTGAAATCGACGCTTAATAAAAAAATATTGCATGAAGGGTATTCATGGCAATGAAAATAAAGAGCTGCAAGCTGATGCTTGCGGCTCTTTTCTTTTGCATGATTTTTCATTATAAAAGCTATGCAAAAGAAGTTAGGAAACGACAAAAAAGTATTCAAAAATCCTTGCATGCATGCTTGTTTTGTAGTACACTATGTAAGTACGCGACAACAGGGACACCCTGAACGCGTTTAAACTATGATATAGGATGTTGCCCGCATTGCGGGGAAACTCCTATGGAGCAGTCTATTCAATGAAATAGACGTTAGGAGGAATTACGTAATGGCAAAACAGGAAAGAATCAGAATTCGCCTTAAAGCGTACGATCACAAAACATTGGATCAGAGCGCGGCGAAAATCGTCGATACGGCGAAACGGACAGGTGCTATGGTATCTGGCCCTATTCCGCTGCCGACGGAAAAGAACATCTTCACGATTCTGCGTTCTCCGCACGTTAACAAAGATTCTCGTGAACAGTTCGAACTGCGTACGCACAAACGCTTGATCGATATTCTCGAAGCATCCAACAAAACCGTTGATGCATTGATGAGACTCGATCTGCCGGCAGGCGTAGACATCGAAATCAAATTATAGGAGGAGGTGCGATTATGTCTAAAGCTATTTTGGGTAAAAAATTAGGTATGACTCAGGTCTTCACTGAAGAAGGCGCAGTTGTTCCTGTAACAGTCGTCGAAGCTTCCCCGAACGTAGTTGTCCGTGTTAAAACAGTTGATACTGACGGATACAACTCCATTCAGTTGGGCTATGGCGAAATCAAAGAAAAACATCTGACAAAACCCGTTAAGGGTCAATTCGACAAAGCAGGCGTTGCTCCTGTAAAGTATCTTCGCGAATTTCGTTTGACTGATACGCCGGATTATACAGTTGGCCAAACTCTGGCAGCTGATATTTTCGCAAGCGGCGATCTCGTCGACGTAATTGGCACCAGCAAAGGTAAAGGTTTTGCAGGTACTATCAAACGTCACGGTTTCCATCGCGGGCCAATGAGTCACGGTTCCAAATCTCATCGTGAACCTGGTTCTCTCGGACCTATGATCAGTGGTGGCGGCGGTAAAGTCGTCAAAGGTAAAAAACTTCCTGGACAAATGGGTGGCAATCAGGCAACAGTTCTCCATCTTTCTATCGTAAAAGTAGATATGGACAAAAACCTTATCTTGGTTAAAGGTGGCATTCCGGGCGCTAAAGGCAGCCTTGTAATGATTCGCGACACTGTCAAACCCCGCTAATTTGTTGATATACAGGAAGGAGGATAAATTATAATGCCAAAAGTAAGCACGTATAATATTACCGGCGCACAGACCGGTGAAATTGAATTGAACGATAGCGTATTTGGCGTTGAAGTGAACGAAGCTGTCATGAGACAGGCCGTTCTTCGTCAGCTCGCAAATGAACGCTTAGGCACGCATTCCACGAAAACCAGAGGTTTGGTTCGTGGCGGCGGCAGAAAACCTTGGAAACAAAAAGGAACCGGCCGGGCCCGTGTAGGCAGCACTCGCAGCCCATTGTGGGTTGGCGGCGGCACCATCTGGGGTCCACATCCACGCTCTTACGCACAGAAAATGCCGCGTAAAGCTAGACGTTTGGCTGTTAAATCCGCTTTAAGCGATAAAGTAAATACAAACGAATTATTCGTATTAGACGAAATCAATCTCGCAGCTCCAAAAACGAAAGAAATTGTAAATGTCATCAACAACTTCAAATTTGCTGGTGAAAAAGTTCTTTTCGTTACAGACAACGATGAAATCGTTGCTCGTTGTGCCCGCAATATCACAGGTGTTAAAGCTGTTTCTACAGAAGGCATCAACATCTTTGATTTGCTTCACTACACAAAGCTGTTTGTTACAAAGAGCGCTGTAGCCAAGATTGAGGAGGTGCTCGCATAAATGAACATGCATGATCTCTTATTAAAACCGGTCATCACTGAAAAAACAACAATGATGATGTCTGATGGCAAGTACACATTTAAGGTACCGCTCCATGCAAATAAAATCGAAATCCGTAAAGCCGTAGAAGCTATTTTTGATGTTAAAGTCAAAAGCGTAGCAACTCTTCGTACGATGGGCAAATTCAAACGCATGGGTAAGTATGTTGGCAAACGCCCGGACTATAAAAAAGCCATCGTAACACTTCAGGAAGGCGAAACCATCGAATTCTTTGAAGGAGCTTAAGGAATAACGAAATAAAGGAGGAGGCACCAAAATGGCCATTAAATCATTTAAACCGTATTCCGCTGGCCGTCGTTTCATGACAGTTTCGACTTTTGAAGAAATCACGGCGTCCAAACCGGAAAAATCTTTGCTGGCTAAAGTTACCAACAAAGGCGGTCGTAATAATAGCGGTCGAATGACTGTCCGTCATCAAGGTGGCGGCCATAAACGCCGTTATCGTTTGATTGACTTCAAACGTATTAAAGATAACATCCCTGCAAAAGTAGCGACGATTGAATACGATCCGAACCGCTCTGCAAATATCGCTCTTCTGTTTTACGCAGACGGCGAAAAGAAATATATCATTGCTCCGAACGGCTTGAAAGTCGGCGACGTTGTTTACAGCGGTCCCGAATCCGATATTAAAATCGGTAATGCATTGCCGCTCGCTAATATCCCTCTTGGTACATTAGTACACAATGTAGAACTTAAAATCGGCAAAGGTGCTCAGATGGTACGTTCTGCCGGTGAATCTGCACAGCTCATGGCTAAAGAAGGAAACTATGCATTGCTTCGTCTTCCTTCCGGCGAATTGCGTCAGGTTCATATCCGCTGCCGTGCAACTATCGGTGTTGTAAGCAATACGGACTATGAAAATATCACAATTGGTAAAGCTGGCCGTTCCCGTTGGAAAGGCATTCGCCCAGGCAACCGCGGTGTTGTTATGAACCCGTGCGATCATCCGCATGGCGGCGGCGAAGGCAAGTCTCCTGTCGGCCGTAAACGTCCGGTTACTCCTTGGGGTAAACCTGCATATGGCGTTAAGACTCGTGAATCTAAAAAAGCTTCCAATAAGTTTATTGTGAAGAGACGTAAATAGGTTGTGGAAAGGAGATAAATAAGTGTCCAGATCCGTTAAAAAGGGCCCATTCGTAGCATTTCATCTCCTCAAAAAGATTGATGCTATGAATGAAGCCAATGAAAAAAAAGTAGTAAAAACCTGGTCCCGTGCATCCACGATTTTGCCTAGCTTCGTAGGACATACGATTGCTGTTCACGACGGCCGGAAACACGTACCTGTCTACATTACAGAAGACATGGTAGGCCACAAGTTGGGCGAATTTGCTCCGACTCGTACATTCAAAGGCCATGCTAAAGCTGAAAAGGTAACTAAATAAGGGAGGTAACTTTGATGGAAGCAAAAGCAATTGCTAGACATATTCGCATTGCCCCCCGAAAAATTCGAATCGTAGCTGACTTGGTTCGGGGCAAAAATGTAGGCGAAGCTTTCTCTATCCTGAAATTCACTCCGAAAGTGGGTTCCCGTGTAGTAGAAAAAGCATTGCGCTCTGCTGTAGCAAATGCGGAACACAATAATGACATGAACGTAGATAAATTATTTGTTTCTGAAATTTTCGTTGACCAAGATTCCACGATGAAACGTATTCATCCGCGCAGCCGTGGACAGGCTTTCAAAATTTTGAAACATTCCAGTCACTTGACTGTTGTCGTAAAAGAAAGAGCATAAGGAGGGAAACGTAGTGGGTCAAAAAGTTAATGCCCATGGATTTCGTGTTGGCGTTGTAAAACCCTGGGATGCGAAATGGTATGCTGAAAAGGATTATGCAACACTTCTGAATGAAGACGTAAAAATCCGTGAATTCTTAAAGAAACAGTTGTTCATCGCAGGCGTTTCTCGTATTGAAATTGAACGGTCTGCTAAACGTATTAAATTGATTATTCATACTGCAAAACCGGGCATGGTAATTGGCCGCGGTGGTGCTGGTATTGAAGATATTAAAAAAGCACTCAAAGCTTTCACAACAAAAACTGTCGATGTCAACATCGCTGAAATCAAACAGGCTGAAATGGATGCAACTCTTGTTGCTGAAAACGTTGCCAGCCAGCTTGAACGCCGTATTGGCTTCCGCCGCGCTATGAAACAGTGCGTTGGCCGTACGATGCGTATGGGTGCTAAAGGTATCAAAATTATGTGCTCCGGCCGTCTTGGCGGTGCTGAAATCGCCCGCAGCGAAAGCTTGCGTGATGGCTCTATCCCCTTGCATACACTCCGTGCAGATATCGATTATGGCTTCGCTGAAGCCCATACAACATATGGCTGCATTGGCGTAAAATGCTGGATTTATAAAGGTGAAATTTTGCCGGAAGCTAAAAAAGCTCCGCAGAAAAAACACGAAGGGAGTGAAGCATAATGTTAATTCCAAAACGTGTTAAATATCGTAAACAGTTCCGCGGCCGTATGAAAGGTCAGGCTCATCGCGGAAATAAAGTAGCACACGGCGAATTCGGTTTGGTTGCTGCTGAACCGTCTTGGATTACCAACCGTCAGATCGAAGCTGCCCGTATTGCTATGACTCGTTACATTAAACGTGGTGGTAAAGTCTGGATTAAAATTTTCCCGGATAAACCAATCACAGCTAAACCGGCTGGTACACGTATGGGTTCTGGTAAAGGTGCTCCGGAATATTGGGTTGCAGTTGCTAAACCAGGTCGTGTACTCTTTGAAATGGGCGGTGTAAGTGAAGAAATAGCTCGTGAAGCTATGCGTCTTGCCGGCCATAAACTGCCGATTAAAACGAAGTTTGTTGTTAGAGGTCAGGAATTAGGTGGTGAACAAAATGAAGGTTAAAGAAATCCGTGCTCTGAGCGCTGCCGAAATGGACGAAAAAGTGGTTAGCCTGAAAGAAGAATTGTTTAACCTCCGTTTTCAACATGCGACCGGCCAATTAGAAAATCCAATGCGAATTCGTGAAGTTAAGAAAACGATCGCTCGCATCAAAACGGTACAGCGTGAAGCAGAACTGAAAGCGCAGGCTTAAGAACGACGTACATAATTGGAATCTAAAAGGAGGTCACAAGCACAGATGGAAAGAAATGAACGGAAAATCCGCGTAGGTAAAGTTGTCAGCGATAAAATGGACAAAACCGTTGTTGTTGCTGTAGAATATAAAACGCAGCATAAGCTGTACAAAAAACCGATTATCTCGACTGTAAAATTCAAAGCGCATGATGAAAACAATGAATGCCATGTAGGCGACATCGTTCGTATTGAAGAAACTCGTCCGCTGTCCAAACAGAAACATTGGAGAGTAGTGACAATCGTAGAAGCAGCTAAATAAGCTTGAATTAATTAGGAGGTTAAGCCATGATTCAGCAAGAAACTATGTTGAATGTTGCCGATAACACCGGTGCCAAAAAACTTTTGTGCATCCAGGTCATGGGTGGCTCATATCGTAAATATGGCAACATTGGTGATATCATTACAGCATCTGTTAAAGATGCATCACCCGGTGGCGTTGTCAAGAAAGGCGACGTAGTAAAAGCTGTTATCGTTCGTTCGAAAAAAGGATTGCGCCGTGTTGACGGTTCTTATATCCGTTTTGACGAAAATGCAGCTGTCGTAATCAATAATGATAAAAGCCCTAAAGGTACTCGTATTTTTGGGCCGGTTGCCAGAGAATTGCGTGAAAAAGATTTCATGAAGATCATCTCCCTGGCTCCGGAAGTATTATAATCGGAGGAGGTGTTCTCAATGGGTAAAATGCACGTAAAGACAGGCGATACCGTTATCGTAATCGCTGGTAAAGAAAAAGGCAAAAAAGGCAAGGTCATCGCAGCGTATCCGAAAAAAGACCGCGTCGTAGTAGAAGGCCTTAACCAAGTTAAGCGCCACACAAAACCGAGTCAGAACAATCCTCAAGGCGGCATTATTACGAAGGAAGCTCCAATTCATGTTTCCAACGTTATGCTCGTAGATCCTGAAAGCGGCAAACCGACCCGTGTAAAAATGGTTCAGCAAGCCGACGGTACAAAAGTCCGCACAGCAGTAAAGAGCGGCAAAGCTATCTAATAAGAAGGGAGGGCCTTGAGAGTGTCCAGATTAAAAGATAAATACCTTTCCGAAGTTGTGAAAGGCTTACAGGAAAAACACAATTACAAAAATGTAATGCAGATTCCGAAGATTACTAAAGTTGTTATCAACATGGCAGTTGGCGAAGCTGTTACCAACTCCAAAGCTTTGGATGCTGCTGTTAATGATATGACTATTATTTCCGGTCAGAAACCAATCATTACAAAAGCTAAGAAATCTATTGCGGCTTTCAAAATCCGTGAAGGTATGAACCTTGGCTGCAAAGTTACACTTCGCGGTGAACGGATGTATGAATTCCTCGATAAATTGATGAACTTGGCTCTGCCTCGTGTACGTGACTTCCATGGCGTAAGCGCTACTGGTTTTGACGGCCGCGGCAACTATACACTTGGCTTGAAAGAACAGCTCATATTCCCGGAAATTGAATATGATAAAGTTGATAAAGCCCGTGGTATGGATATTACCATCGTAACAACAGCTACGACTGATGAAGAAGGCCGTGACATGTTGACAATGATGGGTATGCCTTTTGAAAAGTAATTAAGGAGGATTAACATACATGGCAAAGAAATCTATGCTTGAACGTGAAAAGAAACGTGAAAAAATGGTTGCCAAATACGCTAAGCTGCGTGCTGAATTAAAAGCAAAAGGCGACTATGAAGCACTTTCTAAATTGCCGGCAAATGCTTCGCCGGTACGTTTGCACAACCGTTGCAAAGTAACCGGTCGTCCTCACGGTTATATGCGTAAATTCGGTATCTGCCGTATTACATTCCGTGAACTGGCTTATAAAGGACAAATTCCTGGCGTTAAAAAAGCCAGCTGGTAATGTATTTCATGAAGGGAGGTTTTTAGATTATGGCAATGACCGATCCGATTGCGGATATGCTCACCAGAATCCGTAATGCCAATTCGGCATATCACGAAAAAGTAGAAATGCCTGCTTCTAAGATGAAAGCCGCAGTACTTGAAATCTTAAAAGAAGAAGGTTTTGTTAAAAATTATGAATCCGTAAACGAAGGCAAAACGCTGAAAGTTACGTTAAAATATGGTTCTAACAAAGAAAAGGTTATTACCGGCATTAAGAGAATTTCTAAACCGGGCCTGCGTGTATACGCTGGCAAAGAAGAACTCCCGCGTGTTCTTGGTGGTTTAGGAATCGCTGTTATTTCCACGTCCAAAGGTATTATGAGCGACAAACAAGCTCGTAAACTTGGTTTGGGCGGCGAAGTTATTGCGTACGTCTGGTAAAATTTGGAGGTGTCAATATGTCTCGAGTAGGTAGAATGCCTATTGATATCCCGGCAGGCGTAAATGTAAACCTCGATGGCCAGGTAATTACCGTTAAAGGCCCGAAAGGCGAACTCACACGTACGCTTCACCAGGATATGAAAGTTACAGTAGCTGATAACGTCATTACTGTAGAACGTCCGTCTGACGATAAAAATCATCGTGCATTGCACGGCCTTACTCGTGCCCTTATTGCCAACATGGTAAAAGGCGTTACAGAAGGTTTCAAAAAAGAAATGGAAATCGTTGGTGTTGGTTACAGAGCACAGATGAAGGGCAAAAAACTTGCCTTAATTCTCGGCTTCTCCCACCCCCTCGAATTAGAAGCTCCGGAAGGCATTACTATTGAATGCCCAAGCGCTACACAGATCGTAGTATCCGGTGCAGATAACGAAGTAGTTGGCGAATTTGCTGCTAAAATCCGCGGCTATCGTCTCCCTGAACCGTATAAAGGAAAAGGTATTCGTTATGTTGGCGAACATGTTCGTCGTAAAGCCGGCAAAGCTGGCACGAAAAAATAATTAACGTAGCTTGATTATAGAAAGGAGTGAATTCCTTGAAATCCAGTAAGAATGCAATTCGTTTGAAACGTCATTGGCGCTTGCGCAAGCATATCAACGGTACGGCAGAACGCCCTCGTTTGAATGTATTCCGCAGCCTTTCCAATATTTACGCTCAGGTCATTGATGACCAGAACGGTGTAACTTTAGTTTCTGCCAGCTCTTTGGATAAAGAAATTAAAGAACAGAACGTCAGCGGCGGCAACGCTGAAGGCGCAAAATTAGTCGGTGCATTGGTTGCAAAACGTGCTATTGAAAAAGGCATCACTACGGTAGTATTTGACCGTGGCGGTTATATTTATCATGGCCGTGTTGCTGCTCTTGCAGAAGCAGCTCGTGAAGCTGGCTTAAAATTCTAATCAAGGAGGAAATAACACATGGCAAAAGTCGACCATGCAGGTCTCGAATTACAAGAAAATGTCGTATTCATCAACCGTGTTGCTAAGGTAGTTAAAGGCGGCCGCCGTTTTTCCTTCAGTGCTTTGGTTGTTGTCGGTGACGGCAACGGCAAAGTAGGCGCAGGATTAGGCAAAGCTGGCGAAGTTCCAGAAGCAATCCGTAAAGGCGTTGAAGACGCTAAGAAAAATATGATTACCGTTGCATTGAAAAACGGTTCTATTCCTCATCAGGTCACAGGTATTTTCGGTGCTGGCCAAGTATTCTTGAAACCGGCTGCTGAAGGTACTGGCGTTATTGCTGGCGGTCCGGTACGTGCCGTATTGGAATTGGCTGGCGTACGCAACATCTTGACAAAATCCATTGGTTCTTCCAACCCGAACAACATGGTTCAGGCAACTATCGAAGGATTGAGCCGTTTGAAGGATGTCAATAAAGTTGCTGAACTCCGTGGCAAAACTGTAGAAGAAATTTACGGTTAATAAGGAGGATACACAAGATGGCTCAAGTAAAAGTTACACTCGTTAAGAGTCTCGCAGGCCGTCCTGGCGATCAGCGCGCAACTGTCGTTGCTCTTGGTCTCCATAAGACGAACTCCAGCGTAGTAAAAGAAGTAACTCCTCAGATTAAAGGAATGCTTCATAAAGTAGAACACTTAGTAAAAGTAGAAGAAATTTAATATAGAAGGAGGTGCGCTGAATTGAAACTTCATGAAATGAGTATTATTCCTGGTTCCAAGAAAAAACGCAACCGCGTTGGCCGCGGCATCGGCTCCGGCAATGGTAAAACGGCTGGCAAAGGTATGAAAGGTCAGCTTTCCCGTAGCGGCGGCGGCAAGCGCCCGGGCTTCGAAGGCGGCCAGATGCCGTTGTATCGTTTGCTCCCAAAACGCGGCTTCAAGAATGTTTGGGCTAAAGAATATGCAGAAGTTAACGTTTCTGTACTCAACCGTTTTGAAGACGGCACGACTGTTGATCCTGTTGCTTTGGTAGAAGCTGGCATCCTCAAAAATGTTCGCGATGGTGTTCGCATCCTCGGCAATGGTGAAATCGAAAAGAAACTCACTGTCGTAGCTAATGGCTTCACTAAATCTGCTAAAGCTAAAATCGAAGCTGCAGGCGGTAAGGTTGTAGTACCGGGAGAAGAACCGGTAGCAGAACAGTAGGGGTGATTTGCGATGTTAGATAGCATCCAGAACGTACTGAACGTGCCGGAATTTCGGAAACGGGCAGTATTCACCTTAATCATGTTCATCATTTTCAGACTAGGTGTCCATATCCCTGTTCCAGGGGTAGACGCCTCAGTCATTGAAAATCTCTTTAGCAGCGGCAACTTATTTGGATTGCTTGATTTATTTTCTGGCGGTGCATTGAGCAAGTTTTCTATTCTTGCCATGAGCATTACGCCGTATATCAATGCTTCAATTATTATGCAGCTGCTGACATCGGTAGTACCTACTTTTGAACAATGGGCTAAAGATAACCAAGATGGCCGTGATAAGATCCAAAAAGTAACGCGGTATGGTACTGTTTTACTTGGATTTATTCAGGCGTTTGCCATGAGCTATGCATTGAAAGTAAATAATGCACTCATTGACAATAGCTGGGCAATGGTCCTTATGGTAGCTGTTATTTTGACAGCTGGCACTTGTTTCCTCATGTGGCTGGGTGACCAGATTACAGCTGGCGGTATTGGTAATGGGATTTCCCTTATCATTTTTGCCGGCATCGTAGCTCGCTTTCCAAATGGCTGCATGACGGTATATAAGTATATTCAAGCTGGTTCTATTAACATTTTCCAAGTGTTGCTCTTTGCACTGATTGCAATTTTTATGATTGTAGTCGTTATTGAAGTAACACAAGGACAGCGGCGTGTAGCTGTACAGTATGCAAAACGTATTGTCGGTCGTAAGATGTATGGCGGTCATTCTACACATATTCCGCTGAAAGTAAATCAGGCAGGGGTAATTCCCATTATCTTCGCGTCTTCTGTATTGATGTTCCCTGTTACAATTGCACAATTTGTACAGAATGAAACGATTCAGATGATTGCAGGATGGTTTGCATGGGGTACGGTAACCAATACCGTCATGTATGCAATCCTGATTATCTTCTTTACATATTTTTATACCGCTATTTCGCTGAATATTCCGCAGCTTACGGAAAATATGCAAAAATACGGCGGCTTTATTCCTGGGATTCGCCCGGGACAGCCAACGGCTTTGTATATAGATAGAATTATGACTCGTATCACTCTTGCTGGTGCGTTTTTCTTAGCATTTATTGCAATTCTGCCAAACTTTATTGGCTGGATTACCGGTATTGAAGGCGTATACTTCGGCGGCACGGCACTACTGATTGTCGTCGGCGTTGCTATTGATACGATGAAACAAGCTGAATCCTTAGTTTTGAATAGACAATATCAAGGATTTATGAAATAATAAGGGGGTAGTTTAAGTGTACATTCTTTTAATGGGCCCTCCGGGTGCTGGCAAAGGCACACAGGCCGAACGATTGATTGAAAAATATGGTATTCCCCAGATTTCTACTGGTGATATGTTCCGTGCAGCCGTTAAGGAACAGACTCCCCTTGGATTGGAAGCCAAAAAGTACATGGACAACGGCCAGCTCGTACCGGATGCTGTAACCGTCGGCATTGTCAAAGAACGTTTGGCAAAAGACGATTGCAAGAAAGGATTTATCCTGGATGGTTTTCCGCGTACTACTTCACAGGCTGTATCCCTCGATGCTATTCTCAGCGATTTAGGCATTAAGCTTGACGGCGTTGTCAACATTTCCGTTCCGGATGAAGAACTGATTAAACGTACAACAGGCCGTCAGATTTGCCGTTCCTGCGGTGCGACATACCATGTCGAATTTAAACCGTCTAAAGTTAAGAATGTCTGCGACAAGTGCGGTGGTGAACTGTATCAGCGTGATGACGACAAGATGGAAACCGTCAAGAAACGTCTCAGCGTATATGCAGCACAGACAAAACCACTCATTGATTACTACAAAAACTCCAATTTGTATATCGAAGTCGATGGTAAACAGGATATGGAACACGTATTCAATGATATCGTAGCAAGTCTTGAAAAGAGTAAATAAAATGATTATTTTAAAATCTAAACGGGAAATTGAGTATATTCGCGAAGCTGGCCGCATTACTGCCAATGCGTTGCAGCTGATGAAAAAGCTGGCGAAGCCGGGCGTTACAACGGGTGAGCTGGATCAGCGCTGCGAAGAATACATCCGCAGCTGCGGGGCTTTTCCGAGTTGCAAAGGCTATTATGGATTTCCGGCAACTATTTGCGCCAGTGTAAATGAAGAAGTTGTTCATGGTATTCCTGGCCGACGCAAGTTAAAAGATGGCGATATAATCAGTATTGATTTGGTTGTAAATAAAAATGGCTACCATGGAGACTCCACAGTGACTATTCCTATTGGTCACGTTGCCCCGGCTACTCTTCAGTTGCTCAAAGTAACAGAAGAAAGTCTCTATAAAGGCATTGAGCAGGCAGTTGCTGGCAACCACCTGGGCGACATCGGACATGCCGTTCAAGCCTATGCTGAATCATTTGGGTATGGTGTTGTTCGTGACTATGTAGGCCATGGTATCGGCACGGATATGCATGAAGAACCAGAAGTGCCGAATTATGGCATGCCAGGTCATGGGGAATTACTGGAACCGGGCATGGTTTTAGCTATTGAACCGATGATTAACATGGGAACAGAAAAAGTTCGGCAGCTGAAAAACGGCTGGACTGTTGTTACTCGTGATAAAAAACCGGCAGCTCATTTTGAACACACAGTAGCTATTACTGAAAACGGTCCGGAAATCCTGACCTTACCGGAATGATGGAGCGGCTACAGTTGCCTGACTACGCAGTTGTCAAAAGCTGTGCAGGCAGGGATAAAAATAGCTTGTATGTCGTTGTCGGCAAGTTGGATTATCCCTATGTATGGATTGCTGACGGTAGAAAGTACAAATTGGATAAGCCGAAGAAAAAGAATTGCCGGCATCTCCAGATAGTGGGAACGAACGGATCCATTGGAAGCGTTGGTCCCCTGAGAATCAGCAATGAATGGATACGGTCCGTTGTGAACCGGGCCAAGATGGATTTGACCAGGGAGGTTACACATGTCTAAGGAAGATGTCATTGAAGTAGAAGGCGTCGTCGTTGAAGCACTGCCTAACGCAATGTTTAAAGTAAAATTAGAAAATGAGCACATCGTGCTGGCTCATGTTTCAGGAAAAATGCGTATGAATTTTATTCGGATTCTTCCTGGTGACAGAGTTACAATGGAATTGACACCGTATGATCTGAATCGCGGTCGTATTACGTATCGCTTCAAGTAAGATTGTATTACGCAGGAGGTTAATTATGAAGGTAAAACCGTCAGTAAAGAAAATTTGCGAAAAATGCAAAATTATCAAACGCAAAGGCCGTGTAATGGTTATTTGCGAAAATCCGAAACATAAACAGAAACAAGGTTAATAGACAGGAGGTGGATGAATAGATGGCACGTATAGCCGGTGTGGATTTACCACGTGATAAACGAGTTGAAATTGGTTTGACTTACATTTTCGGTATTGGTCTTTCTTCTTCTCAGGAAATCCTGAAGAAAACAGGTGTTAATCCGGACACACGCGTTCGTGATTTGACAGAAGATGAAGTACAGAAAATCCGTGAAGTAATCGGTCATGATTATAAAGTAGAAGGTGACCTTCGTCGTGAAGGCGCTCTCAACATCAAACGCTTAATCGAAGTTAATTCGTATCGCGGCAAACGTCATCGTGCAGGTCTTCCTGTTCGCGGTCAGCGCACAAAGACAAACGCACGTACACGTAAAGGTCCGAGAAAAGCAATCGCAGGTAAGAAGAAATAAGATTCTTAAGTAAGGAGGGAAACGATTTTGGCTAAGAATAACGTAAGAAGCAATAAAAGAAAAGAAAAGAAACATGTAGAATCGGGCGCAGCTCATATTCGTTCTACTTTTAATAATACTATTGTTACTATTAGTGATGCAAAAGGCAACGCTTTGTCTTGGGCAAGTGCTGGCGGCCTCGGCTTCCGCGGTTCCCGTAAAAGCACTCCGTTTGCTGCACAGATGGCTGCTGAACAGGCTGCTAAAACCGCAATGGAATATGGTCTTCGTCAAGTTGAAGTTTTTGTAAAAGGCCCTGGCTCTGGTCGTGAAGCTGCTATTCGTGCATTGCAGGCTGCAGGTCTCGAAGTTAACTCTATCAAAGACGTAACTCCTATCCCGCATAATGGCTGCCGTCCGCCGAAACGCAGACGTGTATAACAGACAATCCACCAAGTTGTTTTGATTCTGGAATGGGAGGATTTTCCTAATGATTGATGATAACAAATTTAAAGTTAAAACCGTTGAAAGAAGCGACGACGGCACCTATGGAAAATTCGTATGCGAACCTCTTGACAGAGGTTACGGAATCACATTGGGCAATAGCTTGCGGCGCGTCCTCTTGTCTTCGTTGGACGGCGTAGCAATCACCTCTATCAAAATTGACGGCGTATTGCATGAATTTTCAACGTTGCCTGGCGTTCGAGAAGATATTTCAGAAATCATCTTGAACCTCAAACAGCTGAGCTTAAAATTCACACGCGACGAAGTCGATGAATTAGACATTACTGTAGATGTCAGTGGTGAATGCGAATTTACCGCAAAAGACCTTGATGTAAACTCAGACATAGAAATTTTAAACCCGGAACTTCATATTGCTACACTTGATACAGATGCGCATATTCATATGCAATGTCATATCGAACGGGGCAAAGGATATGTTCCGTCGACTAAGAACAAGAGAGATACAGATGTCATTGGTGTCATTCCAATCGACTCTATTTTCTCGCCGATTGTTCGGACTAATTATGAAGTTGGCAATATCCGGGTCGGCAACGAAATGGATTATGATTCGTTGACGCTTGAAGTAACGACCGATGGCAGTATTGCTGCAGAAAATGCTGTAGCAAAAGCAGCTTCCATTATGGTCAGCTATTTGGATTATTTCCAAAAAATCGCTTCTGATCCGGCTGCTAATGAAGCATTGGCACCGTTTACAACTCCTGATGGAGAAGTACCGGAAGAACCGGCTGGTCCAGAACTTAGCCAGGTTAAGATTGACGTATTGGACTTGTCCGTACGTGCTTCTAACTGCTTAAAACGTGCTAATATTTACACCTTAGGCGATTTAGTAGAACGGACGGAAGATGACTTGTCTAAGATTCGCAATCTGGGCAAAAAATCAGTAGATGAAATTATTGAAAAATTAAAGGATTACGGATTCGATCTGAAATCTAACGAAGAATAATTCGAGGAGGATGAACGATGGCTTATAGAAAGTTGGGACGTGACAGCTCTGCACGTAAAGCATTATTGCGCGGCATTGTTACCTCTTTATTCCAACATGAACGCATTGAAACAACGGAAGCAAAGGCAAAAGAACTTCGCAAAGTTGCTGAAAAAATGCTGACTCTTGCTAAACGCGGCGATTTACATGCTCGTCGTCAGGTATTAGCATACATGATGGATGAAGGCGTAGTAAAAAAACTGTTTGATGAAATTGCACCGAAATACAAAGACCGTCAAGGCGGTTATACACGTATTATCAAAACTGGCGTTCGCCAGGGCGATGCAGCTCCGATGGTAATCATCGAATTAGTTTAATCGCATTCTAACCGCTGTGGCGTAAAGCCGCAGCGGTTTTTTTTATATAAGGAGAGGAATCCTATGGCATATCGTATCATGTTAGCTGTCAACTTCACGCCGGAACGCTTGAAACAGCTGAAACTATTAGGACTGTTGACGAAATCTCAAATCAAAGCAGTAAAAGAAGAAGAAAAAAAAGAAACAGTAGGAAAACTATTAGGGCTTACGGATGAAGAAATTGAAGAAATTGCGGCAGCTAAAGTTGAAACCAGTCCGACTAAAGTACATACCAATATAGAAGAGGATAGTGAATTGCAGCCTGTTACCAAAGAAGCTATTATTTTATGCGGTTTTGACCATCCTGCAGTGAATTTGCTGTTAGATGCCATTCGGCGCGGACGTCTTAAGAACGTACCATTGAAAGCGATGTTGACACCGAATAATATTTCTTGGACAGTCAATACTATTTTACAGGAATTGTCTAAAGAACACGAATATTTCCATAAAAAAGGCAAAAAACAATGAGAGATACGACATTATGCTTTCCTGTCAATGCAGATGGAAATATCTTGTTGGGACGAAAAAAACGTGGCTTTGGCGTAACAAAATGGAATGGATTTGGCGGTAAAATAGAAACAGGCGAAACCTTTCGCCAATGTGCTGTGCGGGAACTTTGGGAAGAAACGGGGTTGCGGGCAACCGAATGTGATTTGGAACTCGTAGGATTATTGGATTTTCAATTTGCGGCTCAGCCGGAATGGAATCATTTGGGTTATGTGTATTTTGTTCATCGTTATGATGGAGTACCTAAAGAAACAGAAGAAATGCAGCCTGCTTGGTTTGACATCCATACGCTTCCGTATGACGAAATGTGGAAAGGCGATAGAGTTTGGATACCCATGATTTTACAGGGTAAAAAAATTCAGGGAACGGTTCTCTTTGCTGCCGATAATGATACAGTCCAAGATATCCATATAGAAGAAACGGACCATATTCAAGAATAAATTACCATACGAAAACATCTTTTTATCCAATGAACAGGTGATGAAAAGATGTTTTTTCTTTTAGAAAAAATTTTTTATACGATACGGTGCATGAAACCTAGTAATTTAGTTGAGTCATGGAATCAGAAGGTCTATAATAAATATAACGTAAAAGAGGTGATTTACAGATGAATGCGAAAGATATACAAAAAAAGATAGCAGCAGCGGTGCAGCAAGTCAAAACAACGACACCGTTGTCGCCGTCTATTACGAATACCGTAACGATTAACTTTGTCGCCAATGCACAGCTGGCTGTTGGCGGTTCAGCTGCCATGGTATATTTGCCGGATGAAGGCGTGAGCATGGCAAAAATAGGCAGTTCTATGTACATTAATGTAGGAACTCTGCTGCCTATTTATGAAGAAACCGTACCGGCTACAACAAATGTACTTCATGAATTGAAGAAACCGTGGGTTTTAGATCCGGTCGCTATCGGTGTAGGTGAGTTGCGGACCCAATTGCTTTTGCAGTGTAAAGAAACGAAACCGTCTATTATTCGCGGCAATGCGTCAGAAATTATTGCGTTGGCAGGACTGTGGGAACTTGATGGAGGCCAGCATAATTCAAATGTGCGCGGCGTAGATTCGACGGATACAGTCATGGCTGCTAAAGCGGCGGCGAAAGCCTTGGCAACATGGACTGGCGGTGCTGTGGCAGTTTCCGGGCCGGAAGACCTCATTACAGATGGTACGCAGACGCTTATTTCGTATGGCGGCTCGCCCATGATGACGTGTGTTACTGGTTCCGGCTGTTCTTTAGGCGGTGTCATGGCCGTCTATGCAGCGGCAGCAGATCCGTTTATTGCCGCAGCAACCGGCGCAGCTGTGTATAATTTGGCTGGGAAACGAGCAGCAGCTCACGCTGAAGGAACAGGCTCATTTCAGCAATATTTTTTAGATGAATTATATAAAGCTACAGCCGAAGATATTAGTATGAATCCCTTTACGATAGAGGAGGAATAACAATGAATACATTAGTAGCCGTAGCCATAGCTCCTTGCGGTACAGGTGATGAATTTGCCCCATATGTAGCTGAAATTGTTCGTATTATTCGTGAATCAGGTCTGCCGTGCCGGACCAATTCTATGTTTACAGAAATTGAAGGCGAATGGGACGACGTTATGGCAGCCGTTAAAAAAGCGACATTTTATTTTGCCGAAAAAGGCATACGGATGGAAGTGGTTTTAAAAGCAGATATTCGTCCTGGCTACACTAATATGATGGAACATAAACCGCAGGCTGTTGAAAAGATTTTAAGTAAATAACTGATTGGTTGAATACGATGAAAAAAGCTGCTGCAGTATGGATTTTCTTATATGCGCAGCTTTTTTCATATGTTTTTTTGTGATGTATTTACAAGGCAAATTGGGTAGAGAAAAACGGCTTAAAAGAACCAACGGCTTCTTATGTTGCCGCCATATCAGGCCTGAATACGTGTTAGATGTTGAAACGGCATACCATAGGGATTTGGCTGACAGTAGCTCTAAAACAGCAATTATGATATAATAAATATGAATATATTATATACATGAACGCATGAAATATGTACAGGAGGTGAGGACTATGCTGCGGTGCATTTTGCAAAAGGTTACCAAACGACAGGATTTGTCGGAACGGGATTGTGCCTACATCGTAGAACACATTATGAAAGGACGTACGGAAGACGTTCAGCTGAGTGCGTTATTAGCCGCACTGACAACCAAAGGAGTAAAGGAAAATGAGCTGTATGCCTTGGCAGTAGCGATGCGGCAATACAGCAAACCTGTACATAGCCAACGGGAATTGTTTGATATTGTCGGTACAGGCGGAGGCAGTGTAAGGACATTCAACATTTCGACGACAGCGGCGTTTGTCATTGCTGCCGGTGGTGTAGCTGTAGCCAAACACGGTACACGGGCCAAAGCCTCCCGCAGCGGCTCTGCCGATGTGTTGGAAGCGTTGGGAGCCAATATATTTCTCAGTCCGGAAAGCTGCTGCGATATGGTGCGTCAAATTGGGCTTTGTTATTTTTATACCCGGTATTATTATTATACGATGAAGCAAGTCGATAAACTGCAAAGACAATTGGGCATAGAAACGGTATGGGATAGGCTGCGTCCTATCAGCAATCCGGCTTCCATTACCCGGCAAGTGCTGGGCGTCAGCCAGGCGGCCTGGGTTGAGCCGATGGCTCATGTGCTGTCTCGTTTAGGTATCCGAAAAGGAATGGTCGTGCATGGCCGTGATGGAACGGATGAACTGTCTGCTGCGGCGAATACGCTTATATGTGAATTTTCTGACGGGCAATATAAAACATATGAAATCTGCCCGGAACAATTTTCGCTGCAGCGTTGTGACGTACGGGAACTGCAGGGCGGGACGCCCAAAGAAAATGCAGCGATTACACGGCGCGTTCTCCAGGGGGAAAAAGGCCCTTGCCGCACGGCTATTTTACTGAATGCCGGTGCCGGGCTGTACATCGGCGGGGCTTCGTTGACATTGGCTGCCGGAATTAAGCGGGCTAGACAACTGATAGACAGCGGCATTGCATTGGAAAAATTAGAAGATTTTATTGTAATGAGTCAAAATATGGGAAAAATAGAAAAAGTAAAAATTGCTACCTACCAAGATGATACAGATATGGTATAATAAAGGGTACGGTATATTAAATTTTTTCATAAGGACAACATTTGTATGACGGATAAAACGTTGGGATGGACATTGCGAATTTGCGGGGTTCTGGGAGTCATCCTTATTTTATGGTTTATTCAGCTAATGCTGCCGGAGTTTTATTCCACCATGTGGCATCTTACCATTCAAGGGGATTTAGATGGACTGACGGAATATATTTCTTCTTTTGGCATAGCTGCCATTGGTGTCAGTATTTTTATGATTGCCTTTGTCAATGCAATCGGCTTGCCGTCTATTCCCTTTTTGACAGTAAATGGGATTATTTTTGGGTTAATACCGGGGATTATTATTTCTTGGATAGGCGAAGTGCTGGGCATTGAAATCAGCTTTCATCTGACACGCACATTGCTGCGCAATCAGGCTAAAAAAGTCATTAGCCGCAGTAATATGCTGGAAAAATTGGATTCTTACAGCTGCATCCGCACGATTATGTTTGGCCGGGCGATCCCGTATTCACCGAATGTCGTAGTGACGGCATTCAGTGCCTTGAGCCATATTTCTTACAAAGATCATTTTATTGCGAATGCTCTTGGCAAAATACCCGCTGTTATTGTTGAAGTTTGGCTGGGCCATGATTTACTGCGTATTCAGGAACATTGGGGAAGGCTCCTCATTTTAGTGATATGCGTATCCAGTGTCTATGGTATTATTTGGTGGCGGCGGCGGTGTATGAAGAAAAACAAATTACAAAAATAAAAAAATGGCATCCATGTATTTGGATGTCATTTTTTTGTCGATAATGGTGCGGCAATATAAAAAGTACAGCAGCAGAAGATATATGCCGCTGTGTTTTTTTATGGGAAGTTTCATGATAAAAAAGCATATTAACTATTCTTGACATTTATGATAAATGGGAATATACTTAAGATAAAGAAAAACGTTAAACGTTATACGAAAAAAGCGCATGCACCTTTATATCGTTTTTGTCGATGTTTGCTTACGTCATAATAAAGGAGTGTTTTACTATGATCAAACAAATTACGAGAACGTTAGATGGCAACGAAGCAACTGCTCAGGTTGCGTATGCCTTTACAGAAGTTGCTACTATTTATCCTATTACCCCATCGTCGCCTATGGCAGAACATGTTGATGTATGGGCCGCCAACGGCCGTAAAAATCTTTTTGGCCAGCCAGTCAAACTAGTTGAAATGCAGTCAGAAGCCGGTGCTATTGGTGCTGTTCATGGGGCGGCGGAAGCAGGCAGTTTGTGTTCTTCCTTTACGGCTTCCCAGGGACTGATGCTGATGATTCCGGTTATGCATCGCCTGTCCGGTGAATTAAAGCCTGTTGTGCTCCACATTGCAGCGCGTACGGTAGGAACGCATACCATGTCTATTTTTGGAGATCATTCCGATGTCATGGGCTGTCGTAATACAGGATTTGCTATGTTGTGCAGTGCCAGCGTACAGGAATGTGCCGATTTGGCAGCAGTGGCTCATTTATCGGCAATCAAAGGACATGTGCCGTTTATGCATTTCTTCGATGGCTTCCGTACCTCTCATGAAATTCAAAAAATTCACATGCTGCCAGAAGAAGAACTCGGTAAACTGATTGACCAGGATGCTTTGTACGATTTCAAACATCATGGACTGAATCCGGAACATCCAGTTATGCGCAGTACTGTTACGAATCCGGATATGTTCTTCCAATCACGTGAAGCTAGCAATATTTGGTATGATCGGTTGCCGTATATCGTAGAAGAATATATGGATAAAATCAGCGATCTGACAGGTCGTTCTTATAAGTTATTTAATTATTATGGTGCCGAAGATGCGGAATATGTCGTTGTAGCGATGGGCTCTGTCACAGGGGCAATAGAAGAAACGATTGATGCGCTTCGCAAAGAAGGAAAGAAAGTCGGCTATATACAAGTACATTTGTACCGTCCGTTTTCTTTGCATCATTTCTTCCAGGCGTTGCCGAATACGGTCAAATACATTACAGTCATGGACCGGACGAAAGAACCGGGGGCCTTGGGAGAACCGCTGTATGAAGATATTTGCGCAGCGATGCAGCATACTGATAAAAAAGTATCCGTCTTAGCCTGTCGCTATGGATTATCTTCCAAAGATGTACCGCCGGCATCGATTCATGCTGTGTTTAGAAATATGATTTCTTTGCAGCCGAAAAATCATTTTACCTTGGGTATTATTGATGATGTAACGCATCTTTCCATTCCAGATGTACCGATTGCCATTCATACAGAAGGAACGGTCAATTGTAAATTCTGGGGATTTGGTTCGGACGGGACCGTCGGTGCCAATAAAAACTCCATCAAAATTATTGGCGATAATACGGATATGTACGTACAAGCGTATTTTGAATATGATACCAAAAAATCCGGCGGCGTAACGAAATCGCACTTACGGTTTGGCAAACATCCAATTCGTGCGACATATTATATCAAAGAAGCAGATTTCCTGGCATGTCATAAACAGGCGTATATGGATTCGTATGACATGGTAAGTGAAATCAAAGAAGGCGGTATATTTCTGCTGAATTGCAGCTGGAGCGGCGAAGAATTAGAAAAACATCTGAGCAATAAAGTAAAACGACAGCTGGCAGAAAAGAAGATTCGTTTTTATACCATTAATGCAACGCGCATTGCTGAAGAAATCGGGTTGGGAAGCAATCGAACCAACACAGTATTGCAGGCAGCCTTTTTCCAGTTGACCCATATACTGCCGATTGACAATGCGGTTAAATACATGAAAGATGCCATTGCGAAGACCTATTTGGCCAAGGGAGAAAAAATTATTGCTATGAATCAGGCCGCCGTAGATGAAGGCATCAAAGGAATCACAGCGATTGATGTGCCTATTTCTTGGAAAAATCTTCCTGATGATGCACCGAAGCCAGAAAAAGCCGTACCGGATTTTATCAAAAAGATTGTTGAACCAGCCAATGCCCAGCTTGGCGATATGATTCCGGTTAGTGAATTTGTACCGTATGCAGATGGTTCCTATCCGCTTAGTTCAACCAAATATGAAAAACGGGGGATTGCATCGACGGTGCCGCAGTGGATTCCTGAAAACTGCATTCAATGTAACCGGTGTTCACTCGTATGTCCCCATGCAGCGATTCGTCCGTATTTAGTCAAAGCGCAGGAAAAAGATGCGGCTCCCGATGGTTTTGTTACGAAAAAAGCAAGCGGCAAAGGCATGGAAGGGTATCAATTCCGCATGCAAGTATCTCCGTTGGACTGCTATAGTTGTGAAACATGTGTGAATGTCTGCCCGGCAAAAGATAAAGCGTTGGTCATGAAACCATTAGATACGCAGCGTCAGGAACAGGTAAACTGGAATTATGCCCAGACAATACGGCCTAAACAGACTGAATTGGATAAATTCTCCGTTAAGGGCAGCCAATTCCAGCAGCCGCTGCTTGAATTCTCCGGTGCTTGTGCCGGTTGTGCCGAAACGGCATATATGAAAATCTTGACGCAGCTGTTTGGTCCTCGTATGCTGGTAGCAAATGCAACGGGATGTACGCAGGCTTGGGGGGCAGCGATGCCGAGTCTTCCGTATACAACGAATGCCGAAGGATTTGGCCCGGCTTGGTCTAATTCAGTTTTTGAAGATAATGCTGAATTTGCACTAGGTATGTCCTTATCCATGGATCAGCAGCGTGACGCTATTCGTGTAAAATCACAGCAGTTATTGCCGTTGACGACGGGCGTGCTTCACGCAGCGATAGCGAAATGGCTGGATTCGATTGGTATAGATAATGAAGGCGAAGTAACAGAGGGCATTAGTCGAGCTTATATTGCTGCCTTGACGGAAGCTAAGCTTTCCGGAGAAGCGGCTGTACTGCAGCAGCAGATTTTGGCACATAAAGAACATATTATTAAGAAAACCATATGGATGTATGGCGGCGACGGATGGGCCTATGATATTGGCTATGGCGGATTGGATCATGTATTAGCGATGAATGCCAATGTCAATATTATGCTTGTGGATACAGAAGTATATTCCAATACGGGCGGTCAGTCTTCCAAAGCGACGCCGGTAGGAGCGGTAGCACAATTTGCAGCTTCGGGCCGTAAGTTTAATAAAAAAGATTTGGGCAGATTGCTGATGACATATGGACATATATATGTGGCGCAAGTTGCCTTAGGTGCCGACCCGAATCA
The DNA here is from genome assembly GCA_934193515.1 of uncultured Megasphaera sp. Taxonomy (GTDB): domain Bacteria; phylum Bacillota; class Negativicutes; order Veillonellales; family Megasphaeraceae; genus Megasphaera. The sequence continues at coordinate 8,131 of CAKPVJ010000024.1, read as the reverse complement.
GTTGATTAAAGCGATTAAAGAAGCAGAAGCCTATAATGGTCCGTCTATCTTGATTGCCTATTCACCATGTATTAACCATGGTATCCGCGGCGGCATGGGCAATGCGCAGACCGAAATGAAACGAGCTGTAGAATGCGGGTATTGGCATTTGTATCGCTATAATCCGTTACTCAAACAGCAAGGAAAGAACCCATTTATATTAGATTCCAAAGAACCAAAAGAATCGTTCCGCGACTACCTGATGGGAGAAACCCGCTATGCTGCTCTGACACGAACATTCCCGGATATTGCCGAAGAATTATTTGCTAAAGCCGAAGAATTTGCTAAGAAAAAATACGAAATTTATAAAGACTTGGCAGCAGATGAAACATAACTGAGTTTTTGTATACAGATAATACATTCCAAACAATACAGGAAGCAGCCGTTTTCGTTTAGAAATGGCTGCTTCACTGTATATATGACTGATAAAATTTCTTTACATGCCGTTAATGCCCATGATACAATAAAAAAAAGACCTAAAGGTAGGCGAAGGATGAATGAAAAAAATTTGGTTGATTCGACATGGTGAAAGCATAGCCAATGCCGGAGAACCGACGCAAGATCATAGTACGATTCCTTTATCGGAACAAGGAATCAAACAGGCCCAGGCATTAGCACTGCAAATTCCGGAAGAACCGAATCTGATTGTAACATCGCCGTATTTACGAGCGCAGCAGACAGCCATGCTGACGATTGGTCGTTTTCCTCATGCAGCGACGGGAATTTGGGATTGTATTCACGAATTTGTTTATTTGGCACCGGCAACCTGTGTTGGCACAACATTTGCCCAACGCCGTCCCCGCGTGATATCCTATTGGCGTAAATTAGATCCGGATTATATCGACGGCGAAGGGGCGGAAAGCTATCGGCAGCTCATCGAACGGATTGAACAGACGCTGGCTATTTTACAACGGCGGCAGGAACGATTTATTCTGTTGTTTACGCATGCGCAATTTATTAGAAATTTTTTATTGGTATATCAAAATCCTGGAAAAACAGTCGAAGAGTATATGGCGATGTTTCGCCACAGCAAGCCCGTACGCAACTGTCAGATTACGGAAATAGAAATGTAAAACAAGAAGGAGCCACAACATGTTTTTTTGCATGTTGCGGCTCCTTCTTGTTTTATATGAGGTGATTATTTAGGTATCATGCGATGGTATTAGCCAACAAGAAATTGACCAAAGTAAACAATACAACCTAAGGCAATGATGTAAGGAACATATACGATGATAATCGATTTTAAAATTTCACTATCTTTTCCTACCAGAGAAATGGCACCGACAGCGATAGCAATACTTTGGGGAGAAATCATTTTGCCAGCACACGTACCGGTGGAATTTGCAGCAGCAAGCCAAGCTTTGTTGGCATTGATGGCACCGGCAGCATCGGTTTGCAAATTGCCAAACAAGACATTACTGGATGTGCCGGAACCGGTGATAAAGGTACCAACAGAACCGATGAGCGGAGCAATAATCGGATACATCGTACCGGTTGCCGCAACGGCTGTAGATGCAATATCGGATGTCATACCGCTATAGCCCATGACTTTTGCTGTAGCAATGACAGCGATAATTGTAATAATCGTGTTGCGAAGGCCTTTAATGGTTTGACCCAATACGGTAAAAATTTCTTTAAACGAAGCCGATTGGCAGCGACCGCTGATAAATGCAGCTAAAAAGATTAAGACACCCGGTGTAGCAAGCCAAACAAAGGTATAAGGCGTAGCGCCGGCACCTGTATAAATAAGAACGGATGTTTTGATGGAGCTGAGTGGCACATTAATAGCGGGAACGAATTTTGACGTAAGAAGGAGAAATACAAAAATCAAAATAAAAGGTAAGCAAGCTAATACACCGCCGTGGAGGGGAACATGGCCGGGATTAATATCCATGAAGTACGTAGGGTCGTTTGTAGGACGTAATTTTGCATAGGCAACGATAATAGCCAAAATGACGATGGAAGAAATCATAACAGCGAGTTCCGGACCGGCGACCATGGAAATCAATAATTCCGGAATGGCTAAACCGAGGCCGCATAATAATGTCAAAAGAAAAACACCTTTTAATGCTTTGATAGAACCACCGACAACGATAACCATCAAGAATGGGGAAATGATATTCAGCGGTAATAATTGCAAACTGATATACGTAGATAATGTGACCGGATCCAAGCCGGTAAGGTTGGCTAAGGTACTAGCCGGAATACCAATCGAACCGTACGTAGTCGGTACGGAGTTAGCAATTAAGCAAAGCAAGATGGATTTAATCGGATCAAATCCTAAGGCCACCAACATACTGGCTGGAATTGCAATGGCGGTACCAAAACCGGCCATGCCTTCCATGAAAGCTCCGAATCCCCAGCCAATGAGAAGTGCCAACACGCGACGGTCTTTGCTGACCGTAGTCAGCATGTGCTTGATAATGTCCATGGATTTGGTATAGACCGTTAAATTATATGTAAAAATAGCAGCAATAATAACGAGTAAAATCGGCCAGCATGCCAGGGCTGCCCCTTCGAGTGCAGCTGTCGCAGCATCCATGCCGGGCATATTGTATTGAAGTAATGCTACGGCAAAGGAAATAAGCAGGGCAATCGGGCAGGCTTTAAAACTTTGCATCTTTAAGAAGCCTAAGGAAATGACAAGCCATATAATAGGTGATAATGCAAGTAAAAAAATCATAGTGACAAAGATCCTTCCTTTCTAAAAAACAATAAAAGTGTGTGAAAAATTTCCTATACACAACGAAAAACATAGAACCCAAATCACCATATTTTGGGTGTTGGGGGAGTATGAAGTATATTGTGCATATTCTAGAAAGTTATTAATACAACAACTTTCTAATTCGATTAAATTATAATAATAGTATACAATAAAATATAAGCATAATTCAATAGAAAAATCCATTCTGTTATAGCATGAATAAAAAACGCAACAATGGGTAAAAATAGAGGGTTTTCCGGTAATTTGAGAGAGAATCGTCAAAATAGCATTGCGAAAAATGCATAATCAAAGTTAAAAAACGGTCATTTTATGTATTGACAAAACATTATTTGTGAAAAAATTCATTTTCTTGACACGCAAAAAAGCAGGCATATCGTGAAATATATTTCATGATATACCTGCTTTTCGATACTAAGGCAATAGCGTATTATGCAAAAAACTCGATAATCTTATGAATGGCTAGTGCCATATGGTTCGGATTTTGAAAAGGATGATTGGCCCCTTCTACCGGAATAAACTCGATGACGTTGTTTTCTGCAAATGCCAGCGAATCTTTGATGGGAATCATTTCATCTTTGGTGCCGTGGATAATGAGCATCCTATCGGCATAGTCAAAATATTCATGGGACATGACATCAAAGTGTTGGAGTGATTCGAGGAAGGACTTGTCGATTTTCATTTTACGTTCAAACCCGACTTGTATTTCTTTTCCTTTTTTTAGTTTGACATGGTCTTCTGGGGAAATATGACGGCACATGGTCTCATACATATGGATGGCCGGGCAGCGCAGGGCAATTTTGGTAAAGGGATTGCCGATTTCAATGAGATAGCGCAGGGTCAGATAGCCGCCGAAGCTGGAAGAATAATTGTAGATATGCTTGGCTTTCAGCGTATCCTTGGCATATGTCGTGACAAACGTCAGATAAGATAAACATTCATCTACCGTCAGTTTTTTACGGGCATCGGCACCGTGGCAGGGCCAGTCAAACGCAATAACCGCGTAGCCTTTGTATTTTGATGTCAAATGTTCGGCAAAATGAAGCGTACCGGCCGTTTCCTTACTGCTGCCAAATCCGTGCGTGACGATGACGACGTTGTCAAATGTGCGCGTCGTTTTGTCATGATTGCTGCAAAGCAGCTTGCAGCGGACACTGTATCCTTTTGTGTTAATATCAAAATATTTTTCCATGTTTTATTCTCTTTCCTATAATAGCATTCTGTCGTAACGAGTTTTAGTATAGCACAAAACGCAGCTAAACGGAAAGAGCCGCAGCTCCCTACAGCAATCTTCTGATTAATATCCTAGGTTTTCTCCGACTAAAATCACTTTGATGCGGCCGGCAGGCGCACAGCGTCGGGTGCGAACCATTTGATTGCAGATACTGTCCGGGCTGTTGCAGTCCGCACACATGCCGGTAACGGCGCAGGGTGTCTTTTTGCTGAAACGCTGCATGTTTATTGGCGAAGCTACCGTGCGTGCTCGTGTGATAGCCGCTTCCAACGTCGGTTCTACTTTGTTCATGCCGACAATAACGACGACCTGTTTAGGCCCAAAAATGAGCGCGGCAACACGATTGCCGTTGCCGTCAATATTATATAACTGGCCGTCTTCTGTAGCTGCATTCGTTCCCATAATAAATGTGTCACAAGTCAGTGCGCTGCGCATAATATCCTGTTTTTCTGCCGGCGTTTTGGCTGTTTCTCTGTCGATGACCTGGCGATGTTCCAACACATACGGACGCAGGCCGATTTCATCAATAGATACAGAGCCGCCCCAAGATACGACATGACTTTCCGGGATCAACGAAACAGCTTTTTTCAAAGCCTCTTCTTTTGTAGGACAGTAATACGCTTCGAAACCGCGTTTATTAAAATTTTCAGCGACTTTCGGTCCCTTTTTATCATACATTTTATACATCATACTTGTTCTATCCATGATACATCCTCCTTTACAACTATAAAACTATAAAAACATAGCATAAGCGTAGCGTATTTTTCTCTGTTTGACAATGGAAAAAAGAAGATATGAGGATAAAATTTTTGTCAAATATGCAGAAGGAACATTCCCAAGCCCTGTAGTTGTTAGACGGTAATGACCAGACAGGTCAGTCAAAAACATGGCGGCTGCGTTGCTGTGGAAAAATATAGGAAAACGAACTAAAACAGACTACAAATAATTTAATTTTCGAAGCAAAGAAAAGGTTCGTATGAACAGAGCTGTCCATACGAACCCAGTAGTATAGAATCTGTATGCGTTTATGAGAGAATTTGTTTTTTGTAATATTCCCATTGAGCCGGAGGTATTTTGAGAGCTGCCATAGCATTTTCAATAGAAAGGTTCATGCTTTCCATGAGCGTTTTGATTAGTACGACTCGTTCTTCGTGCCGACCTTTTTGCCGACCTTCGCGAAGACCTTCGCGCCGGCCTTCTTCTTTTTTGTCGTGTAATAATAGTTCGAAATGCATAAACTCACCTCGTATCTTTTCGTCACATTTGATTTTTAAAATTTCTGTGTTGATTTCCTCGGTGAACGCATCCGTGACAATGTGTTCATGGACGTATTGTAAGAAACTTTTGGTATGGGGCGTTACGCTGCCGTGCGTACCTGCTGCATTAAGAAACAAAACAGTGGTATCATCAGGCAAGATTAGGGATGCGTCTTCTTGGCAGTGTTTTTGAAAGGTATACGAATACAGTCCCTTGCCAAACAGGTCAAAGTTACAGATAAAAATGATATACGTTGGATTGAGCCTGTCGTAGGGCTGACCTTTTTTTAATAAATCCATATCCAGCATAGCTTGGTAATACCGTGTGCGTTTGGGCAGTACCGACAGGCCCGTGTCTTCATTGATGACATCCGAAGCCTGCATTTCGATATTATACCGCGTGTGATGTTCATCATGTGCCGTGACATCGAGGCGGATACCGTGGCTGCTGTGGTAAATGTCGATGGTTTTCTCTAATTCAATAAAGGTCAGAGTCTCAATCTGAATGTGGAGAATTTCTTCAATGAGATGTTTGCAGATGCGTTTGTTCTGCATGACTTTTTTGAAAAGAAAATCATTGGTAATGGTAAGCTGGTCAAACGTAGTGGACATGCAAGCTTCCTCCTTTAATTATAACATAAAAAAACCACAGAATATATCTGGTATACCGATGAAAGCTCATATCGTATACAAGATATACATCTGTGGTGAACGAACGCGTTCCTTACGAGTCCTGATACGCGATAATGCTGCGCAGCATGACTATATCTGAAATATAACATATGTTCGCAAAAGGTGTCAATGATTTTTTGTACATTTCTTAGAGGTTTCTATTATATTTTTTCATCAAGATGCCCAGCCGTTCATCAATGAGCAACTGGTTTCATACCATCGCTCTTTATGTTTTATCATGAGTACTATTCGTACTAGTTGATTACTCCACCTGTAATTGCAAAATCTGTATCAAGAAAATAGTAAAAATAAAGAGAAAATGCCAATAAATTTCTCTTATATAAATATAGGTATATAAGTAAAAGTTGTTTTTTCTATCAAGGGGGCATGAAATCTCATGAAGCAACAATACGGATATGTACGCGTCAGCAGCAAAGAACAGCATGAACTGCGGCAAATTAAAGCGTTAAAAGATATGAAGATTCCGGAAAGTCATATTTTTATTGACAAGCAATCAGGAAAAGATTTTCAGCGGCAGGCCTATCAAAGATTAATGCGGAAAATACGAAAAGATGACATCATGTATATCAAAAGCATTGACCGACTGGGACGAAATTACAACGAAATTCAAGAACAATGGCGTATCTTAACCAAAGAAAAGGGTGTAGATATCGTCGTACTGGATATGCCGATTTTAGATACACGACGGGGCAAAGATTTGATTGGCACGTTCTTGAGTGATGTCGTCTTGCAGATATTATCCTTTGTTGCAGAAAACGAACGCACAATGATTCGTCAGCGCCAAGCCGAAGGCATTGCCCTGGCTAAAGCCAACGGCAAGAAATTTGGACGACCGGAAAAAGCACTGCCCGATCATTTTGCAGAAATCGTAAGAAAATGGAACATGGGAGAAATCACCGGCGTCCAAGCGGCCAAGGCATGTCACATGCCGTTATCCACATTCCGTTACAAAGCAAAGAAGTGGCTAGACCAATAATTGAATAAAAATCTAATAAAATGTGAATAGAACGATATGTTGATAGATACAGGATTATCAGCATATCGTTTTTTTGCGTGTCAGGAGACGAATCTTTTTTAGTATATTATTGCCATAAATCGTACTTTATTGTAAGTGTAACATAAATTTTATCCGATGACAAAAAATGCATATTTCCAAATGAATTATATAAATAATGTAAATTTTTATGCAATAAATACTATGTTATAACAAAGTACACTTTTTTGTGAGCTGAGTATGGGCTAACAAGATAATATGATTTGAAATAATTTGTGGAGGAAGAAGAATGACAAATTTATCAGAGAAAAAACGTCAGCGCATGCTGGATTTTTTGGATACATTGAAAGAAAAGAACAAAGATGATGATAAGACGCTGATAGCTATAAATGAAATTGAGAATGTTCTAAATGAAAAGAAGTATGGCCTTGTCTGGGAACAGCATGAAGAAGCTGTTGATGTCAAGATGCAGACCCACATTCCTGTATTTACGGAAGATATGGATAGAGAAATCACGGCTGCTCCGGACGAAGCATACAATTTTCTCCTCGAAGGCGATAATTTGCACAGTTTGCGTCTGTTAGAGAAAACGCATAAAGAAAAAATTGATGTCATTTATATAGATCCACCGTATAATCGCGGAGAAAATGATTTTATTTATGATGACAATTTTGTTGATAAAGATGATTCATTTAAACATTCCAAATGGCTCTCTTTCATGTTTATAAGATTAAGTATAGCTAAAAAGCTACTTTCTTCTCAGGGTGTTATTATTATAAATATTGACGAACATGAGCAAAATAATCTTTCTCTTTTAATGAATGAGATATTTGGGGAGCAAAATAATTTAGGTGAAATTATATGGAATAAAGGAAATCCCAAAGGAGATGCAAAGGGTGTTTCTGCTATGCATGAAACAATTATTTGTTATGCTAAAAACAGAGAAAAATTTTTAGGTTTGGATAAAATATGCGTAAGAGAAAAGCCAAATGCAGCTATTATATTAAAAAAAGCTAGTAAATTATATAAGAAAATAGAAAAAAAACAAATTCCAGAAGAAGTAAAAATAGCTATTAAACCTTTTAATTATAGTAAAGATATTCAAAAAGATTTTTAGGTCCGTTGTAAAATGAACTTGAACAGTTAATCAAAAAACAAAAATCCATAGTGACGCTTCATGTTAAAATGGTTCT